>PSLH01000023.1:6432-6705 GCA_040289505.1 Thermoleophilia bacterium | reverse complement strand
GAGCAGGAAGAGCGGGAGGGCATCTTCCACCACCTCCCCCAGACCCTGCCTGCCCTCCTCTACGCCCGCAAGGCCCAGCGCCGGGCGGCTGCGGTGGGCTTCGACTACCCGGACGCGGGGAGCGCGCTCGCCGACCTCCGCGACGAGCTGGGCGAGCTCGAGCAGGCGCTGGCTGAGGCCCCACCGCCCGCCCCCGAGACCGAGCCCCACCCTCGTCACCTGGAGGAGGTGGGCGATCTCCTCTTTGCCTGCGTGAACGTGGCTCGGGCGCTC
>PSLH01000023.1:1199-6349 GCA_040289505.1 Thermoleophilia bacterium | reverse complement strand
AGCGAGGAAGGTCGCCGCTTCGCCGATCTTTCCTTGGAGGAGCAGGATCGGTACTTCGATCGAGCCAAGGCGGGCACGCGGTGAGCGCCATCGTCCAGGTACGGGCCAGGCAGATCCTCGACTCGCGGGGAAACCCGACCGTAGAGGTGGACGTCGAGCTCGCCTCGGGAGCCCGGGGCCGGGCTAGCGTCCCCTCGGGGGCCTCCACCGGCGTCCACGAGGCAGTGGAGCTTCGCGACGGCGACCCGACCGTCTACATGGGCAAGGGCGTCCTCAAGGCGGTGGCCAACGTGGAGGGAGAGATCGCGGCGGCGGTGCGGGGCCTGGACGCCGCCGACCAGCGCGGGCTGGACGAGGCCCTGATCGCGCTCGACGGCACCCCCACCAAGAGCCGGCTGGGGGCCAACGCCATCCTGGGCGTGTCGCTGGCCGCCGCCAAGGCGGCCGCCAGCGAGGCCGGGCTTCCCCTCTACCGGTGGCTGGGAGGGGAGGGGGCAGACACGCTCCCCGTTCCGCTCATGAACGTCGTCAACGGAGGCGCCCACGCCCGTAACTCGCTCGACCTACAGGAGTTCATGCTGGTGCCGGCGGGGGCGGAGAGCTTCGCCGAGGCGCTGCGGGTGGGGGTGGAGGTGTACCACGCCCTCAAGGGCATGCTGGCGGAGCGTTCCCTGGCGACGGCCGTAGGCGATGAGGGAGGCTTCGCGCCCGACCTGGCGCGGAGCGAGGAGGCGATCGAGCTCGTGCTTCAGGCGGCCGAGCGGGCCGGCCACGGCGAGCGGGTGGCGATCGCCCTCGACCCGGCTGCCACCGAGATCTGGAAGGAGGGGGCCTATCGCTTCGAGGGACGCGTACTCGCTCCCAAGGAGATGATCGCCTTCTGGGAGGAGCTGGCGAGCCGCTACCCGATCGTGTCGCTCGAGGATCCGCTGGCCGAGGACGAGTGGGACTCCTGGCGCGACCTGACTGCTCGCCTCGGCCACCGTCTCCAGCTGGTGGGCGACGACCTCTTCGTCACCAACCCAGAGCGCCTGCGACGGGGGATCGAGGAGGAGATCGCCAACGCCATCCTCATCAAGCCCAACCAGATCGGCACCCTCACCGAGACCCTAGATGCCATCGCTCTTGCCCGCGGCGCCGGCTACGCGGCCGTCATCTCCCACCGCTCGGGCGAGACCGAGGACACCACCATCGCCGACCTCGCCGTCGGCTCGGGCGCGGGCCAGATCAAGACGGGCGCTCCCGCTCGGACCGACCGGGTAGCCAAGTACAACCAGCTCTTGCGCATCGAGGAGGAGCTGGGCGAGCGGGCGCGCTTCCCGGCCTGGAGGGCCTTCCCCCGCTTCCGTCGCTAACCTCCCCTCCGTGCGCGACTACCTGCCGATTGCCGAGCACGGGGTGATCGGAAACCTCCACACGGTCGCCTTGGTCGGCACCGACGGGGCCATCGACTGGTACTGCTGCCCCCGCTTCGACTCGCCCAGCGTCTTCGCGGCCATCCTGGACAAGCGCCAAGGGGGCTTCTTCCGGATCGCTCCCCTTCACCAGCCCTACGCCGTGAAGCAGCTCTACTTCCCGGATACGAACGTGCTCATCACCCGCTTCCTCCATCCCCACGGCGTGGGAGAGATCGAGGACTTCATGCCCGTCGCCGCCGAGAGGAAGGAGGCGCACAAGCACCGCCTCGTCCGCCGTCTCGTCCAGGTACGCGGGGAGATGGTGTTCCGGGTGGAGGTCGAGCCTCGCTTCAACTACGGGCTCGATCGGAGCCAGGCCGAGGTTCTCGAGCGCGGCGTCCTCTTCCGCTCGCCCAACCTCTCCCTCGCCCTCCAGGCACCCTGTCCCTTTCGGCTCAGGGAGGGCGGGGCGGTGGCCGAGGTCGCCCTGAGGGCGGGGGAGAGCGCCACCTTCGTGCTCGAGCGGGTGGACGGCCGCTCCCTGCCCCGGCCCTACTCGGAGCGGGAGACGAGGACGGCCTTCGAGCAGACGATCGCCTACTGGCGGCGGTGGCTGTCGCAGTCGCGCTACCGAGGCCGGTGGCGAGAGATGGTGCACCGCTCCGCCCTCACCTTGAAGCTCCTCACCTACCAGCCCACCGGGGCTATCGTCGCCGCCCCTACCACCAGCCTCCCCGAGACCATCGGAGGAAGCCGGAACTGGGACTACCGCTACACCTGGATCCGCGACGCAGCCTTCTCCCTGTACGCCCTCCTGCGGCTGGGATTCACCGAGGAGGCGCAGGCCTTCATCGCCTGGCTCACCGACCGCTTTCGGGAAGGGTCGGAGCGCCCGGCCGGCCCCCTCCGGGTCTTGTACCGGGTCGATGGCGGCGTCGACCTGGCCGAGACCGTTCTCGACCACCTGGAGGGCTACCGGGGCTCCCGGCCGGTGCGGGTGGGAAACGCGGCCGCCGACCAGCTCCAGCTCGACATCTACGGCGAGCTCATCGACTCCGTGTACCTCGCCAACAAGTACAGCGCGCCCATCTCCCACGAGGCCTGGATGGACCTCGTGCGCATGGTGGAGTGGGTGTGCGAGCACTGGGACCAGGCGGACGAGGGAATCTGGGAGGTGCGGGGCGGCCGCAGGCACTTCACCTACTCCCGTCTCATGTGCTGGGTGGCGTTGGAGCGGGCCATCCGCATTGCCCGCCAGCGCGGTCTGCCCGGCGACCTCGTGCGCTGGCTGGCCGCTCGGGACGCCATCTACCACCAGATCATGAGCCGAGGCTGGAGCGCCGCCCGCCAGGCTTTCGTTCAGCACTACGACACCGACGTGCTCGACGCCTCCCTCCTTCTCATGCCTCTGACCAAGCTCGTCGCCCCTACCGATCCCCGCTGGCTCTCCACCTTGGACGCGATCGGCAGGGAGCTCGTCTCCGACTCCCTCGTCCACCGCTACAACGTCGAGGCCTCTCCCGATGGGCTGGCTGGGAGCGAGGGTACCTTCTCCATCTGCTCGTTCTGGTACGTGGAGGCGCTGGCCCGGGCCGGTCGTCTGGACGAGGCGCGCTTGGCCTTCGAGAAGATGCTGACCTACGCCAACCACCTGGGGCTGTACTCAGAGGAGATCGGGCCCACGGGGGAGGCCCTGGGCAACTTCCCCCAGGCCTTCACCCACCTCGCCCTCATCAGCGCCGCCTTCAACCTCGATCGGCAGCTCGGCTAGGCCGACTTAACATCGCCTCCCCGGCCGATACCGGCGAGGGGATGGTGCCCGTCCTCGTGCACACGCCCCACCCAGCGCGGCCGATCGGCCGCCACCGCCATGGAGGAAGGGCGGTTGGCCGCCTGCTACGCCGTCGCCGTGGCCGCCCGCCCTTTTCCCGAGCTCGTCCCCATCGGTATCTCCGCCATCCCCGAGATCAGCTTCGAGGGCAAGACCGAGGAGAGCCTGACCGGCGACTCCGTGCCCTACGAGGTGGGTCTCGCCCGCGACCGGGAGCTCGCCCGCTCGAAGATCCTGGGCGAGGAGGTGGGGCTGCTCAAGCGCTTGGTTCACGCCGAGGAGCGAACGATCCTGGGCGTCCACGTCTTCGGCCAGGGGGCGACCGAGCTCGTCCCCATCGGCCAGGCCATGATGGCCGCGGGGAGGATCGTCGACTTCCTCGTGGATGCGGTGTTCAACTACCCCACTCTGGCCCAGGCCTACAAGGTGGCGGCGCTCGACGCCACCAACAAGCTGAGCGCGATCTCCCGAGCCAGGAAGAGGAGACGCGAGCGGGTGGCGGCTTAGATCGAGCCTAGTCGGGCAAGCGCTGTCGCTACCCTGCCGAGCGTGGCCGCTCGCCTGCGCCGCACCAAGATCGTCGCCACTCTGGGGCCCGCCTCGGCCGACCGCGTGGACGAGCTCGTCCAGGCGGGGATGGACGCTGCTCGCCTCAACCTCTCCCACGGCACCTGGGACGAGCACGCCCGCTGGGCGGACAGGGTACGCGAGGTAGAGCGGGCCTGCGGACGGCCGCTGGCCTTGGTTGCCGACCTCCAGGGGCCCAAGCTGCGGGTGGGAGACCTGTCTGCCCCAGTTCGTCTGGAGCGGGGCGAGCAGGTGGTGGTGGGCGCCGATGGGGCCCAGGGAGCCGTGGATCTCCCGATCGTGCCGGCGGAGGTGGGATCGGTGCTTGCCCCCGGCCACGACATCCTCATCGACGACGGCCACGTCCGGCTGCGGGTGGAGCGGGTGGAGCGAGGGCGGGCGACCTGCACGGTAGCCGTAGGAGGGCTGGTCGAGAGCCATAAGGGGGTGAACCTGCCCGGGGTGCCGCTGCCGATCCCCTCTTTGACCACCAAGGACGTGGCCGATCTCCGCTTCGCCCTCGACCTGGGAGTCGACTACGTCGCTCTCTCCTTCGTCCGCTCGCCGGAGGACGTGCTCGACCTCCGCCGCCGGCTGGAGGAGGCTGGCTCCTCGGCCCACGTCATCGCCAAGATCGAGAAGCGGGAGGCGGTGCAGCGCCTGGCGGAGGTGGTGGAGGCGGCCGACGCGGTCATGGTGGCCCGGGGCGACCTGGGGGTGGAGATCGGGCCGGCCGACGTCCCTTTGCTCCAAAAGAGGATCATCCAGGTCGCTCTGGAGCGGGCGCGGCCGGTGATCACCGCCACCCAGATGCTGGAGTCGATGCTGCACGCCCCCGAGCCCACCCGGGCCGAGGCGAGCGACGTGGCCAACGCCGTCCTCGACGGCACCTCGGCGCTCATGCTCTCCGAGGAGACGGCGGTGGGCGAGTACCCGATCGAGGCCGTGCGCTACATGGATGTCATTGCCCGGGCTGTCGAGCCCAGCCTCGGCCACCGTCACGGCCTCGACCGGGGAGAGCTGGCGAGCGTGAGCGAGGCTATCTCCCACGCCGCCTGCGACCTGGCCGAGATCCTGAGCGCCGCTCTCCTCGTCGTCACCACCTACACCGGGCGTATGGCCAACATCGTGGCCCGGCTGCGGCCTCGCCGGCCCATTGTGGCTATCACCCACCACGAGCTGGTCGCCCGTCGCCTGGCGCTGGAGTGGGGGGTCGTCCCCCTGGTCGTCCGGGAGGGAAGGGACGTCGAGGATCTGTGGGCGCTCTCCGTGCAGGCGGTGCGCTCGAGTAGCCTGGCTGAGCCCGGGGAGCGAGTGGTCATCACCGCCGGCACGCACGTGAACGTTCCCGGGTC
>PSLH01000023.1:0-1135 GCA_040289505.1 Thermoleophilia bacterium | reverse complement strand
GGAAGCCGATGGCCCGCTCGCGCCCACGACGGATCCGCTCCCGCCGCCGGCTCCTCCTCGCGGCCTTGGTCGGCCTCGCCCTCGTCGGGCTCCTCTACTACCGGCCGGTGCGAGCCTACCTCGACGCCGGCCGGGCGCTGAACACGCGCCGGGCCGAGGTGCGGGCGCTGGAGAGGCAGAAGAAGCGGCTGCAGGAGCGCCTAGCGCTGGACGAGAGCGGGGCCACTTTGCTGCGGGCGGCCCGGCGGCTCGGGCTCGTGCGCCCGGGGGAGAGGCTCTTCATCGTCAAGGGCATCCCCGCCTGGCGGAAGGCGCGCGCCGCTTCAGCCGATCGCTAGGGCAGGGCTACTCTAGACGGGTGGACGCGCGCGACCGAGCTCTCGTCGAGCGGCAGATCGGACGGCCTGCCCGTGCTCTTCGCCGGGTCGTCGTGCGCTGCCCCTTCGGTTGGCCGGCGGTGACCGAGCAGGACCCCTACGACGGCCACGGCCAGCCGTTCCCGACCACCTACTACCTGACCTGCCCTCGCCTCGTGGCCTCGGTCGCTCGGCTGGAGGCAGAGGGCGGAGTCGAGCGCTGGGGCGCTCTCGTGGCTGCGGACGCTGAGCTGGCTGCCAGCCTTGCTCGGGCGACCGACGAGCAGCGCGCGCTCCGCCGAGCGTTGGCGCAGGGCCGGGTAGGCGTGGACGGGGGAGCCTCTCTCGACCTCGGTATCGGAGGGGCTCGCGCCCCGGAGCGGCTCAAGTGCCTCCACGCCCACGTCGCCTACGCGCTCGCTCGCCCCGGCTACCTCCTGGGGGAGCGCATCGCCTCCGAGATCGAGCCTTTGTGGCCTGAGGAGGCGTGCTGCACGGAGTAGCATCGGCCCGGGTGCAGACGCCGGTCGACCTTGCGCGCCAGCAGTGGCAGGAGGGGTACAGGCGCCTCCAGGATGAGGCCCGCGCCGCCGGCAGCGCCGAGGGCTTGCGCGAGCAGGTGGAGGCGGTGACCGAGGAGCTTCGCCGCCGTCTCGGCGGCGCCTTCACGCTGGAGGAGCTCGCTTGCCTGTACGAGGGTAGCGAGCGCTGGGCGAGGGAGGCCATCGCCGAGCGGTGTCCCCGGCCGGGGTGGGCCCGGTCGGCTGCCAGCGCCGCCG
>PSLH01000163.1:0-2551 GCA_040289505.1 Thermoleophilia bacterium | reverse complement strand
AGGAGGAGGTCGCCGCCTGATGCTCCTCACCCGTCAATCCACAACATTTGACAATAGCTCGCAGATGAGGTAGGTTCACCGACTTCAACGTGTGACGGAGGAGGAGTTGATGAAGCGGATCGCTGCGATCCTGGTCGTGCTCGGCGCCCTCGCGTTTTCGGCGATCGCGCTAGGCGCCTTGCCGAAGAAGGGCGGCACCTACGTCGGCGACATCAAGTCCTCGCCGTTCACGATGCACATCAACATGAGCGTCAACCGAACGGGCACGAAGCTGGCGCACTTCACCTACCTTTGCGGCACGGGCCGGGCCCCTACCTCCGTGTTCGGTATCCCCGTGGACCGAACTGGCCACTTCAAGTACACGAAGATGATGGGCGCGATGCTGGTCTGGAAGATGGCCGGGCGTTTCCTCTCGGAGAGCAGGGCGTTCGTGTCACTGAACTCGATCGCCTGCGGGGGCTCGAAGGGATCGACCACGATCACCCTGAAGAGCCCTTAGAACTCGAATCGGAATGACGCGGCTTCCTGGGTTGGACTATGGGAGGACCCTCGAGGCGCGGCGCGAAGGTGGAGGGTTTTCTGAATCGAAGATGAGTGGGTCAGGCGGCCTCCGGGAGCGGTTCGAGGGTGACCTTGTGACCGAGCCGTTCGAGTTGGCGGACGAGGCGGCGGCGGTAGCGGTCGGCGTTGTCGGCGTCGCGACGGTAGAAGAACTCCTCGCCGAGCTCGTGGTAGGGGACGCCTTGGTCGAGGACGTGGTAGGCGGCGGTGAGGATCTTGTCCGCGGTGGCGATGGTCGCTTTCGCGTGTCCGCGGCGGCTCTTGATCCGGTGGTAGCGGGCGGAGAGGTAGGTGCCCTTGGTGCGCACGACGGCTTTCGCTGACTCGGTGAGCGCGTCGCGCAGCCATTTGGGGCCCTTGCGCGTCTTGCCGCTGCGCTGCTTGCCCGCGGACTCGTGCTGGCCGGGGCAGAGGCCGGCCCAGGAGGCGAGGTGTCCGGGGGTGGGGAAGCGGCTCATGTCGGGGCCGATCTCGGCGATGAGCGTCTCGGCCTGCGACCGCTCGCCCGCGACGCAGATGAGCCAGTCATCCGCGTACCGGACGTATCGGTAGTTCGCCTCGCCGTGGCGGCGCCGTTTCGCTCGCTCCGTCGTGGAGCCCATCGCCTGCCACGCCCGTGCGTAGTGCTCATCGAGCGCAGACAGCGCGATGTTCGCCATCAACGGGGAGAGGATCCCGCCCTGCGGAGTGCCGGTGGCCGTCTGCTCGAGGCCGCCCTGCTCGGCCATGATCCCGGCCTTCAGGAACGCCTTCACCAGCCGCAGGACGCGCTTGTCTCCGATCCGGACTCGTACACGGTCGAGAATGGCCGTGTGGTCGAGCCGGTCGAAGCATGCCTCGGCGTCTGCCTCCACGATCCACTCGTACGAGCGGCTCGTGAAGAAGTGCACCTCGGCGATCGCGTCCTGGGCTCGGCGCCCCGGCCGGAATCCGTACGAGCAGGGCTGGAAGTCGGCCTCGTAGATCGGCTCCAGCACCAGCTTGAGGGCCGCCTGCACCACCCGGTCGCGGACGGTCGCGATCCCGAGCCGGCGCAGCTTGCCGCCGTGCTTGGGAATCAGTCGCTCCTTGACCGGCTGCGGCCGGTAGTTCCCTGCCCGAAGCTCCTCGCGGAGCTCGGTGAGAAACCGCTCGACGCCCAGCACCTTCTCGACGTAGTAGGCGGTCTGCCCATCCACGCCCGCCGAGCGCGACCCTCGGTTACCCCTGACCCGCCGCCACGCCACCAAAAGCGTGGCCGGGTCACAGACGAGGTTGTGGAGGTCGCAAAACCTCCGCTCCCGATCGTCCGATGTCCACGTGTGCAGCTTGCGCTGGATCCCGAGTACCCGCTCCTGAGCCTCCTTCGGCTCCGGCCACGGCGCGCCGGCGTTCACCGGCGACCTCCCCGCCTTCCAGTCGGGCGCTGCAGGCCCGCTGCCTCCCTTCGCCATGTACCGGGCTCTCCCCGGCTCGGACTACCACGGAGGCTCCGCCCCCTCCCGTCGCCCTCGGCGGACGCTGCGCCTAGCCTGCCCCACAGGGCGTCGGCGACAACGGGAGGGTTCCCACGTTCACCGTCGTTCGGTCGGCGGGGTGGTGCCCAGCTATGCCCCGGCGGGCCTGCCGCGACGATCACGCAGCCACTCGTCACGGTCCGGCGGCGGCCGAGTACCTGCCACCGCTGGCCGGGTTCCCCGGAATCCACGGGGAGCCCGCGCACCGCGCGGCCGGCCCCTATCCATCGGGTTTGAGCCGGCGACCTCACTTGCGGGGGTTCTGCCACTGGTTCACTTGCGTTACACCGTTCCGCCTTGCTTGCCGCGCCCGCGCCGTCCGACAGTGCCGGCGCGCCGCGTCGTTGTCAGGCCTGCTCCCGCCCTCGCCCGCAGCTCCAGGCTCAGGCTGCCCTCAGCTTCACCGGGCCGCTGCGACAACCCGGCGGTGGGGTCTCACACCCCCCCGATCCGACAGCGCCTCGTGGCGCACGAACTCGTCCAGGTAGCTGGGC
>PSLH01000162.1:0-2609 GCA_040289505.1 Thermoleophilia bacterium | reverse complement strand
AAGCTGAGAGACGAGATCAAGGAGCTTCGCCGGGAGCTCCTCGCCGTGACGGCCTGAAAGGAGAGCCCGCTCACGCGGGCTCGGGGGTGAAGCGGAGAAGCACCCCGCACACAGCTGACACCGGGTCGGATGGTAGTGCGGGCGGAAGCGGGTCGGAGGGCGCCGGACTCGCGCTGGAACCGGTGAGCCGGTCACGACAGGCGTCAAGGCCGGATCGCGGGACTCGAGACTGTCGAGACGCCCCATATCGACATATTGATGACTACATGCCATGGTTTGCTGCACGCGCACCACGATCCGCCTCGACGACGACCTTCTCAGACGCGCCAAGCGCGCAGCCCTCGAGCGCGGCACGACCCTCACCGCGGTGATCGAGGACGCGCTCCGGCGGGCCCTCGCCCTGGAGCCAGGCGGCCGGCCGAGGTCGGTCTCGCTGCCGACGTTCCGTGGCGACGGGCTTCAGCCCGGGGTCGACCTGGACGACACGGCGAGCCTGCTCGACCTGATCGACGAGCCGGATGCTCGCGCCTGACGTCAACGTCCTCGTCTACGCGCATCGCGAGGAGCTTCCCGGGCACGAGGACTGTCGGCGGTGGCTGGAGGCGACGCTGGCAGGGGATGCCGCGTTCGGCCTCTCGGAGCTCGTCCTGAGCGGGTTCCTGCGCTTCGTCACCCACCCCCGCGTCTTCAAGACGCCGACGCCGCTTCACGAGGCGCTCGCCTTCACCGAGGTGCTTCGTAGCCAGCCGAACTGCGTTCTCGTGCAGCCCGGCCCGCGGCACTGGCAGATCTTCGAGCGGCTCTGCCGGGAGACGGGAGCGAAGGGGAGCCTTGTCGCCGACGCCTACCTGGCTGCGCTCGCCATCGAGTCGGGCTGCGAGTGGGTGACGACGGATCGCGACTACAGCCGCTTCCCGGGCCTGCGCTGGCGGCACCCGGTCGCCTGACCACGCGCCGAGACTGCCTTCGGGCCCGGTGCCCGCTCATCAGCTCGGCCTGGATCGGAACGCCTCCTCCACCCGGCGGCCTGGGCGTGGGCCCGCTCCAGCGTGGCAGGCGCCTGGGCGTAGGGGTCGAGTGGGAGACGGCGAGCTTCCCCTCCCTACCGGCGCGAAGGCTTCGCTCGCTCCAGCCGGAGGAGACGGGGATGAAGTCAAGCGGCGAGGCGAGCTCGACGTTGACGCGAAGCTCGTCGCCGGCTGCTCGGCCGAGGGGGCGCAGGAAGCGACCGATGCGCTGGGCGTCGCGGCTAGCTCGCGCACTCGGCGGCGCGCTCGAAGCTCACCAAGCGGCGGATGAGCGCGTTGTAGCGGGAGTGGGCCGAGTCGGCGTCCTCGGTAGCCAGGCGCTCGTACAGCCGCCCCTCGGGACATGCGATGGTGGCGGGCGCGCGTAGGCCGAACTCCTCCAAGCGAGGAGCGCCTCCACCGTCTCCTCGCCTCGGGCGAGGTCGGCCAGACCGCGCCGGACGAGATCTGCGCCGGGGAGGGTCGCGCGCAGGGCGTGGGGCCCTTGGGCTCATGTGGCTGAGCATAGAAACCCTGGGGGCTGGCTGATTCGGGCCGAAGGCGTGTCTGGCGTCAGGGCGCCGACAGGTTGACCTCTCCTGCGCGTGGTAGTAGTAAGCGTGCGTGCTCGGGGCTATCGTCAGCATCGTCCTCTCCGGCTTCGTGATCGGCGCGCTGGCGCGCTGGGGCGTGCCGGGGCCGGATCCCATGCCATGGTGGCTGACGGTGCTCTTCGGCATGGGCGGATCGGCACTGGGAGGGGGCATCACGGCGGCGGCGCTGGGGGCGAACGAGAACGTGTCGAGTGCCGACTACTTCACCATCCTTCTCTCCTCGATCCTGGCGGCGATGGTGCTCATCATCCTCTACCGGCGAATCGTCCAGCGCCGGCCGATCACCGGCCCGGAGGCGCACAAGCCGCCCTCGCGGGGGATCGGCATCACCACCTTCCGCTCTCGCCGCGAGCTGTCGGCAGAGACGAAGGCGGCGCTCCTCCGTCACCTGGACGAGCTCCACGACAAGGGTGTTCTCTCCGACGAGGAGTACGTGGAGAAGCGCCGTCGGGTGCTGCGCGGAGAGCTTTAGCACCATCGCAGCAAAGGGCGTGCGCTTTGATGCGCGAGAGCGGCGGTGACCCTCGCCGACGACGTGGCCGCTCGCTGTGACGTCGACGACATCGCCGGCGTCCTGGCGATCGTGGAGGGAGATCGGCGCCCCTGATTCTGGTCGACGCTGATCTCCTCGTCTACGCGCACGTCTCCACCTTCGTCGAGCACCCGACCGCCCGGGGACCGGCGGCGCGAGTGGCTGCTCTGCCCCGCCCCAACGCCCACCTGGCAGCTCGCCGTCGAGCACGATCTTACGGTCCGATCCACCAACCGCGACTCCGCCCGCTTTCCCGGCGTGCGGTGGGACAACCCCATCGCCTCCGCCTCGGGCGGGTGATCGCTGCGCGGGGCCCTTAACGCGGCTCGCTCAAGCGAAGGTGGCGCGGCCGCGGGGCAGGTGCCGAGTGGCGACGGCGACGAACTCACCGTCCTGCCAGATGGAGGTCTCGATGCGGATCGACCCCGCGTCGGCCTCGATCGCGTGCAGGCCGCG
>PSLH01000161.1:0-2641 GCA_040289505.1 Thermoleophilia bacterium | reverse complement strand
CGGCCGTCACCTCCGCCAACTCGGCGTCGTGGGTCACGAGCAAGGTAGCTCGCCCGGGAGCCTGGCAGCGAAGGAGCGAGGCGAGCTCCCGGGCTCGCTCTCGGTCCAGGCCCCTCGTGGGCTCGTCGAGCACGAGGAGATCGGGGTCCGTGGCGAGCACGGCCGCCAGCGCCAATCGCTCCCGCTCGCCGCTCGACAGGTCGCGGGGGTGGCTGTGGGCGAGATGGCCTAAGCCCAGGGCGAGGAGAGCTCGCCGAGCCTGGGCCCGGTCGCTCGCTCCCAGGGCGACCTCGTCCTCCGCCCGCTCGCAGACGAGGTAGCGGCCTGGATCCTGACAGAGGTAGCTGGCCCGCCCCCGACGAGCCACTGTGCCAGCCTCTGGCTCCAAAAGCCCAGCCGCGATCTTGGCCAGAGTCGTCTTGCCGCTCCCGTTCGGCCCTGTCAAGGCCACGATCTCCCCTCGCCGCGCTTCCAGGCTGACGCCCTCGAGCACGGGGCGTCCGGGGTAGGAGAAGTAGATCCCTTCCAGCCTCAGCACCAAATCGCCGGGGGGTTCACGCTCGCCTCTCTCTCGCTCCAGGGACAGCCAGCCGGGGCGGTGGGCGGCGATCCAGGCTTCGGCCTCGTCCCTCGGGGCGTCGAGCACGAGGGCTCCATCCTCCAGCACGAGCACGCGGTCAGCCAGGGGGATGAGGGAGGACAGGCGGTGCTCGGCGACGACGACCGCGGTGCCGCGCTGGCGAGCGAGGCGACGAAGGAGCACGAGGAGAGACGCCTGCCCCTCTCGATCGAGCTGGGAACACGGCTCGTCCAAGAGAAGGAGAGCGGGATCGAGAGCAAGCGTCGCTGCCAGGCATACCCGCTGCAGCTCGCCCCCCGACAACTCCCCGGTCGCGCGTAGGGCGAGGTGGGAGGCTCCGATCCTGGCCAAGGAGGCCTGAGCCAAGCGCTCGATCTCCGCAGGCGACCGGCCCACGTTCTCCAGGCCGAAGGCGACCTCGGCCAAGACGCGGCCGAGCACGACTTGGTCCTCGGGATCCTGGAAGAGGATACCTACGGTGCCAGCGAGATCGGCAGGGCGGGCCCGGCGCGTGTCTAGACCTCCCACCTCCACCCGGCCGGAGAAGCGGCCGCCGTGGAAGTGGGGAACGAGCCCGGACAGGGCGCGGAGGAGCGTGGTCTTGCCACTCCCGGAGCGGCCGGCAAGGAGGACGACCTGGCCAGGCTGGAGGACGAAGGTGACGTCACGCAGCGCCTCGCCGCGGCCCGGGTAGGAGAAAGAGAGGTCCTCAACCCGGGCTACAGCCATACAGCCCCTGCCAGAAGGAGGAGGAGCGAGGCGAGGAGAACTGCCCGATCGAGGGCGCTCCAGGGCGGCGCCGGAAGCCGGGTAGCTCCTGGACGGCCAAAGCCCCGGGCCTCCATCGCCTCAGCCAGGTTGATGGCCCGCTCCAGCGAGCCGGCCACGAGCGGCGACACCAGGCGAGCGCGGCCGCGAAGCCCTCGCACCTCGACGCCCCGCCCCCGCAGCGCCTCGACCAGACCCATCGCGTCCCGCTCGAGGGTGGGGACAAGGCGAGTAGCGAGGGCGACGGCCAAGGCCGAGCGACGAGCGAAGCGGGCGGCTCCGAGCAGCTGGTCGTGGTCGAGCGCGAGCGCGTACACGGCGAAGGCGAGGGTGACCGCGGCCAGCCTGAGAGCCTGGACTGCCGCCTCCCCCAGCTCTTCCTGGGTCACGTCCAAGCGGCCCACCACCGGCACGATCGGCCCTGTCCAGAGGATATGGGAGCCACGCGCGACGAGGAGGGGCGTGAGCGCGAGCACGGAGCCGGCGCTGATCGCGGCCCCCAGGAGGTAAGGGCGGCGGCGACCTGGCGGAGCCCCCAGGCAGAGCAAGAGAAGGAGGGAGTCGATGACCACGGCGGTTTGCCAGCGCTGGGCGAGAAGGGCGGTGGCAGCCAGGCTGGCGAGCGCGGCCAGCCCTGCCGCCGGGCGCACGGAAAGCCTCGTGTTGCGCAGCACGAATTCGCCCGAGCGCGCGCCCTGGGAGCGGCGCGACACGAGGTGCTGGGAGCGGCGCGACACAAGCTCTCGGGCGCCGCTCATCTGGGCAGCCCCTGGTAGCGGTAGCGAGCCAAGGTGGGGTCCTTGATCAGGCGCTTGGCGTCAGAGAAGGAGATGCGAAAGAGGACGGGCGAGCCGGCGCTCCCGCTCGCTCGGCGCAGGCTGGCCGAGAAGGGAACCGGCTCCGATACGACGAGGAGCAGGTTCGCCTCCGGGTCGGAGGGAACGCCGACTGGCTCCACCGACCGGGCGCCGACGAGAGCGGCCAAGGCCAGGGCCGCTCCCCGCATGTTGGTCGTCTCGTAGCGCACCTCCGCCGGGCGCTTCTTCCCCCCGTAGCCGTGGAGGAAGGGCTCGGGGAAGGCGCCCACGACCACCGGCTGGCGCATGCCCGAGGCCCAGGAGCGGTAGTCCCACCAGATGATGTCGCCTGGCCGCACCCGGTACTCGGCAGCTCCCCGGTCGGCCTCGATCCCGTTCACGAAGTAGAACCAGTCCCGGCGCCGGGCCAGGCTCCCCTTCACTCCCTCGATTGCCTGCACGAACCGACCGCCGTAGCGGGTCTCCACGTCGGCCA
>PSLH01000160.1:0-2663 GCA_040289505.1 Thermoleophilia bacterium | reverse complement strand
CGAGGCCACGGCGAGGCCACGGCGACGCTCAGAACTGACAACACGCGCCAAGACTTACAAGGAGATCGCTGAGGCGCTTCAGATCCCTGTGGGGCGCGTTCGCGGTCATGTCGAGGGGCTACGCCGGTTCAGCCTCGCCCAGGCGCGGGAGCACTTGTTCGAGCTGCCCGTGGTGCTGCGGGAGCAGATTCGGAAGCTGGGGGCTCGTTACTCCTGAGGCGCGCGCCCGCGAGGCTACTTTCAGCTCCGGAACAAGCGGAACCTCGCCTCAGGCTCCCCGAGCACGGCTTCCCAGTCATCCCGGTCGGGCCTGACGTCAAGCTCGTCGATGAGCAGGCGAACGATCTCCTCGAACGCCACTCTCCCCGTGGGAAGGTGTAGCCGGCGGAAGGAGACACCGGGGATCGGGTGCTCGGCGTAGACGTGGAGGTGCGGCCTAGCACGGCCTGGCGGGTGCCAGTGCCAGGAGGCAAGCTCACGTGTAACCCGTCCGCTCGGCATCTCGATCGCCAGGTCGTAGAGGTAGCCGCGGGTGGCTACCTTCCACTCGCCCTCGAAGCGATCGTCAGGAACGACCTCGAATCGCTGTGCCGCTTTCAGGAGGACGGCCCCCTCTTGGCTTCGCCGCCTGAGCCGAAGAGGGTCCTCGCTGAGGGTGAGGGCCAGCTCCTCGTCGCTCGAGCGGGGAAATGGCGGTCGCCCTACGATCCACTGCCCGTTGCTCAGGCAGGAGAGGGAGCGCTGGAGGTAGCGGACGTAGCGCTCCCGCGCCTCGCGCGGCGTCCTAGCTGGCTCCCTGAGCGCCAACGAGGAGCGCCAGGTCGCCTACATTCGGGCCCTCGGGGTCGAGCGCGCCGCTTGAGATCGCGTCGCGGAACTCCTCCAGGCTCATGCCCAGGCGATCGCGAATACGCCGCTCGACCAGGGCGGCGAACTCCTCGTCGGTCAGCTCGATCGCCTCCGGTACGACTGTGCTCATGGCGCTCCCTCCCGCTGTCGGCATCCGTCACGGTGGACTTTACCCCTGCCGGCGGGTGTCGGGGGCACCTAGCCGCGACGCCGACCTCACAAGCCCCGGCCTGAGCCGTTCGGTTGGCATTTCCAAACCCCGGCTCTAGACTCTAGTAGGTAGGGGGATGCGCTGGCTGAGTCTTGTCGCGTCGCTCGGAGTCGCCGCCGTATGCGGGCTGGCCCTGTCTGCTTGTGGCGGCAGCACCGAGCAGGAGGCGGGAGTGGCTAAGCGAGTCTTCCGAAAGGAAGACCAGACGCGGGCACGGCGGATTGTCCTCCGGCTTGCCGACTTCCCGTCCGGGTGGCGAGCCGAGCACGACGGGGGAAAGAGCAGCGACAAACTAGACTGCTTATCGCCTGACTTCTCCGATCTGACGACAACCGGAGGTGCGACATCTCCTTGGTTCTTCAAAGGGGAAGCGCCATTTGCGACTTCGTTTTCGAGCTTCTTCGAGACGTCCGACCAGGCTCGGGCAGCCTATGATCGCCTCGCCACCGAAGACCTCGCCAACTGCCTGGCAGAGTCCATAGCCAAGAGCGAGGGGACGAAGGTCGGCGACGTCTCGTGGGGTAAATTGGCCTTGCCGCGTCTTGGCGACCGATCGAGCGCATACCAGGTCGCCGTTCGGTTTGAGATTGGCGAGCTCACCCCCTCCGCGTACGTGGACTGGGTCTTCATTCAGCGGCAGCGTGCCCTGGCGGTGATGGTGTTTGGAGACATTCTGACGCCGTTCGACGAAGATCTGAGAGAAGACCTTGTCGCCAAAGTCGCCGCGCGAATGGGCCTCAACTCCGTCTCGCCGGCGACGGGGACAACGGTGAGAAAGCCGCCGCTTGGCTCGCGGGCGCACCCCTATCCGTTCGGACGATCGGTGAAGCTTCCGAACGGCTGGGTCGTCAGAATCGTCAAGGTTACACCTAACGCGTGGCCAGAGATTCGGGCTGCAAACCGGTTCAATGATCCCCCTCCCGATGGCTGGCAGTTCTTCATGATCACCTTGCGCGCTACCTACAGGGGCCCGGAAGAGCCAGCGAGGTTCGATGAATCCGAGTTCAAGCTCGTCGGCCGATCTAACGTGGCCTACGCCACGTGGCACGAGCCGTCCTGCGGAGTGAACCCGAGCCCCATCGCCGCAAGAGACGAAGTGTTTCATGGCGGGACAATCACCGGCAACATCTGCTGGGGCGTGCGTAAGCAGGACCTCAACTCGCTGCTCATGTACCACGACGAGTTCCTCGGCGAGAAGACCTTCTTCAGGTTGCGACGCTGATGCGGGGCGCGTTACCCCATCGAGGTATCGTGTATACGCTTCCTCGTTCGAGCGACGACGCACGCAGCCTCTCGCGTGCTGGTGACGCTGGGACACCGCGCCAGCGGCCCGTGCCGGCTCAGGACGCGCTGGAGACGCTAAGCCCGAATCCACCGATAGGGCTGGCTGGGCGGGACTGATGCTGCGGGTGTCGCAGATGAACCTGCGCGGCGTCCGCTCCCCGGCGGACGCCGTTGGCCTGTTGCGGCTGCTCGGCTATGAGGCGAGCCCGCTGCCGTACGACGCCTCGACGCTCGGCCTCGAGGGGGAGGCTGTGCGCCTCAACAGCGACCGCTCGCCTGCTCGCGGCTTCGGGGTGCTCGTCGCGGAGCTCGAGGAGAC
>PSLH01000159.1:1893-2674 GCA_040289505.1 Thermoleophilia bacterium | reverse complement strand
CTGGCGCTGGCGGAGGCGCGCGGCCTCCTGCGCGCGGCGGGCGATCCAGCCTGCCACCGCCCGTGCTGCCCTGCGCAAAAGCCAGGCCAGCCCCAGGGTGAGGACGACGAGCGCGACCCACGCTGCCCCGCGGGGGCCGCCGGAGGAAGCTCCTGTCGCCCGCGCCGGCTCGGCCAAGGCCTGGAGCGCCGCCCAGGTCTCCCGCACCGCCGCCTCCCGGCTGTCGTCGACGCTCTCGTAGGGCTCGAGCGCCTGGTAGCGCGAAGCGAGGTCTTGCCGCCGCTCCTCGAGCTCGGCTACCGCTGTCGCCGCGCGCTCCGCCTGCGCCCGTAGGCTCGCGATCTCCCCCTCCACGTGCGCGATACGGGCCTGGATCTCCGCCGCCTCGGCAAAGGAACCCTCGGGGATGGCGTCGGGGACGTCTTGGGCCTTGGCAGCGAGCCACCTTGCCTCCTCCAGCCGCCTCTCAGCCTCGCGAAGGGCGCTGGCAAGGATGCTCCCCCTGAGAGCTACCGCCTCCTCCTCGAGCGCGCTGCGGCGCCGTACGGCCTCGGCGAGAGAGGTGGCGAGATCCTGGGCCCGCCTCCGTGCCGCCCGGGCCCGCTCCAAATCGTCTCGGAGGCGCTCCCTCTGCTCGGTCAGCTGACGGGCGCGACCCGTCGGCGTGGGCTTGTGCGTATCCGCTCGGTACCCCAGACGAGCCAGGAGGTCGCGCAGCCGCTCGTCCGCGCCCTCCACCCCCACGTCGCTGGCCACGCTGGCTACCGCCTTCTGCAGCGCG
>PSLH01000159.1:0-1883 GCA_040289505.1 Thermoleophilia bacterium | reverse complement strand
CCCCCCCCAGCCAGTCGGACCGTCGGACGGGGGCGATCGCTGCCTGGTCGAGGCAGCACACGCCCCGGAAGTTGTCGAGGTCGATCCCCAGCAGGTACTCCCCGAGTCGCGCGCTCTTGCCTCTGCCGGCCACCTGTGCCGACTCGTCCTGGCCGGTGGCGGCGTCGAGCAACCGTACCGAGTGGCTGGCGAAGTCCCACTCGATGCGGTAGGAGCGACCGCGGACATCGCGCACGAGCGCCCGCGCGCGGTAGGGGCGGGTAGGATCCCAAGGGCGGAGGCGCTGCCAGGCACCGTCGCTCCCCCGACGCTCTCGATCGGAGAAGCCAAAGAGCGTCCGGACGAGAGCCTCCTTGAGCGTCGACTTGCCAGCCTCGTTGTCGCCTGCCACCAGGTTCAGGCCGCAGGCGAGCGCGAACGAGCCCTGGAGCCGGCCAAAGCCGTCGATCTCCAGCCGCTCAAGCCACATGGGCTAGGCCATCTCCTCGCAGCGAGGCGAGACCGAGCTCGAGGGCGCGCTCGACCACCTCCCGCTCTCCTCCCTCGGCCGCGAGCAGACGCTCCTGTAGCCGGCGGACGAAGGCGCCCTCCACGGTGGGAAGGCGCGCCAAAATCTCGAGGTCGTAGGCCGGCCTCGTTCGATCCTCGACCCGCGCTGCTGCAAAGCGGGGCGTGACCGCCCGCTCGATCGACTCCGTATCCACCTCGCAGCCGGACGCGAGAAGCCCGCTCAGCCGAAGGCGAAGGTACCGGCGCGGCCCGGCCAGGCCGGCCACCTTGGCCTCGACTCGCTGCTCCACCTCAGCGTGCGACTCGGCGCCCCCGCAGTCGACCTCGACGGTGAGGAAGCGGCTCTCGGCCACCTCCACCAGCTCCACTGTAACCGCGCCTGCGACCTCGACCAGGGCTACGCAGTGGCGCCCCTCCTCGTCGAAGCCGAGCGGCTCCGGCGAGCCCGGATAGCAGACGCCGTCCTCCCAGGCGGCCTTGTGCCAGTGGCCGGCCAGGCAGGCCGAGAAGCCGGCTCTACGCACCTGATCTGGAGTGAAGGAGCAGTAGGCATCTCCCTCCTCCCCGGGCCAGTCGGGCCGACGACAGGTCCCGTGCAAGAGCAAGAGGTGAGCGCGGCCGTCGTCGGGCGCGCGGAAGGCGTCGAGGAACCGGGCGTGGAGAGGTCCCCCCGTCCACGAGACCGCCCACACGCTCGCCCCCGCGAGCCGGTACTCGGTGGGCTGACTGGAGCGGGCGATGGTGACGTTGGCTGGCCACTCCACCCAGTCGTAGGGTCCCCCGGGGCAGGCCGGGTCGTGGTTCCCGGCGATGGCGAGGACGGGGAGGCCGAGCCGCCCGAGCTCGTGGGCGACCGACCGCACGGTGTTCCTCGATACGTGCTCCTGCTCCCACAGGTCGCCGCCGATGGTGAGCAGGTCGACCCGGCGGTGGCGCGCGATCTCCAGGCTGCGCCGGAACGTCTCCCACAGGCCAAGACGCGCGGCCTTCGCCTGGTCTGGCTGAAGCCCGCGGAACGGGCGGTCGAGATGAACGTCGGCGAGGTGGAGGATCTTCACGAGAGAGCCAGAGATGGTAGGCGAGCCCTCCGACGTCAGAGAGGGGCCTCCCGCTTCCCGCCCTTCCCCTGAGAGCAACCTAGCTCAGCCCGAACTCCACCGTCACCGTGGCCTGGATCGTCTGCGTGCCCGGCTCGATCGGCGTCGGCTCGGCGGCGCCCTTCCCTGCCCGCTCGCCGACGGGGATGGGCCCGATCGAGCCCTCCACCACCGAGCGCACCGGGCCCAGCCTCACCCGCCCGGCGGCCGCCAGGGTTAGCGCCTTGGCGCGAGCGTCGGCGACGGCGGCGCGCAGCGCCCGCCGGTAGAGCGCCG
>PSLH01000022.1:13870-25815 GCA_040289505.1 Thermoleophilia bacterium | reverse complement strand
CGCGGCAGCTACTACGGGTCTGGCGACCCGGCTGTCGAGATCGCCGACCTCGCCCAGCTCGCCCTCTCGGGGAGGCTCGACCTGGTCGCCGTCGTCACCCACGTGGATCGCCTGCAAGGGGTGGAGGCCGCTCTCGACCGGCTGCGTCGGGGGGAGGGCGCGCGTACGATCCTGGTCGTGGACGAGGCGCTCGCAGGGGCGCCTGTGCTCGACCGAGGAGGTACGCGATGACGACTGCCGAGACAGCCCATTCCGTGCGCGACGCCCTAGCCGGGATCGAGATTCGCTCCCAGGCCTTCATCGACGGCGAGTACGTCCCGGCTCTATCGGGCGAGACCTTCGACTGCGTGACCCCGATCACGGGGGAGACCATCGCCCGGATCGCAGCCTGTGGACCCGCCGACGTGGACCGCGCGGTACGAGGAGCCCGAGCGGCCTTCGAGGCCGGCTCTTGGTCGCGGCGGAGCCCCAAGGAGCGCAAGCGGGCGCTCGGGCGCTTGGCCTCGCTCATCGAGGAGCATGGCGAGGAGCTTGCCCTGCTCGAGACGGTGGACATGGGCAAGCCCATTCGCGACGCTCGTCGAGTCGATATCCCGCTTGCCGCCGAATGCATCGCCTACTACGCCGAGGCCATCGACAAGGTCTACGACGAGCTGGCGCCCACCGATCCCTCGGCCGTGGTCATGGTCGTGCGCGAGCCTCTTGGCGTCGTGGGCGCCGTCGTGCCCTGGAACTTCCCCCTACTCATGGCGGCCTGGAAGGTGGGGCCAGCCCTTGCCACCGGGAACTCGGTCATCCTGAAGCCGGCCGAGCAGTCGCCTCTCACCGCCCTTCGCCTGGCCGAGCTCGCTGCCGAGGCAGGGATCCCGGCCGGCGTCCTCCAGGTCGTTCCCGGCTTCGGCGAGACGGCTGGCCAAGCCTTGGGCCGTCATCCCGGCGTAGACATGATCGCCTTCACCGGCTCGACGGAGGTGGGCAAGCTCTTCCTCCGCTACGCCGGGGAGTCGAACATGAAGCGGGTCGCTCTCGAGTGCGGCGGGAAGTCTCCCCACATCGTCACGGCCGACTGCGATCTCGAGGCCGCCGCCACAGCCGTAGCCTGGGGGATCTTCTACAACCAGGGAGAGGTGTGTAACGCCGGGTCTCGCCTGCTCGTCCACCGGTCGGTCAAGGAGGAGCTGCTGGAGCGGGTGAGGAAGGTGGCAGAAGGGATCCGGCCCGGGAACCCGCTCGACCCCAAGACGCGCATGGGCGCGATCGTGGACGAGGCGCAGCTGGAGCGGGTGCTGGGCTACATCGAGGCGGGTAAGGAGGAGGGGGCCGAGCTTCTCCTGGGAGGCTCCCGTGCCCTCGAGGAGACCGGCGGCTTCTACGTGGAGCCGACCGTGCTCGACCGGGTTCGAAACGACATGCGGGTAGCCCGCGAGGAGATCTTCGGCCCCGTTCTCGCCACGATCGAGTTCGGCGACCTCGACGAGGCCGTCGCTATCGCTAATGACTCGGTCTACGGCCTCGCAGCAGCCATCTGGACCAACGACGTCAACGTGGCCCACGTTGCCGCCCGTCGCCTGCGGGCAGGCGTGGTGTGGGTGAACACCTTCGACCGGGGGGATATCAGTGCTCCCTTCGGCGGCTTCAAGCAATCTGGCTTCGGCCGCGACAAGTCGATCCACGCTCTGGAGAAGTTCACCGACCTGAAGTCAATCTGGATCCAGCTCCGCCAGTGAGGAAGCTCGAGTGGGGTCGGCCTTTGCCGATCGAAGCGAGGGAGAGAGCGACCCGGAGCCGACGAGCTCGACGAGAGGGTCAAGGTCGTGGGGGAGCGGCTCTCCCTCCCCCTTGAAGGGCACGAGCCTGCGCACCTGGGCGTAAGCGTGTCTCGTCCCGGCGCCGAGCCGGCTCCCTCGCAGGTCAACCGCCTGGCAGGCCACGACGAGCTCGATCGAGACCAGCCGCGCGCCCAGCTCCACCATCTCGGCCAGCCGGCGGGCAGCGAGCGGGGCCATCGTCATTCGGTCCTCGATTCCCTCTTGCTGGCTCGAGCTGACGAGCTCGAAGGACACAGGCTGGGCGAGGAGGCGAGCCTCGGCGGCGAGAGCCTGGGCAGCGACGCCAAGCTCGGCCAGCGAGTCCTCGGCTAGACCGTCGCGAGCAGCGAGGCCGAGCGGCAGGCCCGAGGCGCTTCTGTTCAAGAGCTTGATGAGACGCTCGCAGGCGCACGTCAAGGCCGGGGCCAGAGCCAGCCGGACGAAGTCGAGAGAAGCGGCGAGGGGAGCGATGTCGAAGTTGGAGACAGACACGATCCGCTCTTCCTGGACCACGACGAGCGGGTTTCCCTGGTGGGCGTTGAGCTCGATGGAGAGTGTGCGCAAGGCGTGGTCAAGGGCGTCTCGGGCGGCTCCGTGCACCTGGGGCAGGCAGCGGTAGGAGAGAGGGTCTTGGAGGCTCCGGGCGGCTCCCTCCTCCCACAGGAAGCTGCCCTGGAGGAGCTCGGCCAGGCGGTCACGGGTAGCCCTTAGGCCTGGGTGAGGGCGCACGTCGGCGATCGCCGGGTGGAGGACCGTGGGGTTCGCGGCGAACGCCTCGAGGTCGAGAGCGCCGGCCACGTCCAGAGCGTCCAGGAGCCGTCCGCAATCGGCCAGGGCTAGCGCAGCCAGGGCCGTGGAGAAGGCGTTCGAGTTGAGGAGCGCGATCGCCTCGCCGGCCTCCAAAGGAAAGTCGACCACTATCCCATACGCGAGGTCGGCCATGGGGGCGAGATCGCTTTGCCCGATCGAGCCGAGCAGCCGCACGGTCGGGTGCTGGCGCTCGTTCAGAGCCTGGACCACGCGCTCTAGGAGCTCGGGCCGGGCGCAGGTCGTCCCCTGGGCGAGGCCGTTGGCCAGCCGCAGCATGGTCGCTCGAACGACGTCCTCGGGGGCAGGCGGTCCCTGGCCGACCCGGTGGTCGAGGATGAGCGCCCGGTTGAAAACAGCGAGCTCCTCGCCGGTCACTCTCACTCCCTTGCGGGCGCCTACGCCTGTCGTCAGGCCGTACACGGCCTCTCCCGAGGCCAGCGCCTGCTCCACCACTCCCCGAGCGTGGGCGAGGCGAGCGAGGGCCTCGTCGGCGATATCGACCCGCGCGTAGTCGCGGGCGACCCTGAGCACCTGCTCGAGGGTCAGGTCCTGCCCGGTGAGGACGACCGTCATCCCCAGGCCGCCCGGGCCGTCTCGGCCACCACCCGCAGCTTTGCCTCCTGGTCCTGGAGGCCGAGGGTGCTACCTGCGACCGAGGGAGCGAAGCCGCACTGGGGGGAGAGAGCCAGCCGCTCCCAGGGGACGATCTGGCTTGCCTCCTCCAGACGGCGGAGAAGCTCCTCGACCGTCTCCCGGCGGCGGCTCTTCGTCGTCACCAAGCCCAGCACCACCACCTTGTCGTCAGGGACGTGCCGGAGCGGCTGGAAGGACCCCGACCGTTGGTCGTCGTACTCGAGCAGTAGCCGGTGGGCGGCGATGCGGGGGAACAGGCGCTCCGCCAGCCAGTCGTAGCCACCGGCGACGAGCCAGCGGCCCATCTGGTTGCCGCGGCAGAGGTGGAAGCCGAAGGTGACGTGAGAGGGGTGGCCTGCCATGAGCGCGTTGTCGTAGGCCAGGCCGAACTCCAGCCGCCGCTCGGCCGGCCAGCCGCGCGACTCGTAGAGCGTCCGGTAGCGCTCGTCGACGAGGAGGGGGTAGTGGGGGGCGTCGATCTGGATGTACCGGGCCCCCAGGCGCACCAGCTCCTCCACCTCGTCGCGCAAGATCTGGGCTACGTCGTCGATGAACGACTCCAGGGTAGGGTAGGAGGGGCGCGACCGCTCGTTCTCCCAGAACTGGGCAAAGAGGGTGGGGCTGGGCACGGTCACCTTGACCACCCGATCGGTGCGGCCCCGGGCGTAGGCAAGCTCCTCAGCGCACAGGAAGCGGCGCCGCCGAAGCCGCCCGACGACGGCGAGGGGCGGACGCTCGATTTTCAGGTCGCCCAGCTCCTCGCTCCGCCACTCCCCCCACAGAAAGGCGTCGAGGTCCCAGTCGCCGAAGCCCTCCACCGCCTCCACCATCTGGCTTTGGAACGAGAGGCGGCGCATCTCGCCGTCGGTGACGACGTCCAACCCGGCCTCCTCTTGGAGCTGGAGGGCAGCGTCCACGGCCGCGTCCTCGACCTCCTTGAAGGCGGCGGCGTCGATCTCCCCCCGGGCGTACCGCTCGCGGGCCTCGAGCAGCTCCGTCGGCCGAAGGAGGCTGCCCACGACGTCGCTTCTGGCCTCAAGCATGCGCGCTCAACTCTAGAGGGAAAAAGCGCGTATGTGGTGCTGGCCGAGCGGGCTCGGATCGAGAGCGCCTCCCTTGCGCAGGTGAACGGCGACCCGCCCCGGGAAGCGCTCGACCTTGTGCACGATCCGGGGCGGCTCTCCCTGCGCGCCAGACCGGCTGCGTGTCGAAGATCCGCTGCTCGGCCAGGGCGATCCCGCGCAGCGCGTGCCGCAGCTCCTCGGGGGTCGGATTCTCCGGCGCACGCGGACTTGCTCCTTGGGGCACGTTGGCTGGCTGGGCTTGAACAGGACAGAGGCTTGCCTATTTTCTGTGCTGGAGCGGCCGGGCGACGCTCCGGCCCGCTTCCAAGTCCACCGACACGACGACGAAAGGAGGGATGGCTATGACCCGCACGACAACCTTGGTTCGCGATCCCTTCCTCGCCGATCTTCGTGCGATGGACGACCTCTTCAATCGCTTCTGGGCGATGACCGGTCTTGGCCGGGTGACGGGCTTCACTCCCGCCCTTGATGTCCGCGAGACCGAGGATGAGTACGTGGTGCTCGTGGACCTGCCGGGCGTGAAGCGGGAGGACGTCTCCATCGAGCTCGAGGACCAGCTCCTCACCATTTCCGGCACCCGCGTTCCGGTCGAGATCGGCGAGGAGCAGCACGTAGAGCGACCCTACGGATCGTTCATGCGGACGCTCAACCTGCCCAAGGGCGTCGACCCGGAGGCGATTCAGGCGAGCTACGCGGACGGCGTCTTGGAGCTGCGCATCCGCAAGCCGGCGGAGCAGCGCACGAAGCGGATCCCCGTCCAGGTCGGCGGCCACAAGGAGCTCGCGAAGTGACTCGGGCGGGGGTCACCCCGGCGCCCTCGGCGCCGGGGCTCCGCCGCTCGCGGGCGCGGCTCGCGCTTCCGCTCTGGCGTCTCTTGGATCGCGTCGAGCTCCAGTGCCGCTCGTGCGGCTACGGCGCTGTCGTGCGAGGGGACCCGCCGGACTGCCCGATGTGCCACGCCAATGACTGGGTGCCTCCCCGGCTTCCTCGCCTACGAGGAGCGAGAGAGGAGGCGGCCGCTCTCTGGCGCTGACCCACCCGTTTCGGGCACCATCCGACGTGTGGAGACCCTTTCCGGCGAGGAGATCCGAGCCGTCGACGCTGCCCTCCGCGTCGGGAGACGGGCGGCGTCCCGCTCTCGTGCTCGCCTGGGGCGGGCGCGGCGGGTCGTCCCTCGGGTAGGCACCTACGTCGCTCGCCTGGCCACCCGGCCTCCGCTCTCGCCTTCGGAGGAGGAGCGGCTGGTGCGCGCTGCTCAGGCAGGCGACGAGCGAGCGCGAGAGGAGCTGATCGAGGCTCTCCTACCTTTGATCGTGGCCACGGCTCGCGAGTACCGAGTCGACGGGCTCGATCTGGCCGACCTGATACAGGAAGGCATCGTGGGAGCGCTCCGTGCCCTGCGCCGTTTCCGCCCCGACCGAGGAGTCCCCTTCGCCGCCTTCGCCCGCTGGTGGATCGTGCAGGCTCTGCAGGACCTGCGAAGCGACTTCCTTCGCCCCCTGCGGCTCCCGCCTAAGGCGCTCCGCCAGCTAGCCCAGCTCAAGTCTGAGCACGACCTGGTGTACGCGCTCGAGCACCGAGAGCCGTCTCTGGAGGAGCTGGCGCGGCGTACGGGGATCGCTTGCGACCAGGCAGAGGCGCTCGTCCGGGCCGATGCCCAGACCCGCAGCCTGGAGCAGCCGATCCTGGGCGCCGAGGGGGAGATCGGGGTTTTGGGCGACCTCCTCGAGGATCCGATGTCGGCGGATGCCTTCGAGGAGGTCCTAGACGAGATCGCCGCCGCCGAGCTGCGGGCGCTCCTCTCTCACTTGAGCGAGCGGGAGCGGGACATCGTGACCGCTCGCTTCGGCCTCGAGGGTCGCCGCCCCGAGCGGCTGGCCGAGATAGGGGCTCGCCTGGGCGTGAGCGCCGAGCGGGTACGCCAGCTCGAGGAGCGGGCCTTGGCCAAGCTCCGGGCAGCTGCCTGAGCGGGGGCGTATCCTGTCGGTGGCGCGGGCGTGGCGGAACTGGCAGACGCGGCGGGTTTAGGTCCCGCTGGGCCGGGAGGCCCTTGGAGGTTCGAGCCCTCTCGCCCGCATCTCCCGCGCCTCTCCCTTCTCGGGGAGGCGCGTGCCTTCTGCTTGAATGGGCTCCGTGCAGACCACGGTCGAGCAGCTGCAGGAGGACAGGGTTCGCCTGAGGGTGGAGGTGCCGAAGGACGACCTTCGGCACGCGGTCGACCACGCCGCCTCCGACCTGGCGAGGAGCGTCAAGGTTCCCGGCTTTCGCAAGGGGAAGGTGCCTTTGCCCGTGCTCGTCTCTCGGCTGGGCAAGGAGCGGGTGCTGAGCGAGGCCGTGGAGAGCCACATCGGCGGCTGGTTCGTGAGCGCCGCCGAGAAGGCCTGCATCCGGCCCGTGTCCCGGCCTGAGTACGAGTACGAGCTGCCCGAGTCGGCGGAGGGGCCCTTCCGGTTCACCGCCACCGTGGCCGTGCAGCCGCCGGTCGAGGTGGCCGACTGGACCCAGCTCGAGGTGCCGGCCACTGCGGTCGAGGTTTCCCAGGAGATGGTCGAGGCCGAGCTCGACCGACTGCGGCGGGCTGTCGCCCAGCTCGCTCCCGTGGGGCGCCCCGTCCAGGAGGGGGACGTGGTCGTCCTCGACTTGGTCAGCGCCTCGGGGGAGGCGCGGCGCGACGTGGTGGTCGAGGTCGGAGCCGGCCGAATGGTGGAGGAGCTGGAGGAGGCTCTCCTGGGCATGGCTCCGGGCGAGACCAAGGTCGTAGAGCACGAGCTCGCCGACGGGGAGACGGCCACAGTGGAGGTGACCGTGAGGGAGGTCAAGGAGCGGGTGCTTCCGCCTTTGGACGACGAGCTGGCCAAGGCAGCCAGCGAGTACGACACCCTGGCCGATCTTCGCGCCGACATCGAGCGCGCCCTGCACGCCCAGCTCGAGGAGGAGGCAGAAGCCGAGTTCCGGGCGGCGGCGGTGGACGCGCTGGCCGAGGCGTCGCGGGCGACGCCCTCGCCTGCTCTCGTGGAGGCCCGCGCCAACGACCTTCTGGTGGGGCTTCTCCGCTCCCTGGAGCGGCGGGGGATCTCGGTGCAGACCTACCTCGCGGTTACGGGGAGGACGCCGGAGGAGCTCCGCGACCAGCTGCGGGAGCAGGCTCGACGGTCGCTGGCCCGGGAGCTGGTGCTGGAGGCGGTCGCCGATCGTTTGGAGATTCGGGTGACCGACGAGGAGTTGAGAGCCTTCCTGCGCGAGCAGGCCGAGGAGTCGGGCGAGCGCGACCCTGACGGCTTCGTCGAGCGCTACCTCGGCCAGCCTGAGGCAGAGTCGCTTCGGGAGGATTTGCGCCTGCGCAAGGCCCTCGACCGAGTGGCGGCGGAGGTAAGGCAGATCTCGCCCGAGCTCGCCCACGCCCGCGCCAAGCTGTGGACGCCCGGGAAGGAGAAGGGGCCCGGCGACCCGAAGTTGTGGACCCCGGGCCAGGAGGAGAGACGATGACGCCGTACGAGACACGCCGAGCTGGTTGGGACTGGAGCGCGCCCCGGCCAGTACCGAGCATGAGCCCCCTCATCCCCATGGTCATCGAGCAGACCTCGCGCGGCGAGCGGGCCTTCGACATCTACTCGCGCCTCCTCAACGAGCGGATCATCTTCCTGGGCACCCCCATCGACGACCAGATCGCCAACCTGGTCGTGGCCCAGCTCCTCCACCTCGAGTCGGAAGACCCCGACAAGGACATCTCGCTCTACATCAACTCGCCGGGGGGGTCGGTGTACGCCGGGCTTGCCATCTACGACACCATCCAGTTCATCAAGCCCGACGTGCAGACGATCTGCGTCGGCATCGCCATGTCTATGGGCGCTCTCCTCCTTGCCGGGGGGGCCAAAGGAAAACGGATGGCGCTGCCGAACGCCAAGATCCTGATCCACCAGGTCTGGGGCGGCTTCCAGGGGCAGGCGACAGACATCGAGATCCATGCCCGAGAGACCATCGCCCTCAAGCGCAAGATGGAGGAGATCATGGCCAAGCACACCGGACAGCCGCTGGAGAAGGTGGCCAAGGACATGGAGCGCGACTTCTTCATGACCGCTCAGGAGGCCAAGGAGTACGGGATCATCGACACCGTCATCGAGCATCGCTAGATCGAGCGCTGGCGCTGGCGACGAATTCGAGGTACAACGAGAGCGGACATGGCCCGGGCGACCGACGGCAACGAGCAGCTCCTCTGCTCCTTCTGCGGGAAGAGCCAGCGGCAGGTGAAGAAGCTGATCGCCGGGCCGGGCGTGTACATCTGCGACGAGTGCATCGACCTCTGTAACGAGATCATCGACGAGGAGCTGACTGCTCCCGCCCACCTCGACTTCGACGCCCTCCCCCGTCCCAAGGAGATCTACCGGCAGCTGAACGAGTACGTCGTCTCCCAGGAGGAGGCGAAGCGGACGCTGTCGGTAGCCGTCTACAACCACTACAAGCGGGTGAAGATGGGGGCGGCCGACGACGACGTCGAGCTGCAGAAGTCGAACATCCTCTTGCTCGGTCCTACCGGCTGCGGCAAAACCCACCTGGCACAGACGCTGGCCCGCATCCTCAACGTCCCCTTCGCCATCGCCGACGCCACCGCCCTGACCGAGGCAGGCTACGTCGGCGAGGACGTAGAGAACATCCTCCTCAAGCTGATCCAGGCCGCCGACTTCGACATCAAGAAGGCAGAGACGGGGATCATCTACATCGACGAGGTGGACAAGATCGCCCGCAAGGCGGACAACCCCTCGATCACCCGCGACGTGTCGGGCGAGGGCGTGCAGCAGGCGCTACTCAAGATCTTGGAGGGGACGGTGGCCTCGGTGCCCCCGCAAGGGGGGCGCAAGCACCCCCACCAGGAGTTCTTGAGCATCGACACCACCAACATCCTCTTCATTTGCGGCGGCGCCTTTGCCGGCCTGGAGAAGATCGTGGCCAAGCGCATCGGCCGTAACGCGGTCGGCTTCGGGGCCAAGATCCACTCCAAGCGGGCGCCAGAGACATCTGAGCTTCTCTCTCAGGTCATGCCCGAGGATCTCCTCGCCTACGGCCTCATCCCGGAGTTCATCGGTCGCCTGCCCGTCATCTCCTACGTGCACCAGCTCGAGCGCGAGGACCTGGTCAGGATCCTCACCGAGCCCAAGAACGCGCTGGTCAAGCAGTACCAGCGCTTCTTCGCCTACGACTCGATCGAGCTCGTGTTCACCGAGGACGCGCTGTGGGAGATCGCCGACCGTGCCCTGGAGCGGGAGACAGGGGCACGGGGTCTTCGCTCCATCATCGAGGGCGCCCTCCTCGACGTCATGTTCGAGCTTCCCTCGCGCAAGGACGTCTCCAAGTGCGTGATCACGAAGGAGACGATCTCGAAGGGGCTACGCCCGACCCTCGTCACCCGGGGCGGCACGGTCGCCCGCGACTTCGACGAAGTAGCCGAAGAGTCGGCCTGACTCTCGTACTGCCGCCGAAGGCGTCTCGGCCCGTCTGGGCTGGATAGCCTGCTAGGCGGAGCGCAGCTCGGACGGGCGAGCCTGCACGAGGTCGAGGATGGCCTCGAGCAGCCGCCCCGAGTGGAGGACGTGCTCGCGGGCGAGGACACGGGCTCCCTGCGGGTTGCGGGCGGCGATGGCGGCGCGAATGGCCCGGTGCTGGAGGTCGTTCTGGGCGTACAGCTCGTCCAGCTCTGGGCTTGCTCCCCACATGACCTGGCTGAAGAAGGTGCGGCGGGCGCTCTTCGCGATCTGCTCCACCAGAGGAGCGCCGGCGGCGGCGTAGATGATGTCGTGGAATCCGTGGTTGGCCCGCACCCAGGCGGACATGAGCTCCGTGTCCACCGTGCCCAAGCGGGTCTTCTCGCGCAGGGTCAAGGTCAGCTTGCCGAACCGCCGCTCTGCGTCCTCCAGCGCTGCCAGCTCCACCTCGGTCATGCGCGGGGTGGCAAGCTCAGTCGCAAGGCTCTCTAGCTCGGCCCGTACGAGGAAGGCTTGCCGGAGCTCGTCCCGCGACACCGTGCGCACGCGCACGCCCCGGTTGGGGACGAAGGAGACGAGCCCGAGGGCCGCCAGCCGGCGTAGGGCCTCCCGGACAGGGGTGCGGCTCACCGAGAAGCGTTCCGAAAGCTGCTCTTGGCGCAGCACAGTCCCGGGGGCGATCTCCCCGGAGACGATAGCCTCCTCCAGCGCGAGCGCGATGTCGTCGGCCTTGGTGCCGACCGTGGTCACACGCTCAGTGTACGCGGTGGCGGCGGGCTCACGCGGGCGGCGGGGCCAGGCACACGGTGCGCTCGTCGATCTGGAAGGGGACGAAGGGAAGTCCCCGCTCCTCCATCCAGGCGCCGAGAGCGCGCTCCACCTCAGCCAGGTCGTGGGCGCGGACGACGAGGTGCCCGTTTCCTGACACCATTCGCGCGTCCAGGCCGCGGGCAGCGAGCGCCCGCGCGATGTCGGGCCCGTCACAGGTCCTGGTGAGCTCGATCGCGACCGTCATGCTGCCACCTCCGTCTCCTGGAACTGCTCTTCCTCGGTCGATCCTCTGAGCGCCAGCGTCGAGGCCTCCCCGCCCGAGATCGTCTCCAGCACCCGGTCGAAGTACCCGGCGCCAACCTCGCGCTGGTGGCGGGTGGCCGTGTACCCGGCTCCCTCAAGCTCGAACTCTCGCTGCTGCAGCCGTACGTAGGCGCTCATGCCCTCCTCGGCGTAGCCCCGGGCCAGCTCGAACATCGAGGCGCACAAGGCGTGGAAGCCGGCCAGGGTGACGAACTGGAACTTGTAGCCGAGCTCGCCCAGCTCCTTCTGGAAGGAGGCGATCTCCCGCTCCGAGAGGTGCCGTCGCCAGTTGAAGGAGGGGGAGCAGTTGTAGGCGAGGAGCTTCCCCGGGTAGCGGTCGTGAATCGCCTGGGCGAACGCGCGCGCCTCCTCCATGTCCGGGGTCGAGGTCTCGAACCACAAAAGATCGGCGTAGGGGGCGTAGGCAAGGGAGCGGGCGATGGCCGACTCGAGGCCGGGGCGGACCCGGAAGTAGCCCTCGGGCGTGCGCTCGCCGGTCAGGAACTCCCGGTCGGCAGGGTCGACGTCGCTGGTCAAGAACGTCGCCGAGAGTGCATCCGTGCGGGCCACGATCACGGTGGGGACGTCCAAGACGTCCGAGGCCAAGCGGGCCGCAACCAGGGTGCGGATGAACTGGCTCGTGGGCACGAGCACCTTGCCGCCCAGGTGGCCGCACTTCTTCTCCGAGGCCAGCTGATCCTCGAAGTGGATACCTGCCGCGCCTGCCTCGATCAGGGCTTTGGCCAGCTCGAAGGCGTTGAGAGGACCTCCGAAGCCGGCCTCGGCGTCGGCCACGATCGGCGCGAGCCAGTACACGGAGCGATCGCCCTCGGCCCAGTGGATCTGGTCCGCTCGCACAAGGGCGTTGTTGATCCGGCGCACGAGGGCGGGGGCCGAGTTGACCGGGTAGAGGCTCTGGTCGGGGTAGGTTTGGCCGGCCAGATTGGCGTCGGCTGCGACCTGCCATCCCGAGAGGTAGATGGCCTTGAGGCCGGCCTTGACCATCTGCACCGCCTGGGCGCCGGTGAGCGCGCCCAAGGCTGGCACGTACGGCTCCC
>PSLH01000022.1:0-13860 GCA_040289505.1 Thermoleophilia bacterium | reverse complement strand
GAGGAGCTGTCGCAGCCGGTCGGCGCCGAGCCGAGCGAGGGTGTGCTCGACCTTGATCGAGCCGCGCAGTCGCGCGACGTCCTCGGCGCTGTAGGGCCTGACGATCTCCTCCACAGGTCCGTTCGTGCTCATATTGCCTCCTGGTCGGGTACGGTTTAGGATCTTTTCGGATCCTAAACGACGACAAAGGCGCCGTCAATCGCGTAACAAGCGCTACTTTGGATCCAAATGACGATCTCCATGGATCCAAGTCGGCGTCCGTAGAATCCGTTCGGTGGAGCCGCTCTACAAGCCGGAGGGTGTCGAGGAGCGCTGGCAGCGCGCCTGGGAGGAGGAAGGTCACTACGCCGCCGACCCCGATCCTGCCCGCCGCCCCTACGTAATCGCCCTTCCGCCTCCCAACGTCACCGGGGAGCTGCACATGGGCCACGCCCTGAACGGGACGCTCCAGGACGTGCTCATTCGCTGGCACCGCATGCGCGGCTTCAACTGCTTGTGGCAGCCCGGGTACGACCACGCTGGCATCGCTACCCAGAACGTGGTCGAGAAGGAGCTGGCCAAAGAGGGAAAGACGCGGCACGACCTAGGCCGAGAGGCGTTCGAAGAGCGGGTGTGGCAGTGGCTGGAGACGTACGGGCGGGTGATCATGCACCAGTTCCGCCGTCTGGGCTGCTCTCTCGACTACCGGCGCGAGCGCTTCACCATGGACGAGGGGTACGTGCGGGCGGTCATGCGCTTCTTCGTCCACCTCTATAAGCGAGGCCTCGTGTACCGGGACAACCGCATCGTCAACTGGTGCCCCCGCTGCGCCAGCGCCCTTTCCGACCTCGAGGTGGAGCACCTGGAGGTAGAGGACACCGTGTACACGGTGCGCTACCCCCTGGCCGACGGAAGCGGCTTCGTGCCCGTGGCTACCGTGCGCCTTCCCACCATGCTGGGCGACGTGGCCGTGGCCGTACACCCCGACGACGACCGCTACCGCGGGCTCGTGGGGAAGGAGGCGATCGTGCCGGCAGCGGAGCGCAGAGTGCCCATCATCGCCGACGCCAGGGTCGACCGCGAGTTCGGCACCGGCGCGGTCAAGATCACCCCCGGCCACGACCCGCTCGACTTCGAGATCGGGCGCGAGCACGGGCTTCCCGAGCTCACCGTGATCGCCCTGGACGGGCGCATGAGCGGAGAGGCGGGCGAGTACGCGGGGCTGTCCCAGGAGGAGGCCCAGGCCCGCATCGCTGAGGCGCTCGCCCGCCAAGGCCTCCTAGAGAGGGCCGAGCCCTACCGGCACGCGGTGGGGCACTGCGAGCGCTGCGGGACCCGGATCGAGCCTCTCATCACCCTCCAGTGGTGGGTGGAGATGGAGGAGCTGGCGCGGCCCGCCATCGAGGCGGTGCGCCAAGGGCGGGTTCGCTTCTGGCCCGCGCGGTTCAACCGGGTGTACCTAGACTGGATGGAGAGCATCCGCCCCTGGTGCATCTCCCGCCAGCTTTGGTGGGGTCATCGCATCCCTGTGTGGTACTGCGCCTGCGGGGCGGAGATCGTGTCCGAGACCGAGCCCGACCGCTGCCAGGCCTGCGGCGATCCCGAGCTTCGCCGGGAGGAGGACGTCCTCGACACCTGGTTCTCCTCGGCCCTGTGGCCGCTTGCCACGCTGGGCTGGCCGGACGAGACCGAGGATCTTGCCTACTTCTACCCCGGTGACGTGAGCTCGACCGCCCGCGAGATCATCTTCCTTTGGGAGGCGCGCATGATCATGGCCGGGCTGGAGATTCGAGGCGAGGTTCCCTTCCGCCACGTGATCATCCACTCGACTGTGCTTGCCCCTGACGGGCGGCGCATGTCCAAGAGCCTGGGCACGGGCATCGACCCTCTGGAGCTCGTGGAGCGCTACGGGGCCGATGCCACCCGCTACGGCCTCCTCAAGATGTCGTCGGCTCAAGACGTTCGCTTCTCCGAAGGAGCGATCGAGGAGGGAAGGCGCCTGGCCAACAAGCTCTGGAACGTGTCCCGGCTCATCCTGGCCAACGCCGGCGAGGCGCTGCCTCAGGCCCGGCCCCAGGCCCTGGAGGAGCGCTGGATTCTCGCTCGCCTCGACCGGGCGCGGGCGGAGGTGGAGGAGGCCCTCGAGTCGTTCGAGCTCGCCCGCGCGACTAGCGTCCTCTACCACCTCACCTTCGACGACTTCTGCGACTGGTACGCCGAGGCGATCAAGCCCCGGCTGTACGCCGGTGACGCCGACGCCAGGGCCACCGCCCTCTTCGCCTTGGAGCGACTGCTCCTCCTCCTTCACCCGTTCCTGCCCCACGTGAGCGAGGAGGTCTGGTCACATCTGCCGGCGAGGGAGCGCCGTCTCATCGTCTCCCCTTGGCCTGAGCCTGACGACCGCTTCGCTGCGGAGGGGGACGCCTTGGAGCGGGTGAAGGAGGCCGCCACTATCTTTCGGCGAAGCGGCGTGCGGGTGCCGCTTGACGGGGAGGAGCTGCGCATCTTCGAGGCGGTGGTGCGGCCCCAGCGGCTGCGGGTGGACGGCAAGGTGGAGGTGGAGTGCGAGCGGCTGCGCAAGGAGATCGAGCGCTGCCAGCGTCTCCTCGCCAACGAGAGCTTCCTCCGCAAGGCCCCGCCCGAGGTGGTTGCCGCGGAGAGGGCCAAGCTTGCCCGCTACCAGCGGGAGCGCGAGGCCCTGGGCTGCGCCGACGGGCCGCCGACCAGTGGCTAGGAGCTCCTCCGTCTCCGCCGACAGCGCCAGCTGGCTCCGCTCGCTCAGCCCCTGGCCGGCCCAGTTCGGGCTGGAGCGGATGCAGGCCCTCCTCAGGCTTCTCGGAAACCCGCAGCGAGCCTTCCCCTCCATCCACGTGGTGGGGACGAACGGCAAGTCGACTGCCACCCGAGCCATCGCCGCCTACCTGCGCCGGGAGGGACTCTCCGTAGGCGCCTACACCTCGCCCCACGTCTCCGGCTGGCACGAGCGCCTGGACACGGACCCGGAGTCCTTCTGGGCCGCCATCGCCCGAGTGCGGCCGGCAGCGGAGGCTGTCTCGGCCACCCAGTTCGAGGCTCTGACCGCCGCTGCCTTGGCCGAGTTCGCCTCCCGCCGGGTGGACGTGGCCGTGATCGAGGCTGGCCTGGGCGGTCGCCTGGACGCGACCAACGTGCTTGACGCTCCCGTCGTCTACCTGACCAACGTCGGTCTCGACCACGCTGAGGTCCTGGGCCGGACCCGGGAGGCGATCGCCCGCGAGAAGCTGGCCGTGGCTCGGCCGGGGGCTACCGTCGTCCTGGGCGAGCCCGAGTGGGCCTTCCTCGTCTCCCGCTGCTCGACTCGCCCGGGAGGGGCTCGGGAGGCGGCCGAGGCCTTCTTGGGCCGGTCGGTATCCGGCCAGGTAGAGATCTTTCTCCCCGGTCGCCTCGACTGGCGCTCTTCTCGAGAGCTTTGGGACGGGGCCCACAATCCCGAGGGGCTGGACTGGCTCGTGGCTCAGCTTCCGCGGCGCGACTGGGTTATCGTGTGCTCGATCCTGCGCGACAAGGACGCTCCCGCCATGCTGGAGCGACTTGCCCGAGTGGGCTGCCGGCTCCTGGCTACGTCGTCCTCCAGCCCGCGAGCGCTTCCTGCTTGGGAGCTGGCCGAGCTGGCCCGGGGCTTCTTCGGCCACGTCGAGCGCCACGAGCGTCCTTTGGCCGCTCTCGCCCGAGCTCGCGAGCTCGCTGGCTCCGTCCTCGTGACCGGCTCCCTCTACCTCCTGGCCGACCTCTACGAGGCTGAGGGAGAGGGAGGATGGGGCGGGGCTAGCCGCTAGCGTCTCTTGCGTTGGGCGGAGAAATGGGCAAACTCTGACCGTGGAGCGCGCCCTCCTCGCTGCCCTTCTCGACTCGCCAGGCTGGCTCATCGCCCGCAACGTCGCGCTCGGCGTGGCTTCCGCCTTCTGGCTTGGAGTCGGCTACTGGACCCTCAAGGACGCCCGTCGTCGCATCCAGTCCCGCTGGCTCGTCGCCCTGGCCACCCTCCTCGGTCTCGTTCCCCCGTTTCTGGGTGCCCTGGTGTACATGCTCTTCCGCCCACCCGAGTATCTGGACGAGGTGCGGGAGCGGGAGCTGGAGATGCAAGCCCTGCAGCGCCTGCGCGGGCCGGAGGAGCGCTGCCCGGTGTGCCGGTCGCCGATCGAGCCCTCCTTTCTCGTCTGCCCGGTCTGCACCACCCGCTTGCGCGAGGCCTGCGTCAGCTGCCAGGCCCCGCTCGAGCGTCTGTGGCAAATGTGCCCCTACTGCGAGACGCCGGTCGTGCGCCGTCCTCCTCTCGACTTCGCCCCCGCGGCTTCCTCCTCCTCGCCTCCCCCCTCGCGCGCTCGAGGCGGCCGCAGGCGAGGCGGAGGGTAGAGTCTCGCCTCGTGGCAGTAGAGCGGACGCTCGTCCTCATCAAGCCCGATGCCCTCGCTCGCGGCCTAGCGGGGGAGATCCTGCGCCGTCTGGAGGCGCGGGGCCTCGTGCTGCGGGCGGCCAAGCTCCTCCGGGCCGATCGGAGGCTGGCCCAGGAGCACTACGCGGAGCACGTGGACAAGCCGTTCTTCGGCGAGCTGGTCGCGTTCATCACCTCGGCGCCGACGCTCGCGCTCGTGGTCGAGGGGGAGTCGGCGATCTCGGTGGTGCGGACGACGATGGGGGCCACCAACCCCGCCCAGGCGGCGCCGGGGACGATCCGCGGCGATCTCGCTCTCAGCATGCCCAACAACCTCGTGCACGGCTCCGACTGCCCCCAGTCGGCCGAGCGGGAGATCGCGCTTTGGTTCTCGCCGGGTGAGCTCGTCTAGGTCCCTCCTTCTCGCCTCGGCCTCTCCCCAGCGGCGGGCGATCCTGGAGCAGCTTCGCATCCCTTTCCGGGTCGTCCCCCACCGCTACGAGGAGGGAGAGGAGCGGGGGCGTTCCCCCGTCGAGCTAGCCTGCGCCCACGCTCGGGGGAAGGCGCGCTCGGCCAGAGCTGGGGTGGCTGAGGGGCCGCTCCTCGCCGCCGACACGGTGGTGGCCGTGGACGACCGCGCGCTGGGGACGCCGGGCCATGCCGAGGAGGCCAAGGCGATGTTGCGGCAACTGAGCGGGCGCTGGCATGAGGTCGTGTCCGCCCTCTGCCTCCTCATCCGCAGCGAGGAGGTGGTCGAGCACGACCTGACCCGCGTCCTCTTCCGCCCCCTCTCCCGCCGCGACATCGACGCCTACGTCGCCAGCGGCGAGTGGCAGGGCCGGGCGGGCGGCTACGCGGTGCAGGGCCTGGGCGCCTCCCTGGTCGAGCGCATCGACGGCGACTACCTTACCGTGGTCGGCCTCCCCGGCTTTCGTCTCCTCCGCCTCCTCTCCCGACGGCTTCCGGGCTCCGAGTAGGCGAGGGCAGGAATCGCTGTCAGACTCGGCATCCCCTCACCGCAGCGAAGAGGATCGCTCGGCCGCGACTTTGAGGACCTCGTCGCCAGGCGGAAGGATGTCCCGCTGAGCGGGCCTGTCATGGGCAGGTACTGGGCCCTTGCCGACGAGATCCGCTGCGCAGGCTGCGGTGAGCGCCTCACGGTCGCCGTCCAGTAGCGCCATTCAGCGCAGCGAGAAGTCGAGGTCGGAGAAGAACGATCTCACTTTCCCCTGTAGCTAGGGCTGCGTTCCTTGGCGACGAAGGAGACCATCGACGCTCGCCACATCGGGGGATTTTCTCGCCGGCCGATGAAGCTGGTCGCCCGGCTAATGTAGGGCCGTGGCGAGGCGTCGTCGCCGAGAGCACCGACTCGAGCGCGTCCTGGGGGCGCCGGCCCTCTTCTCCACTGCCTACGGCAACGTGGGCGCCTCCATCTACTACGCCCTGGGTGTCACCGCCGCCTTCGCCCTCGGGCTCACCCCGCTCGTCTTCGTCATCGCCGGCCTCGTCTTCGCCGCCACCGCGCTGAGCTACGCCGAGGGCACGGTGCGCTATCCCGAGGCCGGTGGATCGGCTAGCTTCGCTCGCCACGCGTTCAACGAGCTCGTGTCGTTCGGGGCCGCCTGGGCCCAGATGCTGAACTACGTCATAACCATCGCCATCTCGGCCTTCTTCGTGCCCCACTACCTGTCCATCTTTTGGGATCCGCTCAAGGACAACCCCTGGGACGTCGTGGTGGGAGCAGCGGTGATCGCCGTGCTCGTGGCGCTCAACGTGGTCGGGATCAAGGAGTCGGCGGGAATGAACGTCCTGCTCGCTGTCCTTGATTTCGCCACCCAGGTCCTCCTCGTGCTGCTAGGCATCGTGCTCATCCTCAGCCCGTCGACTCTGTCCAAGAACGTTCACTGGGGCATAGCCCCAACCTGGGGCCACTTCCTGCTTTCTATCCCGGTGGCCATGCTCGCCTACACGGGGATCGAGACCGTCTCCAACCTCGCCGAGGAAGCCCGCGACCCCGCGCGCACCATCCCCCGCTCCATCGGCTTCGTCGTCGGGGCAGTCTTTGTCATCTACTTCACGCTCCCCCTTGTCGCCCTGTCCGCCCTGCCCGTCCGGCTCATCGACGGCGAGCTGACTACCCTCCTTGCCCTTCCCCCCGAGCGCCACGGCTTCCAGAACGACCCCGTGCTCGGAGTCGTTCGCCACCTCGGCGTGGAGGGAACGCTGCGCCATGTCCTCGAGGTGTACGTGGGCCTGCTCGCCGCCACCATCCTCGTTATCTCAACCAACGCAGGGGTTATCGGCGCCTCGCGCATCACCTACTCGATGGCCTCCTACCGCCAGCTTCCCGAGGTCTTCCGCCGTCTCCATCCCCGCTTCAAGACGCCCTGGGTGGCTCTCGTCGTCTTCGCTGGCCTCGCCTCCATCCTCGCCATCTTGTCCGGCCAGACGAGCTTCCTGGGCACGATGTACACGTTCGGGGCCTTGCTCTCGTTCACCGTGGCCCACGCCTCTGTCATCCAGCTTCGGCGTCGATTCCCCGACGAGGAGGTCTTGTTCGTGGCCCGCCCCAACCTCCGCCTGCGAGGAGTCAGCTTGCCGCTCTTTGCGTGTTTCGGGGGCGCCGCCACCTTCGCTTCCTGGGTCGTGGTAGTCGTCCAGAGTCCCGACACCCGCTACGCTGGCCTGGGCTGGCTGGCCCTCGGCTTCGCTGGCTACGCCGTCTACCGGCGGCGTGTTTTGGGCCAGCCTTTGACCGCGACCTTGCGGGCTCCTCCCCTTCCTGGGCCAACGCTCGCTCTTGAGTACCGCAACATCCTGGTGCCGGTGGTGGACAGCGACCAGTCGCGGCAAGCGATGCACGTGGCTGCTCGCTTAGCAGCCGAGAGAGGGGCGAGGATCGTCGCCCTGCGAGTAATCGTTGTCCCTCTCGACCTCCCTCTCGACGCCGACCTCCCTGAGCAGGAGGCCCTGGCCGACCGTCTGCTCGACGAGGCCCACGACATCGCCGACCTGTACGGCGTAGACGTGGTGGAGCGGGTGCTACGGGCGCGCCACGCCGGTCGGGCGATCGTGGAGGAGGCGCTCCGCCGCGGGTCGGAGATCATCGTTATGGGCGCTCCACGCCTGCCCCACCGAACTCGCAGGAGCGCCATCTTCGGCAAGACGGTCGACTACGTCCTCCGCCACGCACCTTGCCGGGTGATGGTGGGAGCGGCGAGGAGGGCGGCCTGAGCTGCGACGTCGGCTGACCGCTCTCTTCGCCTCCGCCTTCGTCGTCCTGGGCGTCATCCTCTTCGTCGCCACCGCTCGGGCAGGCGGCGGCGTGGGCTACCTCCTGGCGACGCTCTTCGTGGCCCTGGGGCTTGGGCGGCTGTACCTCTTGCGCCGCCGCTAACCTGCTCGTCCGTGGCCCGAAGGCTTCCCTCTCTTCAGCGGGTGCTGGGCGCGCCCAGCCTCTTTGCCGTCGCTTATGGAGAGATCGCCTCCTCGATCTACTTCGCCCTGGGGATCGTGGCCGCCCACGCGCTTGGTCTTTCCCCTCTCGTCCTGCTCGTGGCGGGGATTCTCTTCCTGCTCGTGACCATGTCGTACGCTGAGGGAACAGCCGCTATTCCCGAAGCAGGGGGCGGCGCCACCCTCGCCCGCAAGGCGTTTAACGACCTCGCCGGCTTTCTCACTGGGTGGGCGCTCTTCCTCGACTACTTGATCGTCATCGCCCTGGCTTCTCTCTTCGTCCCCCACTATCTGGCGGCAGCTCTGCAAGTTGACGCTCTAGCCACCCGTCCCTGGGACGTCGTCTTCGCGTTGGGGGTAATTCTTGGCTTGGGACTCGGGCGTCTGGCACGTGGGCCGAAGTTCTACGCCGCCTCGGTGGCGGTGGCCATGCTCGACCTCGTCACCCAGCTTCTGCTCGTCGGATTGGGGATCGCTCTCGTTCTCTCTCCCCACGCGCTCGCCGCCTCGGTGGAGGTGGGGAGGAGTCCCTCGTGGGGAGATCTCGCCTTCGCCTTGCCCCTAGCCATGCTTGCCTACACCGGCCTGGAGACGGTGGCCAATCTGGCCGAGGAAGCGCGGCGGCCGGGGAGCGACCTCCCCCGGGGTCTGTTCGGGGCGGTCTCCACCGTGGTCGTGCTCTACGTCGTCATAGCCCTGGTCGGCCTGTCAGCTTTCCCAGTCAGGGAGGGAGCGACCGAGCTCGGCACCACCTGGCTCGAGGCGCCCCTGATCGGGATTGTGCAGGCTTTGCGGGGGTCGATCCCAGTCGGGCTCGATCGTCTCCTGCAAGCGTTCGTAGGCGCGTCGGGCGCGCTCATCTTGCTCGCTGCAGCGGCGACGTCCATTTCTGGCTTCGGTCGGCTCGCCTACTCCTTGGGCGAGCATGGCATGCTGCCGCGAGCAATCGGCCGCCTCGACCGGCGCACGCTCATCTCCCCCTATGCCATCGCTGCTGCCTGCCTCGTCTCCGCGGCCCTCCTTCTCGCAGCGGGAGCCGTCGCCGACGAGGAAGTGACCTTCCTGGCCGGCTTCTACAGCTTCGGGGTCCTTCTTGCCTTCACTGCCTCCCAGGCGGCTGTCCTCCGCCTACGGGTCAGCTCTCCTGGATTGGCGCGCCCCTACCGGGTGCCACTCGCCCTCCGGGTGCGAGGGGTCGAGCTTCCCCTGCCTGTCTTGGTGGGAATGATGGCCACCCTGGCCGTGTGGATCGCGGCTCTCGTCACCCACCCAGGGGCTCGCTACGCTGGCCTCGCATGGATGGCGGGAGGGCTACTCGTATACGGGGCGGTGCGCGTCCGCCGGGGAGAGGGCCTGACAGAGCGGGTCGTCTCCCCCGACGAGCGAGAGCTTCCAGAGCGACCTCTAGCCCGCATCCTCGTACCCATGAAGCTTGGGCCGATCGGAGAGGAGATGCTGGCCACTGCGGTCAAGCTGGCGGAGGAACGAGGATCGTCGGTAGAGGCCCTGTACGTGATCCGGGTCCCTTTCGACAAGCCTCTGGACGCGCCTCTTCCCGACGAGGAGGCGCGGGCAGCGGCCTCGCTGGAGGAGGCTAGGCTTCTGGGCGAGGAGCACGGCGTCCAGGTGAGCGGGCGAGTGGTGCGAGCGCGGGCGATCGGCGAGGCCATCGTGGAGGAGGCGCGGCGGGTGGGCGCCGATCTGATCGTTCTCGGCTCGGCTCCCCGCTGGCGGCGCCAATCCCGCTTCTTCTCTCCCACCGTGGAGTACGTGCTGCGGAAGGCTCCCTGCGAGGTCTTGGTGGTCGCGTTCCCCGAGGCCGCTCTGGTCGAGGAGGAGGAGGCGGCGGCGACCAAGGGATCGAGCTTGACTTCTTCGCTACCCTGAGGCCTGTGAGAGCGCTCGTCATCGGCTGTGGTCGAGTGGGATCGGCCGTCGCCCGCGCTCTCCACCGCGACGGTTGGGAGGTCGTGGCAGTGGACGAGCGGGAGGAGGCGCTTGTGCAGCTCGGGGAGGACTGGCTAGGAGGGTTCGTGGTCGGCCACGGCATGGACCTGGACGTGCTCCGCCGGGCAGGGATCGAGGAGGCAGACGCGGTGGTGGTGGCTACCGACGGCGACAACACCAACCTCGTCGTGGCCCAGGTGGCTCACCTGCGGTTTGGGGTGCCCTGTGTCGTCGCCCGCGTGCTCGATCCCGCGCGGGCCGAGTTCTACGCCGCCCGCGGCGTCCGCACCGTCTGTCCCACCGCCACCGCCATCTCCGTTCTGGCCGACGCGGTTCGATCCTGCGAGGCGGCTCCCAGTCAGGGAATGGCCTGATGTACGTGGTCGTGGCGGGCGGGGGCAAGGTAGGGGCCAACCTCACTCGCAGCCTCATCGCTATGGGCCACGAGGTCACGCTTATCGAGCAGCGCCGCGACCGCTTCGAGCGGCTGGAGCAAGAGCTCGAGCACCAGGTGCAGCACGGGGACGCGACCGAGATGTGGGTATTGGAGCGGGCCGGCCTGGCTCGGCCGCCCGACATCGTCATTGCCGCTACCGGAGACGACGAGGACAACATCGTGATCTGCCAGCTGGCCAAGGAGCGCTACGGGGTGCCCAAGGTGATCGCCCGAGTCAACGACCCCCGCAACCAGCCTCACTTCGACTTGCTGGGGATCTCCCCTACCGTTTGCGCCACCCTCAACCTGTTGGCCTTGGTCGAGCACGAGGTGCCCGAGCACGGTCTCGTCCACCTGCTCGATTTGCGCCAGGAGGACTTGGCCGTGGTGGAGGTCCAGATCGAGCCCAACTCCCCGAGCGTCGGTGCCCGCATCGCCGACTTGCGCCTGCCCGAGGGGGCTCAGGTGATCTCGGTGGTGCGTGGCGGCCAGGCGCGGCTGGGGGACGGGGCGCTGCGCCTCGAGCCGGGAGACCAGGTGCTGGCGGTGCTCAAGCGGGGGGTGGAGGAGGAGGTACGGCGAGCGCTCCTTCGCCGATGAGGAAGGGCAGATGAGGTGGCGAGCGAGCGCTGGAGCGCTCGCTTTCCTCGCCTTGGCGACGGGGGGAGCTAGAGGAGGGACAGGGCCACATTTCGGCTACGGCCTCGTCCGGGTCGCCTCCGGTCTCGACCGTCCCGTCTACGTCGCCGGCGCCCCTGGCGAGCGCGGTCGCCTCTACGTGGTGGAGCAAGAAGGGGCGATCCGGGTCCTCGAGCGGGGCCATGCGCGCCTCTTCCTCGATATCCGCGACCGGGTAGGGAGCAAGGCGAGCGAGCAGGGCCTGCTGTCGGTGGCCTTTCCCCCAAGCTACCCTCGCAGCCGCCGCTTCTACGTCGACTACACCGATCTGCGGGGCGACACCCGCGTGGTCGAGTTTCGGTCCGACGGGCAGAGAGGGCTGCCTAGGACAGCCCGAGAGCTTCTCTTCGTCGACCAGCCCTACGCCAACCACAACGGCGGCCAGCTCCAGTTCGGGCCGGAGGGCAAGCTGTACGTCGGCATGGGGGACGGGGGCTCGGCCGGCGATCCCGGAAACCAAGCCCAGAACCTCTCCTCTCGCCTGGGCAAGCTCTTGCGCGCAGATCCGCTCAAGCCCGCCTGGGAGATCGCCGGCTACGGCCTTCGCAACCCTTGGCGGTTCTCCTTCGACCGCCAGACAGGAGCCCTGTACATCGCCGACGTGGGCCAGGATGCCTGGGAGGAGGTGGACTTCCGGCCTCTCGGCGCGCCCCCTGCCAACTACGGCTGGGCCCGCTACGAGGGTCGCCACCTGTTCAAGGACATCCCTCTCGCCGGTCACGCCCCTCTCGTCTTCCCTATTGCCGAGTACGGCCACTCCCAGGGCTGCTCGGTCACGGGTGGCTACGTCTACCGCGGCAAGGCGGTGAGGGCTGCCCGCGGCCGCTACTTCTTCGGCGACTACTGCTCGGGGACGATCTGGAGCCTCCGGGTCGAGCAAGGCCGGGCGCGCGATCTCCGCCGAGAGCCGTTCCGGGTCGAGTCCCTCTCCTCCTTCGGCGAGGACGCGGCCGGCGAGCTCTACCTCGTCTCCCACCAAGGGCAGATCTACCGTCTCGCTGCCCGGCCTGGGCCGTAAAGCCGTCTGAAGGAGCTCAAACGCTTCGCCGCCGCACGTGGGGCGCTTGGCGGCCCAGCGCGGCGTAGGCGAGGGCGTGCAGCGACTCGTTGAGCCGCCTCAGCTCGTGCACCACCGGAGCCAGGTTCTCGCCCGAGTCAAGACGGCGATTGAGCGCCCGTAGCTCGCCGGTCAGGCGATCGAGGCGCTCGAGCAGAGCATCGAGCTGGCGGTCACCGACCTCCCTCGGCTCCACGCTCTCGATTGTACGTCCCGGCGGAGACGAGCTGGCAGACTGCGTCCACCACCACTGCCTCCCTCCCTAGCCGCTCGAGCAGCCGCTCGTGGGCCCGCTTCAGCTCGCGCCGGCGCCCGATCCGGGGATAGCCCAGGTTCGCCGTCACCAGGTCGAGCAGGCGAGCCACGCCGAGCTGAAGGGCGGCCACCCGGGCCAGAGGCTCTGGGGCGTCCGTGTACGCACCCACCGTCACCCCTGCCTGGCGCAGGCGGCGGAGGGCGGCGTTCACGTCGGCCCGGGGGCGCAGGTAGAGGGGGCCATGATCCTCGGCGAAGCGCTTGAGAAGGGGCTCCCAGGTGCCCAGCGCCTGGGTCAGCAAGGAAGCGGCAGCGCCGCGATCGGCGGGGAGGTCGAGGGGGGTGCGAAGCCGACGAGAGGCGTCGGTGAGCCAGGCCTGCCACAGGGGGCGGGTATCGCCGAGCACGGCGTCGAAGTCGATGGCGGCCGCTTTCATGCCAAAACGCGGCGGAGGAGGCGCCGCCCCAGGTAGAGGCCGAGCGCGGCTCCCAGCGCGTCCACGGCCACGTCGTGGAGGGCTGCCTGTCGCCCGGGCACGAACGCTTGGTGAAGCTCGTCGCTGGCGGCGTAGGCGAGAGCCAGGAGGAAGGAGGGAAGCTTTCGGCCGAGGGCGCGGAGGAGGAGGGCAGCGAGCACGGCGTACTCGACTGCGTGGGCGAGCTTGCGCAAGGCCAGGTCGTAGCCGCCCAGGCCGGTGCCGAGGTCGGGGATGGAGGAGAGAAAGAAGATGAGGCCAGCCCACGCCACCACCGGACCCCAGGCCGAGAGCGCGCGCGTCACGCTGCGATGATAGGCTCCAGGCTGACATAGGCGGGCGGTTAAGGGAACACCGGTGCGAGTCCGGGGCGGTCCCGCCGCTGTGAGGGGAGATGCTCCTCCGCCACGACGCCACTGGCCCTCGGGCTGGGAAGGCGGCGGAGGAGGGGACCCCAAGCCAGAAGACCTGCTGCCCGTCGACCCGAACCCCTCGCGGAAGGAGGATTCGTGCAAAAACGCGCTCTTGCGCTCGCCGCCGCGGCGGCCGCCGTCCTGGCCGCCCTTCCCGCCACCCTGGCGAGCGCCGGCCCCGGCGCCGACTCCGCCCCCCTCGTGCGGGTGCGGGTGGAAGGAAAGACACGCACCCTCTTTGGCCCCACCGAGCCCCGGGCTCAGGCCGCGACGCCCTTGCAGGCCCTGGAGAAGGCCTCGCTGGCGGGGGAGATCTACTACCACGTCCAGGAGACCTCGTTCGGGCCCTACGTCGACCAGATCGGCCGCTACCGCGCCTCGGGAACGAGCGGCTGGGTGTTCAAGGTAAACGGGGCTATGCCCCCGGTGGGCGCCGACAAAGTAGAGCTCAAGCCAGGAGATCGTGTGCTTTGGTACTGGGCGACCTTTTCCGAGTCGGGTGGACCGCCCACTCTCCGCCTGGCCCGGGTCAAGCCCGACTGCTACCAGGTGACGGCCGAGGATGACCAAGGGAAGACGACGCCGGTCGCCGCCACCCTGCGGGTGGACGGCCAGGCGCTCTCCGTGAAGGCCGGCGCCACCACCTGCGTCCCTCGCCCGCACGGGCTGGTGCGGGCCGTCGCCCCTGGCGCCGTGCGCTCGAACGCGCTGCCCTAGCGAGGCCGTGCGCCCGGCCTGCCTCCTCCTCGCCC
>PSLH01000158.1:1709-2764 GCA_040289505.1 Thermoleophilia bacterium | reverse complement strand
GGAAGTATTCGGCGTGCCGCCGGAATCCGTGGACGCCAACCAGCGCCGGGCGGCGCGGCGGCGGAACGCCTTGATTGCGCGCCTTTCCCAGGGCACGGTTATGGACGCCGCCAGCTCTCCCTACGAGGAGGGCGAGGAGGCGCTGGTGATGGAGGCGGTTCGACGTCTTCTGCCCGGAGACCAAGAGGTGTTGCGCCTCGTCGCCTGGGAGGAGCTCTCGCCTCATGAGGCGGCCGCCGTGATCGGCTGCTCGGCCGCCCTCTTCCGTCTCCGCCTGCACCGTGCCCGTCGCCGTCTGGCCCGGGCCCTGGCCGAGGTGGCGGGCGCCCGCTCTCGGCGGCCTCTTCCCGCGGTCGGAGCATCGCTTCGACCGGAGGCAGGGCCGTGAGGGAAGACAGGGACGCTCTCGATCGTCTCCGGCGGGCCAATCCGGTGCCGCCCGCGGCACGACCCGAGCTCGCCGCCCGCCTCGATGCTCTGCGCGCCTCAGGCGAGCTCGACTGGTCGCGGGTGACGCCGAGCGAGCGTCGGCATCGGCTCGACTCGACGAGGTGGAGGCTGGCGGTGGTGGCGCTCGTCGCCGTGCTCACAGCCGTCCTGCTCGCTGCCTCCGCGCTCGGTCTCCACGTTCCCGTCGTCGCCTTCTGGCAGGCTGGCCGGGCCTCGCCTCGGGTCGAGCTTCGCTTCTAGAGCCTGAGCGTGGGGGGCCCCGCCGGGATGGATCCCGCCGTCGTCCCCGGCGAGGCGCGGAAGGTGGGCGCGGCTCCTCTCTCCGGCGGCGTGCGCACGCTCTGGGTGGCGCCCACCCGCCGGGGCGGCTTCTGCGTCCTCCTCCTCGGGATCGCTTGCGCCGAGCGAGGGACGGAGCCTTTGGGCGTGTCCCGGACGCTCGTCGATGGGAGCGAGCCGGACCACGTCGAGCTCGGCCGGAGAGCTCGACTCGTGGAGGGCTTCGTCGACGCCGACTACGTGTCGTCGGTCGAGGTGCGGCTTGCCGACGGCCGCGTCGTTTCGCCCAGGATCATCTGGGTCTCGGAGCCCATCGACGCCGGCTT
>PSLH01000158.1:0-1699 GCA_040289505.1 Thermoleophilia bacterium | reverse complement strand
CCGCCGCATCGGCGGGGTGAGGGCGGTCGTTGCCCTCGACGAGGAGGGAAGGGTGGTGGCCGAGGATCGCGGGCGGCCGTTCGAGCGGGGTGCAGGGCCTCCGGCGGAGGCGGTGCTGGAGCAGGCGCGCGTAGTCGTCCGCGCCTCGACCCGGGAGGGAGAGGCCGCCGTCCTCGTCGCTCCCACCCGCTAGGAAGGGCGCTGCCTGTGGCTCCGACTGGGCGGCCGCAGCGTGCGCTTCCTCCCCTGCCTGCCAAAGGGGTACCGGCTCGGCCCCTCCGCCCTTCGCCTGGTGCCGACCAGGCAGGACGTTCTCGTCGTCGGGGCGGTAGCGGCCACCATCGCCTCCGTCGAGGTGCGCTTCGCCGACGGGGAGCGCGCCGTCGTCCAGCCTGAGGAGGGCGTGGTCCTGTTGCCAGTCCCGCATGCTCACCTCCAGCCGGGGAAGGAGGCGGCCGAGGTCATCGGTCTGGACCGCCGGGGAGAGCTGCTGTACAGGGCGTCGGTGGAGGCGCTTGGGGGAGCACGCTCGCCCTGCCTGGGCGCCCTGCCGCTGCCGTCCGGCCAAGACGCCCGTTCCTGCCCCTGAGACTGGCTCGGTGCGGGGAGCAGAGGGAAACGCTTCCCCTTCGTCCGGACATAGAAGTGATCGAGAGCGCGACCAGGAGGTGGACAACACCAACGACACGAGCGGCGTGACTTGGACCTGCCAGACGACACAGTAGGAGAGCTCCGATGAGGGTGACACATAGCAAGGCGTCGTGGCTGGGGATGTCTCTGACCCTTGGGCTCCTACTCATGGGGAGCATTGCTGCGCTGGGAGGGCCTACCCCCTCGGTGAGCAGAACCGCGGCGACGAGAACACGGGCGGCGACGACAACACCGACTCCCTCCTCTGAGCCTTTAGCCGTCTTCTCACGCCCTCGCAGCGAGGAGGACGCTCTGCCTCAGGCCCTCGCCGCCCGTGTGGCTGAGTCGCTTCCTGGAGCGCCTTCGGTGCCGGAGGAGGTACGCAACGGACCTGTCTATCTCGACCAGAGCCGTCGCCTTCTTGCCGGCATGGGCTCTGCCGGGGTCAGCCTGTACGTCTTCCCCTCGGAGAGAGGGGCATCTGCGCCGTCTTCGATCGATGGGGAGGAGGGTGCCTGGGCGAGCCTGCCTTCACGCCCGAACGCCCCATCTCGGTCGATCTCATCGATCCCGACGGGCGCGGCAGCGGGCTGCCGGCGGTCGTGGCAGGCCTCGTTCCCGACAACGTGGTGGGCATCCAGGTGCTGGTCGGGGGCACGGCTTACAAGGCAGTGGTGGAGAGAAACGCCTACTTCCTCGAGCTCCTGAGCGCGAACGATCGGCCGACGGCGGTGCGGGCGCTCTTCTCCGGGGGCGGGATAGCCACTGTCGCCCTTTCCTCCACCCTTCCTCCCGGGCTTCCGTAGCCGTCCTGGAACCTCCTCCCGCGCTGCGGGCATGAAAAGGAAGGAAGGAAGGGCGCGAGGCAGGAAGATGGGCCGGATGGGAGGATCGAGGTGAAGGGAGGACTGAGCTCAAGACCGAGGGCGCGGGGGTGGCTGGCCGCAGCAGGTCGGGTCTGGCCTGGCCGCCTTCCGGCCCGCCCCGCGGTTCTCCTGCTCGGGGCCTTTTTCGGGGCGATGGCCGCTCCTCCCCCCGGCCTCGGCGGCCATCTCCTCGCCCTGCTCGA
>PSLH01000021.1:14232-26567 GCA_040289505.1 Thermoleophilia bacterium | reverse complement strand
CGGTCGGACGGATCGCGCCGAACCTCACAAAGGTGAGCCAACCGGATACCCAACTGCGCTAATGCAAGACCTGACCCCCCAAGAGGAAGGCGTTGAGCGAGACGATGAGGGCGGCGAGCAGGGCTGCCGTGGCCGTCGTCAGGCGGCTGTTCACGAGCTCGCCCATGATCTCCCTGCGGCTCGTGAACCACACGAGCGGGATGAGCGCGAACGGGATCCCGAACGAGAGCACGACCTGGCTGATCACGAGCGTGCGCGAGGGGTCGAGGCCCCATCCCACCACGACGAACACGGGCAGCATGGTCACGAGGCGACGGACGAGGACGGGGATGCGCCGCCGAATGAAGCCCTGCATGACCACCTGGCCCGCCATCGTCCCTACGGCCGAGCTGGAGAGGCCGGAGGCAAGGAGGGCGAGCGCGAACAGGGTCCCCGCCGCGGTCCCCAGGATGGGCTCCAAGGTGCGGTGGGCGCCCTCGAGCGACTCCACGTCGGTGAGCCCGCTCCCGAAGAAGACAGAGGCGGCCACGACCAGCATGGACACGTTGATCAGGCCGACGATAGACATGGCCAAGAGGACGTCGAGCCGCGCGTAGCGGAGGAGGAGCCGGGCTTCGGCCGGCGTCTCGGGGACGATCCGCTCCTGGGTCAGGGCCGAGTGGAGGTAGATGACGTGGGGCATGACGGTCGCCCCCAGGATGCCCACCGCCAGGAGCACCGACTCGTTGCCGGCGAAGCGGGGGACGACGGCATGGCGGGCCACCGTCCCCCAGGGGGGGTCGGCGTAGAAGAGCTCGGCTACGTAGCACAGGCCCACCACCCCCACGAAGCTGGCGATCACCGCCTCGACGGGGCGAAACCCGAACCTCTGCAGGCCCAGGATGGCCAGGGTGGCGAGCCCGGTCACCACAGTGGCGCTGAAGAGGTCGATACCGAGCAGAAGGTGGAAGCCGAGAGCGGCTCCCAGGAACTCGGCCAGATCGGTAGCCATAGCGATCGCCTCGGCCTGGATCCAGAGCAGGACGTTCGCTTTCCGAGAGAAGCGCTCCCGGCACACCTCGGGCAGGCTTCTCCCGGTGGCGATGCCGAGCTTTGCAGACAGGGTCTGGATGAGCATGGCCATGAGGTTGGCGGCCACGATGACCCACACCAGGGCGTAGCCGAACTTCGACCCGGCGGCGATGTTGGTGGCGAAGTTGCCAGGATCGATGTAGGCGACGCAGGCGACGAACGCCGGGCCCAGGTAGGGAAGGACGCGGAGCCCGGGGTGCCCCCGTGCGACGACGTCGCGCATCCGGACCGCGCTCGCTGGCGCCTCCGCCCGCGTTGCCATCATGCCCTTAGTCTAACTGAGAAATTAAGGCAGCCTAAATCTCCTCAGGCTGCCTCCTGGCGCACGAGGTGCAGGTCGGGAAGGTTGCGGTAGCGCTCGTCCAAGTCGAATCCGTAGCCGACGAAGAACTCGTCGGGGACGACGAAGCCGACGTAGCGCACGGGGAGGTCGTCTACCAGGCGCCGGTAGGGCCGGTCGAGGAGCGTGCAGGCGGCGAGCGACCGCGGGCGGCGGAGGCTGAGGAGCTTCACCAGGTAGCGGAGCGTGAGGCCGGTGTCGACCACGTCCTCGACCAGGATGACGTCGCGGCCGCCGATGTCGGTGTCGAGGTCCTTGAGGAGGCGCACCGCCCGGTGCCCACCCATCGTGCGTCCCCCGTAGCCAGCCAGCTCGACGAAGTCGATGGCATGGAGAATGGGGATGGCGCGCGAGAGATCGGCCAAAAACACGCAGCTCGCCTTGAGCGCGCCCACGAGCAAGGGCTCTCTGCCCGCGTAATCGGCCCCGATCTCGGCGCCCAGCTCGGCCACCCTGGCTGCGATCTCCTCGGCCCCGAGGAAGATCTCGCCGATGCGGGGGTCCGGCTGGTCGCCGGAGGAGCGAGGACGGCTGTCGCGGGCGGCCGCGTCGGCCACCGCTAGGAGGCAAGGTCGAGCCGGTAGCGCTGGGCCAGGCGCAGGATGTCGCGCTTGTAGAAGAGCTTGATGCGCACCTCCGGGTAGCGCTCCCGCAGCTTGCGCAGCTTCCGGTTCTTGCGGGTGACGAGCGCCTGCTTCATGACCGTCACCTCCAGGTAGAGATCCTGCTCGGGGAGGTAGAAGTCGGGCGTGAACGCCTCCACCACCCGCCCCTCCTCGTCCTCCTCGAGCACGAACGTGCGCGGCTCGTACTGCCAAGGCACTTGGTAGTAGTCGAGAATCTTGGCGCACTCCAGCTCCGCCTCGTTGGCGAACTGCGGCGGCTCCTGGCCGGAATACGCCTGGAAATCGGGGATTTCCGACGGCACCAAGGCTAGCGTAGCAGCGGCTCCGGACGCACCACCTCGCCCGGCCTGGTAGAAGCAGGGGTAACGGTGGCCCGGCTGCGACTCACTCCCCACAAGCGCGAGTTCTTCGAGCTCTACAGCCGCGCCTCCCAGAACGCGGTCGAGATCGCCCGGCTTCTGGTCGAGCTGCTCGACCGCTTCCCGGACGAGAGCGGCGAGCTCGCCCGCCGCATCAAGGACCGCGAGCACGAAGGCGATCGGATCACCCACGACCTCGTCGACCTCCTCAACCGCACCTTCGTCACCCCCTTCGACCGCGACGACATGTACCGGCTGGCAGCGGCTCTCGACGACATCTGCGACCACGTGGACGAGGCGGCCGACGAGCTCGGTCTCTACGGCGTCAAGCGCATCCCCGAGGAGGCGCGGAGGCAGGCAGACGTGATCTTGCGTGCCGCCATCAAGCTGGACGAGGCAATCCAGCGCCTGGAGGGCTTCAAGGACTCGAAGAGGGAGCTGATCGAGCTTCGAGCTCTTGAGGACGAGGGAGATCGGCTGGTGCGGGAGGCGATCGCCGGCCTCTTCCGCTCCGGTCAGGACGCGATCTCCATCATCCGCTGGAAGGGTATCCACGAGCAGCTGGAGGAAGCGGTGGACGCCTGCGAGAACGTCGCCGACGTGCTGGAGGCGATCCTGGTCAAGAACCGCTGACGCGGCCAGCAGGAGCGGGCTGCGCCTGCCGCCGGCGAAGCCGAGGCCGCCACGCCTCGACGGTGCGAGCGGAGAAGGCAGCGGCGGCGATGATCAGGGCCAGCCCGAGCACGATCAGCGAGCCCCCCGGAAGGCGGGTCAGCGCCTCCATGGCCGCCCCCACCAGGCCTGCCGCCGGGATGGTGAGCGCCCAGGCGACGAGGATACTGCCGGCGATCCCCCAGCGGACAGCCGAGAGCCGCTGGGCTGCTCCCGCTCCCAGGACGGAGCCGGAGATGGTGTGGGTGGTAGACACCGGGAAGCCGAAGTGAGCGGTGGTATAGAGGATGGAGGCCGTGGCTGCCTCGGCGGCGAAGCCCTGGTGAGGGGAGAGGTGGACGACCCGGTGGCCCAGCGTGCGGATGATCTTCCAGCCGCCCGCGTAGGTCCCCAGAGCCATGGCGGCCGCGGCGCTCATGATCACCCACAGGGGCACGTGGAACTCCTTGCTCGGCTGGCCGGCAACCAGGGCAAGAGCGATCACGCCCATCGTCTTCTGGGCGTCGTTGCTGCCGTGAGTGAAAGCCACGAACCCGGCCGTCCCCACCTGGAGACGCCGGAAGAGGGCGTTCACCACCCCCGGGCGGGCCTTGCGGAACCCCCACAGGATGGCCAAGGTGAGAAGCGCGGCGAGAACGATGCCGAGCGTGGGAGAGGCAAGAGAAGGGATAAGTACCTTCTGGTAGAGGCCGTGCCACTGGACGACGTCGAGGCCCCCGGCGGCGAGCGCCGACCCCAGCACGCCGCCGATGAGGGCGTGGCTGGAGCTGGTGGGGAGGCCGAGGTACCAGGTGAGGAGGTTCCAGGCAGTGGCGCCCACGACCCCAGCTAGCACCACCTTCACGGTGACCGCGTCCGTATCCACGATCCCCTTGCCTACGGTGGCCGCGACCTTGGTGGACACGAGCGCGCCCACGAAGTTGAGGACGCCGGCGAAGACCACCGCCACCCGGGGAGCGAGAGCTCGGGTAGAGACGCTGGTGGCGATGGCGTTGGCGGCGTCGTGGAAGCCGTTGGTGAAGTCGAAGAACAGGGCCACACAGACGACGGCGACGAGCGTCGGGTCCACGGCGCCCAAATCTACGCCATAAATGGACGGGGCCGGCGCAGTGGCAGGGGCCGGCTCCTCCGTCAGGAAAGGGCGGCGGAGCGGTACGGTGCGCCTGTGAGGAGCGCCTACGAGGAGCTTCGCCGGCGTCTGGCCGAGATCGCCGACCTCTCCTCGGCCGCGTCCGTCCTTATCTGGGACCAGCGGACAATGATGCCGCCGGCGGGCGCGCCTGCCCGGGCCGAGCAACTGGCCACGCTCTCCCGCCTCGCCCATGAGATGCTCGTCTCCGACGAGGTGGGGCGGCTCCTCCACGAGCTCACGCCCTGGGCGGCGTCCCTCGACCCCGACAGCGACGAGGCCGCGCTTGTCCGCGTGACCCGGCGCGACTACGACAAGGCCCGCCGGGTGCCCGCGACGCTGCGGGCGGAGATGGCCCGAGCAGCTGCCCTCGCGACCCCTGCTTGGGAGGAGGCGAGGAGGCGCTCGGATTGGCTTCTCTTCCAGCCCCACCTGGAGCGCGCGGTAGAGCTCCGCCTTCGCTACATCGATTGCTTCCCGGAGACGGAGGATCCCTACGACGTCCTCCTCGACGACTACGAGCCAGGGACGACCACGGCTGAGGTACGGGAGGTCTTCGCCCGGCTCAGGGCTGGCTTGGTGCCGCTCGTCGCCGAGGTGACCGAGCGGGCCCACGCCGTCGACGAGCGCCCGCTCCGGGGACGCTTCCCCGTCGAGGCCCAAAAGCGCGTAGAGCGGGAGATCCTGGCCGCCCTGGGCTTCGACGAGCGCTCGTTCCGCCTGGACGAGACCGAGCATCCGTTCGCCATTCGCGTCGGGGCGGAGGACATCCGCCTGACGACCCGCCATCAGGAGGACAGCCTGGGCTCCCTCTTTGCCTGTCTCCACGAGCTCGGCCACGGCCTCTACGAATACGGCATCGACCGCTCTCTCGAGCGCACGCCTCTTGCCCGGGGCGCCTCGCTTGGCCTCCACGAGTCGCAGAGCCGCCTGTGGGAGAACCTCGTCGGCCGCAGTCGCCCGTTCTGGCAGCGGTTCTTCCCTCTCCTTCGCCGATCGTTCCCCGAGCAGCTAGCCGGGGTGGACGTCGAGGGCTTCTACCGCGCCGTGAACGCCGTGCGTCCTTCGCTCATCCGGATCCACGCCGACGAGGCGACCTACTGCCTCCACGTCATCCTCCGCTTCGAGCTGGAGCAGGAGCTCATAGGAGGACGGCTAGCCCCAGCCGAGGTGCCGGGGGCGTGGGACGCCAAGGTGCGCGAGTACCTGGGCCTGGAGGTGCCCGATGTCGCTCAGGGGGCGCTCCAAGACGTCCACTGGGCCTCGGGGGCTTTCGGCTACTTCCCCACCTACGCGTTGGGGACGATCGTGGCCGCCCAGCTCTGGGAGCGCCTGCGGGCGGACGTGCCCGACCTGGACGCGGCCATGGCGGCCGGGGAGCTAGGAGCGCTCCGGGAGTGGCTGCGGGAGAAGGTGCACCGGCACGGGCGCAAGTACCTCCCCGGCGAGCTGCTGCGCCGGGTGACGGGATCGGCCATCGACCCTGAGCCCTTCCTTCGTTACTTGAGGAGCAAGCTAGGGGAGATCTACGGTCTTGCTGCGTAGACTTGGGGCGTGACCGGGAGGTCGGCGGCCCCGTTTCGCATCGCCCACATCGCAGATCTCCACTGCGGAGGGCCGGACTTCGTGCCGGCGCTGCTCGAGCGGGCCATTGCCGAGATCAACGACCTCGCTCCCGACCTCGTCGTCTGTTGCGGGGATCTCACCACCTTCGGCTTCAAGCCCGAGTTCGCCCAGGCCCGCTCCTACCTCGATCGCGTCCAGTGCCAGGCGCTGGTGGTCGTGCCCGGAAACCACGACTCCCGCAACGTCGGTTACGTCCACTTCGAGGAGATGTTTGGCCAGCGAGACTCGTCCCTGCGGGTGGGCGGGGTCATGGTGGTCGCAGTCGATTCCACCGAGCCCGACCTCGACCACGGCCGCATCGGCCGCGGCCGCTACGGCTGGATCGAGGAGCGGTTCGCCGCTCCCGCCGACCTACGCGTCTTCTGCCTCCACCACCACCTTCTGCCTGTGCCGGGTACCGGCCGGGAGCGGAACATTGTCTACGACGCCGGCGACGCCATCGAGTGCCTACAGAGGGCTCGGGTCAACCTCGTCCTCTGCGGCCACAAGCACGTCCCCTACGCCTGGCGCTTGGAGGAGATGTTCATCGTCAACGCGGGTACTGTGTCCTCGCTTCGCCTCCGTGGGAACACGCGTCCCTGCTACAACGTGATCGAGGTGGACGGCGCCCATGTAGACGTGTGGCGCCACTACCCCTACCACGGCCAGGAGCGGATGCTCCGCTTCTCCACGGAGACCCTTGCCTACGAGAAGTACACAGGGCGAGTGGAGGCGGAGGTCGGGGCGTGACGCGGGCGGTAGCGATCATCGACGGGGAGCACTACCCTCCGGTCGTGCGCGACGCTCTCGGCCAGCTGCCCTACGAAGTGGTCGCTGCGGTGCTCGTGGGCGGGAAAGAGAAGATCCGGGGCCGGGAGGACTACGGCCTTCCCCTGTACCACGACCTGGAGCGGGCGCTCGCTTGCCACGCCCCGGAGCTCGTGCTCGACCTCTCCGACGAGCCGGTACTGGGCCCAGCAGAGCGGCTGGGGCTGGCGAGCCGCGTGCTCGCCCGGGGCCTTTCCTACGTCGGCCCCGACTTCCGGCTCGACCCTCCTCGCCTCGAGCCTTTCTTTCTACCCGCGATCTCCGTGGCAGGGACGGGAAAGCGGGTGGGGAAGACCGCTCTTACCGTCCACTTGGCGCGACTCCTCTCGCGTTCTCGGCGGGTGGTGGTGGTGGCCATGGGCCGAGGCGGGCCCGCCCAGCCCGAGGTCGTCCTCCATCCGCCCACCGTGGACGACCTTCTCCGCCTCTCCCGCGCGGGTAGGCACGCTGCCTCGGACCACTTGGAGGTGGCCCTGCTCGCGGGCGTGCCCACGGTGGGTTGCCGGCGCTGCGGGGGAGGCCTGGCCGGGCAGGTGGCGACCTCCAACGTTGCCGAAGGGGCGGCTCTGGCAGCGGCGCTCGATCCCGACCTCGTCCTTCTCGACGGCAGCGGGGCAGCCCTCCCTCCCGTCGCCAGCCGCAAGCGGATCCTGGTCGTGGGTCGCGGCCACGATCCCGCTTCCTACCTCAACCCCTATCGGCTGCTCGTGTCCGACCTGGTGGTGGCCGTGGGGGCCGACCGGAGCGTGGCGGCGCGCATCCGGGCGCTCGCCTCGGTCCCTGTCTACCGGGTTGAGCTCCGTCTCTCTCCCGTCCAGCCGCTCCGCGGCCGGCGCGTGGCCGTCTTCACCGCCGGGCCCTGCCTCCTCGACCACCTCGACGCCGAGATCGTCCATGCCTCCCCACACCTTGCCGACCGGCAAGCTCTTGGGCGCGAGCTGGAGGGGGTGGAGGCGGACGTCTTCGTGGTCGAGCTCAAGGCAGCGGCCGTGGACGTGGTCGTGGAGGCAGCGCGGGCGCGGGGGACGGAGGTCGTCGTGGCCGGCAACGACCTGGTCCCAGCGGCTGGCGAGGGCGACCTCGACGCCGCCCTCCTCGAGCTGGCCGAGGAGGCGGCCAGGGAGGAGGTTCCTGCGTGAGCGACCGGCGTGCCGACATCTTGTCCCTGGGGGGCGAGGGAGGCCTTCCCTACTCGAAGGGGATCTTGGCTCGGGCGCTCATCGCCACCGGCCTGGCTGCCGTGCCCGCCTACGAGCTGGCCCTGCGGGTGGAGCGGGACTTGGCCGCCCGGGGGGAATCCGTCCTCGACCTGGAGCGGCTGGAGGCCTTGGCCCAGGAGGCGCTGGGGGAGGAAGAGGGGCAAGAGGCGGTGCGGCGCCTGCGCCGCTGGCGGGAGCTCCAGGAGCTCGATGTGCCCATCGTCCTCCTCATCGGGGGCGGCACCGGCACCGGCAAGTCGCGGGTGGCGACCGAGGTCGCCTACCGGCTGGGCATAACCCGGGTCACCTCCACCGACTTCATCCGCCAGACGATGCGGGCCTTCTTCGAGGAGCAGTTCATGCCCTCCATTCACCACTCCAGCTTCGAGGCAGGCTCTGCCCTCCCCGAGGGCGAGACGAGCGACCCGGTCTTGGCTGGCTTCCTCGACCAGACCCGGAACGTGCTCGTCGGGGCGCGGGCGGTGATCGACCGCGCCTTGCAGGAAGGCTGGTCGATGGTGCTCGAGGGCGTGCACCTCGTGCCCGGCATGCTCCCGCCCTTCGAGGGAGCTTTGGCCGTCCACTGCGTGCTCGAGATCGCGGACGAGACCGAGCACGCGAGCCACTTCTGGGTGCGCGACTCGTCCTCGGCCGGGCTACGCCCCGTCGATCGCTACCTGAGGGCGCTCCCCCAGATTCGCCACATCCAGCGCTACATTGTCGAGCGGGCGCGTCGAGCCGGTGTGCCCGTGATCGAGAACTCGAGCATGGAGCGCACCATCACCCAGGTCATGGAGCTCGTGCTCGCTGGGGCAGAGCAGCTGGAGGCGGTTCCTAGTGGAGCTGGCGACTAAGGAGCGGTCGAACGTGAACGAGCCTCCCGTTCGGTGCGCCTGCATCTGCGAGCTGTACGCCCGCGCCACCGAGCGGGCTTCTCTGGCAGGAGCGCGCTGGCTGGGCAGGGGCGATCAGGCGGCGGCGGACGAGGCCGCCCGATCGGGCATGCGGGCTGCGCTGGAGGAGCTTCCCATCTCGGGTCGCATCGTCATCGGGGCGACCGAGGAGGGCGCGGAGCTGGCGATCGGGGAGGAGATCGGAGCCGGGGGGGAGGAGGTCGACCTCGCCCTCGACCCGCTCGAGGGCCGGGGGGTGGTAGCACGCGGAGGCCAAGGCGCGATGTCCATGATCGCCGTCGGCCAGCGGGGGTCGCTCATGACCTTGCCCGACATGTACATGCGGCAGATGGCGGTAGGCCCGCGGGCTAAAGGGAGAATCGACCTCTTGCGGCCCGTGGCCGAGAACGTGGCCGCCATCGCCGATGCCTTCGGCCGCAAGCCCAGCGACATCACCGCCATCGTCCTCGATCGACCCCGCCACCACGATCTCATCGAGGAGCTGCGAGCGAGCGGCGCCCGCATCAAGCTCATCCCCGATGGCACCGTTACCGCCGCGATCTCGGCCGCCATTCGGGGCACCAACGACCACCTGGCGATCGGGATCGGCGGCACCCGGCAGGCCGTCCTCACCGCTGCCGCTCTCCGCTGCCTAGGAGGGGAGCTCCAGGCCCAGCTCTGGCCGACCTCGCGGCGCGAGATCGAGGCCGCCCGCGAGCGGGGGATCGAGGACGTCGAGCGGGTGTTCACGATCGACGACCTCGCGCCTGGAGAGATCATCTTCGCCGCTACGGGCGTCTCTAACGGCGACCTCCTCCGGGGAGTGCGCTACCTGGCCGATAGCGCCCGCACCCACTCCCTCGTCATGTGCACCCGCTGTAACTGGGTACGGTTCGTGGATGGGATCCACTTCTTCGCTCGCGAGCGCCGCGAGGAGGTACGCTTGGTGGGCTACTGACGGGCTCCAAGTAGACCGGGGATATGCCTACGAGAGACGAGGTCATGGAAGCTTTGCGTCGGGTCGAGGATCCGGAGCTAGGCATGGACATCGTCGAGCTCGGGCTCGTGTACGACGTCGAGGTGGACGGGCCCAAGGTGCGAGTGGTGCACAGCCTCACCTCCATGGGGTGCCCGGCAGGCCCGATGATCCAGGAGGACATCGACGCGGTCATGCGGGCGAGCTTCCCCGACCTGGAGGAGGTAGAGGTCGAGCTGACCTGGGATCCGCCCTGGACGCCGGACCGCATGTCCGACGATGCCAAGTTCATCCTCGGCTTCGGCTAGGCCGTCCCCGAGAGCCGCTCGCCGCTTCCGCCCGAGCTCCAGGCGGGCGCAAGCCAGGTCGCCCGGCTACTTCTCCTGGTCCCAAGGGGGTGGCAGCGCAGCCTCGGCTTACTCGGGAATGCGCAGGATGATCTTGCCGAACTGGTCGCCCGACTCCAGGCGCTCGTGGGCCGCTCGCGCCTGGCTGAGCGGGAACACGGAGTCGACCATCGGCTTGGCCCGGCCGGAGGCGAGGAGCGCGTACGCCCCCTCGAAGTCGGCCTTGGTGCCCATAGTCGAGCCGTAGATGACGAGCTCCTTCCACCACACCCGGTGGAGGGCGGCAGGAGGGTTGGGGCCGCTGGTGGCGCCGCACACCACGATCCGCCCGCCCCTGCCAGCGACGTCGAGCGAGGTGCGCCAGGTCGCCTCGCCCACGTGCTCCACGACCACGTCCGCTCCCCGGCCTTGGGTCGCCTCCTGCACGGCGGCCTTGACGTCCCCGCCTCGGTGGTTCACGGTGACGTCGGCGCCGAGCTCGGCCGCCCGGGCCAGCTTGTCGTCGCTCCCGGAGGTGGCGATCACGCGCGCGCCCAGGGCCTTGGCGATCTGGAAGGCGGCCGAGGCCACCCCTCCGCCGACTCCCCACACGAGCACCCACTCCCCTTCCCGGAGGCCGGCTTTGGTGACGAGCATGCGGTAGGCGGTCTCGAACACGAGCGGGAAGGCCGCTCCCTCCTCGAAGGAGAGGCCAGGGGGGAGGGGGTACACGTTCGTGGCCGGCACTGCCACGAGCTCGGCGTGGGTGCCGTCGCAGTGCTCGCCCAGGATGAGGATCTGCCCGTCGCGCTCGATGCCCGGGTTGATGACCACCGCCTGGCCCACCTGAAAGCCTTCGACTCCGGAACCCAGGGCCTCGACGAGGCCTGCCCCGTCTGCTCCCAGAATGCGGGGCTTGGGAACCGAGGGAAGGCCCTTGCGGAGCCAGAGATCGAGGTGGTTGAGAGAGGCTGCCCGCAGGCGCACGAGCACCTCGCCCGCTCCCGGTGAGGGATCGGCGACCTCCTCGTAGCGCAGGACCTCAGGCCCGCCCTCCTCGTGGATCCGCACCGCCTTCACTGCTGCACAATCCTCTCATGACTCGCCGGGATCTGGAGCGGCTAGCGGATGGCCTAGGGCTAGACGTCCTCGGCGTCGCCCCCGCGGAGCCGTACGAGGAAACAGAGAGGCACATCCGCGAGCGCCGGGCAGCGGGGCTCTTTGCCGACATGCGCTTCACTATGGCTCACCCTGAGCTCTCCTGTCATCCTGAGCGCCTCCTCCCGGGCGCCCGCGCCGTCGTCTCGGCCGCGCTCTGCTACTACGCGCCCGGCCCGGCTCCCAGAGCGGGGGAGGGCACGCTGGCGCGGTACACATGGAGGGACGCGTACGCCGCGCTGCGGCTCGCCCTGGACGAGCTAGGCCGGCGCCTAGGTGGCTCCTACCGGGTGCTCGTGGACGCGAGCCACCACGTCGACCGGGAGGCGGCGGTGCGGGCTGGGATCGGCTTCTACGGTAAGAACACCATGGTGATCACGCGCCGCTACGGCTCCTGGGTCGTCCTGGGGACGCTCGTTACCGACGTCGAGATCGAGCCCACCCCCAGGCTCTCGCTCGACTGCGGCCAGTGCCGTCTCTGCATCGACGCCTGCCCCACTGGCGCTCTGGACGAGCCCGGGGTGCTGGACGCCACCAAATGCCTCTCCTACTGGACGCAGTCGCCGCGGGCAATTCCTGAGCACTATCGAGAAGAGCTCGGGGCGAGCGCCTACGGCTGCGACATCTGCCAAGAGGTGTGTCCCTGGAACCGGGGTATCGAGCGGCGGCGCTCCCACTTCGTGCCGCCCGCCGAGGCCGAGCCGACCGTGTCTTTGCTCGAGTGGCTGCGCGCCTCTGACGCCGCTCTTTTGCGCCGCTACCGGCGCCTGTACGTCCCCCGTCTTCAGGCCCGCTACCTTCGCCGAAACGCCCTCGTGGCCCTGGCCAACACCGGCTCCCTGGCCGACCTGCCCGAGGTGGAGCGGTACCTGTCCCACCCCGACCCCCTCCTCCGCGACCACGCCGCCTGGGCGGCTGGGCGCCTCCGCCAGCGCGCTAGCGAGGAGCCCGCTGGCGCGGGAGCCCAAGCTCGCTGAGAAGCTGCGCCGCCCGCCTGGCCACGCTCGCCCGCAGGTCGGGCGGGTCGAGCACCACCGCCTCCCCCCGGTAGCGGAGGATCTCGCTCGTCAGCCACTCGCTGGAGCCGACCTTGTGCTCGGCGAGGGCGCTGCCATCGGCGAGCGGCTGCGCTCCCCGCTCGATCTCCCAGCGG
>PSLH01000021.1:1659-14183 GCA_040289505.1 Thermoleophilia bacterium | reverse complement strand
GCGAGCGACCCGGGCCCCGCGCAGGGGGGCTGGGTCGAAGCCGGGTCGTGGCTGGAACGTCTCCTCGGTGAGGCGGGCGGAGCGCATGCGATCGAGCCGGAAGCTGCGGGGCCCCTGGCGCGTGCGGTCCCAGGTGTGGACGTACCAGTGCGGGAGCTGTCGCTCCAGGGCGTAGGGCTCGACGAGGTGGCGGGTGGCGGTTTCCTCGCCCACCTTCCAGTAGTCGAGCTCGACCAGCCGGCGAGCCTTGATGCCCTCGCTGAGCGTGGCGATGAGGCTCTCCTCGGCCGCGTCCGCGTCCGGCTCGCCTGTCTGGCCGAGGTCGAAATCGCCGAAGGTCTCCTCGAGCTTCTTGCGCACCTTGGCCAGGGGGCGGTGGGCCTCGGCGGCCACCATCGGCCCCACGAACTCCAAGGCCAGGCGTATGGCCCGGGCCTCCAGCGGCGTGAGCCGAGGCGGAGAGCGGAAGGTATCCCCGAAGAGCTCCTTCTCCACGTGTACCTCGTCCCCCCGCAGCTCGGCGTAGACGGCGTAGCAGCCGCCGCCGAAGTTGACGAGGTTGAGCAGCGAGAGGTGCTCCTCCAGCGCCGAAGCGGGAATCGCGAAGCGCCGGCACAGCTCGGAGGCGGGGATGACCGCCTGCCGCTCCTCGCCGCAGGCCGCCAGAAGGTAGGCAAGGAGGGACTGGAGCACGCCGAAGCGCTCGGGGGTGATAGGGCCGGATGGTCGCTCCGCCGGCTCCTTGGCGGCCTGCTCTTGGCGGGGGGCGAGGGGAGGGGGAGGCCCCTGGTGGCGGAGCCGAACCTGGCGAAGGGCGGCTGCCACCTCGCGGCGGAGCCGCTCCGGCTGGAGCGGCACCGCCCTCCCGTCCAGCCGCAGGACCCAGGCAGCGAGGTAGCCGAGGTCGGCGTAGGGGGTGACGAACACTCCCTCCTCGACCCGGCCATAGCGTCGGTAGGTGCGCTCGACCCACCAGGCCGCGTCGCCCGCTAGGGCGATCCTTGCCTCCCCGACCGTGTCTCCGATTTGCCACGGCGGCGGGGGACGGTGCTCCTCGGCCACGAATCCGGCTGGCAACCGGAAGTCGCGCTCGCGCCGAGTAGCGAAGCGGATGTCCCCCCGGATGCGCGATACGCGGAAGGTGCGGATGGCGTCTGCCTCGTGGTCGCGCCCGATCACGTACCAGCTACCCTCGTGGGGAAGGAGAGCGTAGGGGTCGACCGTGCGCTCCCGTACCTCGTCCCGGCCAATCGACCAGTACGAGAACTTGACGGTGCGCTGGCGCGAGATCGCTGCCTCCAGCTTGCTCAGGCGTCCTGCAAGCTCCGGCGAGTAGTCGGGGTCGCGCACCGCCACCCGCTCGGCGATCTCGGTAGGGTCCTCCCGGAAGCCGGGGCGGCCCAGAGCGAGGTTCTGCAGCGCCAACCGGAAGGGCTCGGCGTAGGCGAACTGGCCCTCGAGTAGGTAGAGGCAGGTCTGGAGCGCTGCCAGCTCCTCGTCGGTGAGCTCGAGCGGCGGCAGGAAGTAGCGCTCCGAGCGGAGGGTGTAGAGCTCCTCACCGGTGACCTCGTCCCGCTGCGATTGAAGGGGAACGCCCAGGCTGAGAAGCTCGGCGCGGTCGGAGTAGAAGCGTCGGGCGAAGGCCTCGTCCGACATCTCCGAGTAGCCCTCGACGTTCTGCTGCACGTCCCGAGCGGTGACGGGCCGCGTCTCGGCCATGAGGAAAGCGACGAGCGATAGCTGGCGGATGAGCTTGTCGGTATCGTGCGACATCGCCAGCCGAGCTTAGCGCTCGGCGGCCGAGGGGGAGAAGCCGGCCAGGGGGAAGGCGCGCGCCGGCCTAGCGCGCCGGCCTACACGGCCACGCTCGAGCGCTGCTCGAGGTGCTGGTGCGAGGGGCAGTAGTTGCGGTCGGGGAGGGGCATCCGCTGGCAGGGCTTGCCCTTGCGGGTGGTGGCGTGGCAGCGAGCGACGCCGCCGTCGAAGGCGCCGGCCGCGATCTGGGCCTCGATGAACTTCACTGCTGCCCCCACTACCGTACTCACCGCCCAGGCCACCTGGGCCTGGCTCGTGATCGGGAAGTAGCGACGGATGTCCTGGAAGAGAGCCCGGTCGGGGTTGGCGAAGTAGTAGGGATCGGTGGCCAGCCGCTCCATGGTCTGCTCGCAGGCGGCCAGGATCGCCCTCCGGTACTCGAGCTGCGTGGCCGGATCCGCGTAGGGATCGGTGAGATCCTTGATCGCCCGGTAGATGGCTCTCGAATACTGATACATACAGGCCCTAATCTCGGCTACCCGCTCGTCCATCATGGTCAGTATCACGCTCTCCTGTTAAGGCCTGGGAAAGGCTTGTTAAGGACGGGTTAAACCTCGCTCTGAGCCCAGAGCTGGGCTAAGTGTAGCGGATCCAGTCGCTGTTACAAAGTCATGTCGATCGTTCGCCAAGAAGGAAACCGGGGGCCAGGAAAGGACACCGGCCTCAGCGGGCGATCTGACGCGCGAAGGCGCCGGGGAAGCGGGCTGACGCCCGCGGCAGGCGGGTTTGCGCCTCCTCCAGGGAGTCGTAGACCCCGCTGAAGACGAGGTAGTAGCCAGGGTGGAGGTCCGGGTAGCGGGAAGACACGAGGATGCCGACCTCGGGAAGCCCGGCCCTGAGCGCCCGCATCGCCTCCCTGCGCGCTCGGGTTAGGCCGGCCCGAGTGGGCACAGCGGCCAGGACGATCGTGAAGCCGGCGTGGCCGGGCCAAGGGATGAGCCTGGGCCCGAGCGGAAGCGTCTCAGGCGCCGGCGGAAGCGGGGTCAGGGCCACGATCGTTTTCTCGCTCCCCTGGGGCTGGGACAGAACGGTCCCGGCAGCGCCCCCAGTTGCCACCGCCAGCAGGGCCAGGCTGGGGAGCCAGTGGGGCCCGCGCCGCTCGACTCGGTCGAGGCGGGCGCCGCAGGCAAGGCAGTACTCCTGGTCCAGCTCGACCCCGGCTTGGCAGCGAGAGCAGCTCAGCTCGGCGGGCGCCTCAGCCGTCGCCAGCCTCCGCGGGAAGCGAGCGCTCGGGGCCGGGGACCGGAGTCGCGGCGGCCGCGGAGGAGCCGCACTGGGGGCAGAAGGCCGCGTCGGCGGCTAAGGCGTGGCCGCAGGTGGCGCAGGCGACCACCGCCGGTCCGGCAGGGCGGCCGCAGTGGGGGCAGAAGTGGGAGCGGAAGGGAAGAGGCGCCCCGCACGAGCAGCGGGCGAGGGGCAGGCGCCGGAGGGAGGCATCGAGCATGGCCTGGAGGTAGGCGAGCCGCTCGTCGAGGTCGAGCAGGTCCCGACAGCGCTCGGTGATCAGGTCCTCCCGGAAGCGGTCGCGCCGGAACATCTCCAGGATCAGGCCGCCTAGGTCGCGGAGCTTCTCCTCCCGCTCGGCCAAGAGCGCTCGCCGCTCCCGGCGCAGAGCGCCGGGCGGAGGGAGGACGGGCCGCCGCCGACGGGAGCCGCGCGAGAGGAGCGGGGACACCTAGAGCTGGACGACGACCACGCGCTCCTCGGTCATCTCCCGGGCCGCGTAGGCGGGGCCCTCGCGCGTGTTGCCTGAGTCCTTAACGCCGCCGTAGGGCATCTGGTCGGCTCGGTAGGTGGGCGCCTCGTTGACGGTCACGCCCCCGAACTCAAGCTCGCGAGCGGCGCGCAGGGCGGCGCGAACGTCGGCCGTGAAGATGCCGGCCTGGAGCCCGAAGCGCGTGCCGTTGGCTAAAGCGATCGCCTCATCCAGCGTCTCGTAGGCGGCGACTACCACCACCGGCCCGAACACCTCCTCGCGAGAGACCTTGGCCTGGGGCGGTGCCCCCGCGATCACGGTGGGCTCGATCACCCCGTCGGGCCGAACCGACCCTCCCTTGAGCACCTCCGCCCCCAGGTCACGCGCCTCGGCGATCCAGGACCGGATCCTGTCTCGGGCCGCCTCGTCGATCACGGGGCCGACGTCGGTGGCCTCGTCGGCCGGGTCGCCCGGCACGAGCGCCTCCACCCGGGGCAGGAAGCGCTCCAAGAACGGCTGGTACACCGAGCGCTGGACGTAGATGCGCTGCACCGAGATGCAGCTCTGGCCAGCGAAGGAGAACCCGTTCGCCGCCAGCTTGGCAGCGGCCTCGTCCAGGTCGGCATCTGCCGCCACGATGACCGGGGTGGCATTGCCGAGCTCGAGGCTGACCTTCTTGCGGGCCGCTTGCTCCCGCAACCGCCAGCCTACCTCGGAGGATCCGGTGAAGGTGATCATGCGCACCCGGGGGTCGGCCACGAGCGCGTCGCCGACCTCCCCCGAAGGGCCGCAGACGACGTTCAGCCACCCAGGCGGAAGGCCGGCCTCCTGCTCGAGCTCGGCCAGAAGGAGCGCGGACAGAGGCGTCTTTTGGGCCGGCTTGAGGACGACAGCGCAGCCAGCGGCAAGGGCGGGAGCGATCTTGTGGGCGACGAGGTTGAGGGGGAAGTTGAAGGGGGTGATCGCTCCCACCACTCCCAGGGGGCAGCGGAGAGTGAAGGCGAGCTTGCCCTCCCCGGCCTGGGAGGCGTCCATAGGCACCATCTCCCCTGCCAGGGTGCGCGCCACCACGGCCGAGAAGGTGTAGGTGGAGACCGCTCGGGCCGCCTCCACGCGCGCAGCCTTGATCGGCTTTCCCGCCTCGGCGCAGATCAAGCGAGCGACCTCCTCCTGGCGAGCGGCCAGAAGATCGGCCACCGAAGACAGGATCTCCGCCCGCCGGTGGGCGGGAAGCGGAAACTGCATCGCCTGCTCGGCGGCGTCGATCGCCCGCCTCGTCTGGGCGACGCCAGCCTTAGGCACCCGGCCCACGACCTCGCCCGAGTAGGGCGACCGCACCTCCAGCCACTCGCCGGTCTCCACCCACTCCCCGGCGAGGAGGAGGCGCTTCTCTACGGCGGTCGCCGCCATTACCGGGAGTCTAGAGCGTGTGACGCCGTCGCGGGTGTACGCTTTCGCCGTGCGCGAGGCGCTGATCCTGGATGCCGTCCGCAGCCCCATCGGCAAGAAGCAGGGAACGCTGGCCTCGGTGCGGGCGGACGAGCTGGCCGCCCAGGTCTTAAGCGGCCTCGTCTCCCGCCTCGATCTCGACCCGGCGGCCATCGAGGACGTGCAGATGGGCTGCGTCACCCAGGTCGGCGAGCAGGCGCTCAACGTGGGCCGCATCGCTGTGCTCATCGCCGGCTGGCCGGAGACGGTGTGCGCGACGTCGGTCGATCGTCAGTGCGGCTCCTCGATGCAGGCTGCTTTCAACGCCGCCTCGGCCATCCAGGCAGGTCACCTCGACGTGGTCGTCGCTGGCGGAGTGGAGTCGATGTCGCGGGTGCCGATGGGATCGAACATGGGCGCTGAGGGCTGGGCCGGCCTCTCGCCCAAGCTGCTCGAGCAGTGGGAGATCGTGCCCCAGGGCATCTCGGCCGAGGTCCTGGCCGCCGAATGGGGGCTCAGCCGAGAGCAGCTCGACGAGTACGCGTACGAGTCCCACCAGCGGGCGATCCGCGCCATCGACGAGGGACGTTTCGAGCGCGAGATCGTGCCCATCGAGGTCTCAAACCCGCACGCGGCCACCTTGTTTGCCGTGGACGAGACCCCCCGGCGGGATACCTCCCTGGAGAAGATGGCCGCTCTTCCGCCTGCCTTCAAGCCGGACGGGGTCGTGACAGCCGGGAACTCGAGCCAAATCTGCGACGGGGCTGCGGCCATGCTCCTGGCGAGCGAGGAGGCAGCTTCACGGCTTGGTCTCACGCCGCGGGCGCGCTTCGTCTCCTTCGGCCTGGCCGGGGTCGACCCCTACCGCATGCTGCACGGCAATCCCAAGGCCTGCCAGAGGGCCCTCGACAAGGCCGGTCTCACGTTCGACGACATGGCCGTGATCGAGGTCAACGAGGCCTTCGCCTCGGTCGTCCTCCAGTTCCTCAAGGACACCGGTCTCGAGGAGCGCTGGAAGGCAGGCGACGTGAACCCGAACGGGGGCGGTATCTCGCTCGGCCACCCGCTGGGCGCCACCGGCGCCCGCATCACGGCCACGCTCCTTTCCGAGCTCGAGCGGCGGGCAGCCCGCTACGGCATCGCCGCCATGTGCATCGGCCAAGGGCAGGCGATCGCAGCCGTCGTCGAGCGGCTCTGAGGCGACCGTCGCCTGCCTAGCGGGCCTTGGGAGCAGTCCCTGGGCTCCGCCAGTCCTTGTGTTGTAGGGCACGTAATGGTGGCTTGTGTTGCAGGGCATGGAGCGGCGGACGGACTCCTTGGCGGCCGAGCTGGGATTGACACTTGCAACACGAGGAGGCGAGGAGTCGAGAGTCCCCGGCAAGCTGCGCATGGCGGCCACCTCCACTTTGGCCACGGCGGGGCTCGTCGACCGCAAGACCGGCGCGAAGCTCGCCGCTCAGCCATGCTCAGTAGCGCTCGAAGATCTTGGCCAGGCGCACGGCGTCCTCGACATCTGTTATCAGCGCTACCTCGTCTCCTTCCCTGAGGACGAGATCGCCGTGGACGGGGAGCGGCCTTCCCTCCCGAACGACGGCGTCGATCCAGGTTCGCTCGCCCAGGGGTAGGTTGCGGATAGCCTCGCCAGCCGCTCTGGAGCCGGGGTGGACGGTGCAGCGCTGGATGCCCCGCGGCTCGGCCACTCGCATCGGCACCTCGAGGCGGGGAGCTACGAAGGGGATGCTCGTTCCCTGGACGATTACCGAGAAGGCGACGACCACGAACACGATGCCGTAGATCCGTTCTGCCTCGTCCACCCCCTCAAGGAGGGCGAACGTTCCCAGGAGGATGGGGACCGCCCCCTTGAGCCCGCCCCACATGACGAAGAGCTTCTCGCCGCGGTGGAGGCGAGTGGGCAAGAGGAGCAGGCCGACTACGACCGGGCGGGCCACGAATGCCAGGATGAGGGCCAGGAGGAGCCCGTCAAGCCAAATGGATTCCCGGCCGAGGTCAGTAATGTCCACGGTAAGGCCCAGGACGGTGAATACCGCGATCTCGGCCAGGCTGGCCAGGGACATGTGGAAGCGCTCGATCTCTCCCTTATAGGGCGCGCGCTCGTCGCCGATGAGGAGCCCAGCCACGAATACCGCCAGGAACCCGGAGCCGTGCGCCACCGCCGCCGCCCCGTAGATGACGCCAGCGAAGGCAAGGGTGCGGATCGGGTAGAGCGCCTCGCTGGGCAGGGTCAGGCGGCGCATGAGGGGAAGGAGCACGAACGCGCCTGCCACTCCCACCATGAGCCCGATCGCCATCTCGACGAGGAACTCCTCGATCACGATTACGAACGAGGCGTCGGGGTGGGTGGCCAGCTCGAGCATGCCGATCATGAGGGCGATCCCCACAGGGTCGTTGGCGCCCGACTCGCCCTCTAGGATGGTGCCGCTCCTGCCGCCGACCTCCCGCTTGCCCAAAACCGAGAACATCACCGCCGGGTCGGTGGGGGCGAGGGCCGCTCCCACGATTCCCGCCTCCGTCCATCCAAAACCGAGGAAGACGTGGGCGAAGAGGGCAATGACGCTAGCGGTGGCGAACGTGCCCAGGGTGCCGAGGCTGGCGATGGGCACCGCTGACGCTCGGAAGCGCCGCCATCCCACGTGCATCCCCCCGTCGCACAGGATGACGATCAGAGCCACGACCCCGATCCGCTCCACGGTCTGGATGGAGACGGCGGAAAGGCCGGGGAAGATATCCGAGGCGATGGCGGCCAGGAGCAGAAAGAAGGCCGGCCCAGGAACCGGGAAGCGCTCCGTCAGCTTACTTAGGGCGATCGCTAGCGAGAGAGCGCCGGCGACGACGAGCACGATCAGCCCGAACTCAGAGACCTCGCTCATGGAGGGGGATACTCTCGCACGCGGGGCCGACTCCCTCCTCGGAGCTGGCGGCGGACGGGTCGGCGACCACCTGGACAACTGCCGTTCCGGCAAGAGCCGCAGTTGCAGGAACACCAAATCGGTCGTACGGTTTGGAGTCGCGCCATGTACATCCACGGCCGCCTCGATTCCCATGAGCCCTTCCGCGAGCGGCGGCGCCGCGCGCGGCGGCGCAAGCGGCTGCGCCGAGCAGCCCTGGCGGCCATCCTCCTCGCGCTCGCAGCCGGGGTCGCCTTGGGCGCCTCGTTTATGACCCGCGGCCATTCTCAGCGGGCGATTGCCCGCCCCGCCCGCTCGGCGGCTCGTCCTGCCTTGCCTCGGCTGCCCAAGGAGATGCGGGGCGTGCACGTGACGATGGGTCTTGCCTCTCTTCCCGGCAAGCTGGACGAGTACCTGGCCCTCCGCCGCTACGGCCTGAACGCGCTCGAGCTGGACGTCAAGGACGAGAACGGCCACGTGGGCTTCGTCACCTCGGACCTGCCCGCTCTCGCCCCGGCAGTCGGCGCTGCCCGCCCGTACTACGATCCCGTCCAGGTGGCCCGGCGGGCCCGCGCCGCCGGTGTCTACCTCATCGGGCGGGTAGTCGTGTTCCAGGACTCTCAGCTTGCCGCCTCCCGCCCCGACCTCGCCGTGCAGAGGCCGGACGGATCGTCATGGGTCGACGCGGCCGGGAGGGGCTGGGTCAGCCCCTACGACCGCCGCGTCTGGCGGTACGTGGTGGGGGTGGCTGCTGCTGCCGCCCGGGCCGGCTTCGACGAGATCCAGCTCGACTACGTGCGCTTCCCCAGCGAGGGCGATCTCTCCTCGCTCGTCTACCCGGGCAGGCAAGACGAGCCCAAGGGCAGGACGATCGAGCGCTTTCTCGCCTACGCAGCGTCTCGGCTCCGGCCCCTGGGCGTGCGTCTATCCGCCGACCTCTTCGGCCTGGCTGCCACCCGCGACCTCGGCATCGGCCAGGTGCCGCGCTGGATCGCCCGTCACGTGGACGCGATCTACCCCATGGTGTACCCGTCCCACTACGTCCCCGGCGAGTACGACCTGGTCGAGCCGGAGGCCTTCCCCGGCTCGACCGTGAGTCGCTCGCTGCAGCGCTTCCGGCGCCAGCTCAAGGGCACAGGCGTCCGCATCGTGCCCTGGCTGCAGGACTTCTCCCTGCGCCGGCCCTACGGCGTGGAGGAGGTGGCAGAGCAGGTGGACGCCGCCCGCCGCCAGGGGGCGGCAGGCTTCCTCCTCTGGAACCCGGAGGGCGTCTACCACCCGGAGGCGCTTCGCGGTCCCTAGCATTCTCAGGGTGAAGAGGGACGTGGCCCTCGTCCTCTCCGGCGGGGGGATGAACGGCATCCTGCTCGAGCTGGGCTTCCTCAAGCGCCTGCAGGAGACGAGCGTGTGGCCGCGCCTGTCGGTCGTGTTCGGCACCTCCGCCGGCGCCCTCTCCGGCTGTATGGCGGCGCTCGGCCGCCTGGACGAGCTGGAGGCGTTCCTGCTCTCGCTCGAGCCCGAGGACACCTTCCGGGCCAACACCCTGTGGCGACTCCCTCTGCTTGGCTCCCACGACTACGTGCTCCCCCGGACGGTCGGTAGGCGCCTGGGAGACCCCGTGGCGCTGGCCCGCGAGCTGGCCCGCTCGCCTGTCGAGCTGGTGGTGGTGGTGACCGACGTCACCGTCTCCCAGGGGGAGCTGGGCGGGCCCCAGCTGTTCGAGCGGGCCTACTCGTCCCGGTCGACGCCGCCCGAGGAGATGGCCCAAGCCGTGCTCGCCTCGGCCGCGATCAGCGTGCTCGTACTGCCCCAGGTCGTGGGCGACCGGGTGGCGACCGACGGCGCTTGGGTGCGCAACTACCCCCTCGGTTACGCCTACGAGCGGCCTGAGGTCGAGCTCATCGTCTCCTTCCGCTACGAGCCGCGCTACCCGGTCCTGGGGGCGGGGATGATCGAGCGGGCTGCCCGTCGGCTCCGCCGGCTGGCCCGCCTGCCCGCCGCTCGCCAGCTCCACCGGGAGCTCGAGGCGGCGGTCGCGCGGGAGAGGCGGGGCCAGCCCGCCCACATCGTCGACGTCTTCTCCCGGCTGTCCCGGGTGTCCATCATTCGCAATACCGCCCTCGAGGAGCTGCTTGCCTCCTGGCGGGAGCGGTCGGTGGCCGAGCTTGCCGCCCTGCGGGAGGACGTGGCCCATCTCGTAGCCGAGGCGCCCATCCCGGAGGAGGAGCGGACGCGCCTGCTCGCTGCTGTTGAGGAGCGGTTCCGGCGCGCCTGCTTCCCCTTCCGCCACGACCGCGTCATCCCCCGCATCACCGTCTCTGCCAGCGCCGGCCCCCACAGCTTGGAGCCAGGCTTTCCCCGCCAGCGACCCTGGACGACCGAGGCCAAGCGGGCGCTCATCGAGACCGGGTACCAGCGGGCTGACGAGGAGATCCGCCGGCGGGGCCTTGGGTAATCAGTTCACACTTTTCTTACAGGGCGATCAACCCAGGCATACCTGAGCGGCCGATACTCTGGCTCGTGGTGCGCAAGAGAGCGTTGCTCCTCCTTGCCGTGGGCGCGGTCGTGGTCGTGGTCGTCTCCTCCTCGCAAGGACGACGCTCGGCGCCGGGCGATGGTTGCCTGGTCGTCCGAGGCGGCAAGGGGCTCGTGACCCTGAGCGCCCGCGGCGTCGTCCTCGGCCGCTTCGACCAGGGCTCGGTGACCGTGGACGAGGGGCTGCCGGGGGGGACAGTCAAGGTGTTCGGGGCCGAGCGCAGGCGGTTCATCTCCGAGACGAGGACGCAGTACATCGGCTACGATCTCCGATTCCGAGCAAGCGGCCAGTTCCGGGTCGCGGTGAGCGCCGTCTTCATGGACATCAGCGCCGCCGGGCGGGGTGTGGCTTCCCTGGCCGCCCCTGACTTCCTGGAGCCGGGTACCTTCTCGGTGGACAGCGAGAGCTTCTGCGAGGAGGGATTCCAACCTCTCCCCGACCTCCCCCGCAAGCTCGTGATCGGGAGCCAGAGCAGCGGGTAGCGGCCCGCTTCTGGCATCCTCGGCGGTATGACGGCGGCTCAAGCCGGGTCGATCCTGGTCGTCGAGGACGAGAGCTCGATCGCGTCCTTCGTGGCTGCCTACCTGAGGAAGGCAGGCTACGAGGTGCGCACGGTAGCGACGGGAGTGGAGGCTCTGTCCCAGCTCGCCAGCGATTCCCCCTCGCTCGTCGTCCTCGACCTCATGCTGCCCGACATCGACGGGATCGAGGTCTGCCGGCGCATGCGGGCGACCTCCAACGTCCCCATCCTCATGCTCACCGCCCGGGACGAGGACGTGGACAAGATCGTGGGCCTGGAAGTAGGGGCCGACGACTACATGACCAAGCCGTTCAACCCCCGCGAGCTGGTAGCCCGAGTCAAGTCGATCTTGCGGCGATCGACGCCCGCCCAGCGGACGCTGGAGAGCGCGGTCATCCGCCACGGCGAGCTTGTGGTCGACGCGGGCAGGCGGGAAGTGCGGGTAGGCGATCGGGAGGTGCAGCTGGCGCCCAAGGAGTTCGACCTCCTGTGGGAGCTCCTCGACCACCGCGGGCTCGTCCTCACCCGCGACCAACTCCTGGAGCGGGTGTGGGGGTACACCTTCGCTGGCGACACCCGCACGGTGGACGTGCACGTGCGCCAGATCCGGCGGAAGCTGGGCGACGCCTCGCCCATCGTGACCGTGTGGGGGGTCGGCTACAAGGTCTCGTCGGCGAAGGACGCGGCCAGAGCGGGGTAGCCCGTGCTCCAGTCGCTGCGCTTTCGCCTGCCGGCGCTCTTCCTGGCGGGGATCGTGCTGGCGGGGATCGTGTCGGCTGCGATCGCCTTCCGCCTCCTCCAGGACTACTCGCACGATCGGTCTGTGAAGGAGCTGCGGCGGGAGGCAACCGGCCTCACCCGCCTCTACGTACGCCAGGCCCTGGCGGCGAACGAGGAGGGCCGCACGGCGCCGGCCTACGTGGTGCCGGAGCTAGAGAGCGCCACTGGCGATCGGCTCTACTACGCTGGGGTTCCCCTGTTTCCCGGCCAGTCCTCGGGGCTGCGGCGCTTGCCGCCGGGCTTGATCGACTGGGACGCGGTCAGGCAGGGGCGCACGCTCACCTTCGAGTTCACGCCGCCCGGCGAGCACCGTCCTCTCCTGGCCGTGGGCCATCCCCTGCACATCGAGGGTACGACCTTGGGCGTCCTGGCGGTGGCCAAGCCTAAGACGGTGCTCCGGGATACCTGGCTCACCCTCATGAAGTTCTTCGCTGTCTCCTTCGCCGGCGGCTTGCTCGTGGCTGGGATGCTGGCCTGGTATGCCTCCCGTCGCATCACGCGACCGGTGCTCGCACTGTCGCGGGCCGCCGACGAGATCGCCAAGGGTCGCTACGACGTGGCGGTTCCCGCTCTTGCCGGAGGGGACGAGATCAGCCACCTGGCCGATCGCTTCCGGGAGATGGCAGCGCGGCTGGCCGAGGCCGAGGAGCTGGAGCGGAACTTCCTCATGTCGGTATCCCACGAGCTTCGTACCCCGCTCACCGCCATCCGCGGCCACGTGGCGGCGCTGCGGGAGGGCGTGGTGGAGGACGAGCAGGCGCGAGCGGAGTCCCTGGACGTCATCGCCACCGAGACCGCTCGCCTGGAGCGGCTGGTCGGCGACGTGCTCGATCTTGCCAAGCT
>PSLH01000021.1:0-1644 GCA_040289505.1 Thermoleophilia bacterium | reverse complement strand
GCCCGCCGCTTCGCCCTGCTCGAGGAGGAGGTGGACATGGCCCGCCTGCTCGACCAGGCCTACGCCTCCTTCGGGGAGGAGGCACGGCGGCGAGGCATCGACTACCGCTGCCAGATCCGGGCCCGCCCGGTAATCACCACAGACGGCGACCGGGTATTCCAGATCATCTCCAACCTCCTCGCCAACGCCTTCCGCTGGACCCCCGACGGCGGCCGGGTCGCCCTCGAGCTCGGCGCCGACGACGGGACGGTGTCGGTGGCGGTCGAGGACACCGGCCCCGGGATCCCGCCCGAGGAGAGGGAGCGCATCTTCCGGCCCTTCTGGTCGAAGGATGGAGGTGGCACCGGCCTTGGTTTGGCCATCGCCCGAGAGCTGGCAGCGGCTCTCGGCGGCAGGATCGAGCTGGAGAGCGTCCCGGGGAGGGGAAGCCGCTTCCAGCTCGTCCTGCCTGCTCGGCTGGCGGAGTGAGCGTCGGCCATCCCCAGCGCTCCAGCGTGCTCGCCTACCACGAGCAGACGAAGCACACGCCGGCGAGCGTGCGAAGGCTCGGTCCCGGCCTCGACTGGGCCAACCGCCCCCACCCCTTCAAGGAGTACCGGGAGCTTCCCCCGCGTCCCCTGCCCGTTCGGCTAGAGACGCTCCTTCGCCTGGGTGCCGGCGTAAGGCGCGAGCGCCGCTACCCGGGCGGCCTCGTCTACCACTTCCGCACCTACGCCAGCGCCGGCGCCCTCTACCCGGTCGAGGTCTACGTGGCAGACGAGGAGGGCCTCTTCCACTTCCACCCACGGGAGCTCGCGCTCAGGCAGCTGCGGGCCGAGGACGTGCGCGGCGCCCTGGCCGAGGCCGCTTCTGACTCGGGCCTGGCCGAGGCGGAGACGGTACTCGTGCTCACCGGCATCCTCTGGCGCACGGCCTGGAAGTACCGGGCCCGCGGCTACCGTCACCTCTACTGGGACGCGGGCACGATGCTCGCCAACCTGCTGGCGGTGGCGGCGGCGGAGGGGAGGGAGGCGCGTCTTGGGGCCGCGTTCGTGGACGCAGCGGTGAACCGGCTCGTGGGCGTGGACGGAAGGAGGGAGGCGGCGCTCGCGCTCCTTCGCGTGAGCCGCTCCCAGCCCGCGCCCAAGACGGGCGCGCTCGGGGAGATCGATCTTCCGGTCGAGCCCCTGTCGGCCCGGGAGGTCGAGTACCCGCAGGCCTATGCGGCCCACGAGGCTTCGAGCCTGCGCTCGCCCGAGAAGGTGCGGGCCTTCCGTGCCTTCTCGGCTGGCTCGGTTCCGCCGCCGGTGCTCTCCCTACCCGAGCTCGAGCGGGTGCTCGCCCGGCGCGGCTCGACGCGGGAGTTCTCCTCTACGCCGATCGCGGGCGAGGATCTTCGCTTTCTCCTTGCCTTCGCGAGCGCCGGCATCCCGGCCGACTTCCCCCCGCTCACGGAGGTCTTCGTGGTCGTGCACGCCGTCGACGGCCTCGCCCCGGGGGCGTACCGGTTCACGGACGGGGAGTTCGTCCTCCTCCGCGAGGGGAGCGACCGCCGCTTGGCCGGCCGCCTCTGCCTGGAGCAGTCGCTCGGGGCGCGCGCGGCCGCGCTCGTCTTCTTCCTGGCCGACCTGGAGCGGGTGGTCGCTCTCCTCGGTGAGCGGGGCT
>PSLH01000020.1:12895-26756 GCA_040289505.1 Thermoleophilia bacterium | reverse complement strand
CCCTGGGCGCTCTCGTCTTCCACGCCCGCACCGCCTACCGGGAGGACACCCTGGTGACGGGCGGCGGGCGCATCCTCAACGTCACCGGAGTGGGCGACACGATCGCCTCTGCGCGCGACCTCGCCTACCGAGCGGTTGACCAGATCTCCTTCCCCGGCCTTCGGTATCGTCGCGACATCGCCTATGGCTGAGCCTCGACCCCTCGTCGGCATCCTCATCGGCTCGGAGTCCGATCGGGAGCGGATCAGCCCTGCTCTAGAGGAGCTTTCGGCCCGCGGCATCCCCTACGAGGTCGAGGTGCGCTCCGCCCACCGAAGCCCCGAGGCGGTAGCCGAGTACGCCCGCAGCGCCCGCGAGCGGGGCCTGCGCGTGCTCATCTGCGGGGCCGGCCTGGCCGCCGCCTTGCCGGGAGTGGCGGCTGCCCACACCGATCTCCCCGTGATCGGCGTCCCCCTCCGCTCCTCCCTCTCCGTCCTCGACGGCCTGGACGCCCTCCTTTCTATCGTCCAGATGCCGCCAGGGGTGCCCGTAGCCTGCGTGGGGGTGGACAACGCCAAGAACGCGGCTGTCCTCGCCGCCCGCATCCTGGGCGCGTCGTAGCCGGCGTCTACACTGGCTGCAGTGATTGCCCGCTACTCCCGACCAGCCATGGCCAGGGTGTGGTCGGATGAGCGCAAGCTCGAGCTGTGGCTGGCCGTGGAGCTAGCCGCTTTGGAGGCCTGGGCAGAGCTCGGCGTCGTCCCTGCTCAAATCGCCCAGGCGGCGCGCCAGCGCGCCCAGGCCCCTACCCCTGCCCGGGTGGCCGAGCTCGAGGAGCGCACCCAGCACGACCTGGCCGCCTTCGTAGACGCCGTCGCCGAGACCCTGGACGAGGACGGGCGCCGCTTCTTCCACTACGGCCTGACCTCCTCGGACGTGGTCGACACCGCGCTCTCGCTCCAGATCAAGGAGGCGGGCGACCTCCTCCTCCAGGGCCTGGATCGAGCCATCGCCGCCGTCGCTTGCCGGGCCGAGGAGCACAAGCACACCCTGGTGATCGGGCGCACCCACGGCATCCAGGCCGAGCCCACCACCTTCGGCCTCAAGCTGGCCGGGTGGGCGCTCGAGCTCGCCCGAGGTCGAGAGCGCCTGGAGCGAGCTCTGGAAGAGGCTCGAGTGGGCAAGCTCTCAGGGGCGGTTGGTACCTACGCCGCCACCGACCCGAAGGTGGAGCAACTCGCCTGCGAGCGGCTGGGGCTGGAGCCGGAGCCGATCTCGACCCAAGTCGTCCCCCGCGACCGCCACGCGCAACTCCTGTGCGCGCTCGCCCTGGTGGCCACGACGCTAGAGCGCCTGGCGACCGAGATTCGGCACCTGGCGCGCAGCGAGGTGGGCGAGGTGGAGGAGCCCTTCCGGCCCGGGCAGAAGGGCTCCTCGGCCATGCCCCATAAGCGCAACCCGATCACGGCCGAGCGGATCTGCGGCCTCGCTCGGGTGGTGAGAGCCGCTGCCTTGGTCGGCCTGGAGAACGTCCCCCTGTGGCACGAGCGGGATATCTCCCATTCCTCGGCCGAGCGGGTGGTTCTGCCCGACGCCTTCCTCGCCCTCGACTACATGCTCGATCGCTTCGCCTGGCTGGTGGAGGGGCTGGTCGTCCACCCCCAGCGCATGCGGCGAAACCTGGAGGAGGGTCGGGGGCTTTTCTTCAGCCAGCGCCTTCTCCTGGCCTTGATCGAGGCAGGGATGCCCCGCCAGGAGGCCTACGCCCTCGTCCAGCGCCACGCCATGCGGGCCTGGGAGGAGGAGGTGGACCTGCGGCAACTCGTCTCCTCCGATCCCGCCATCGCCACCCGGGTCGACCTTGACCGCGTCTTCGACCTCTCGTGGTACACCCGGCACGTAGACCTCATCTTCGAGCGCCTACGGGCCCTGACCGGAAAGGAGCACGCTATCCATGCCTGAGGCTGCCCACGTCGCTAGCGGCAAGGTGCGGGAGATCTACGCTCTCGACGAGGAGCGACTGCTGCTCGTCGCAAGCGACCGCATCTCCACCTTCGACGTCGTCCTCCCTACCGAGATCCCCGACAAAGGCCGCGTCCTGACCGGCCTGTCAGCTTTTTGGTTCGCCCGCACCCGCCACATCTGCGATAACCACCTGCTCTCGCTGCGGCCGGACGGCCGCTCCATGGAGTGCCGACGCCTGGACATGCTACCTCTGGAGTGCGTGGTGCGAGGCTACCTCGCCGGCTCGGGGTGGAAGGACTACCTGGCCACTGGCTCCGTGTGCGGGATCGAGCTTCCCCCTGGCCTACGCGAGTCGGAGCGCCTGCCCCAGCCCATCTTCACTCCCGCCACCAAGGCCAAGGAGGGCCACGACGAGAACATCGATGCCGAGCGGGCGGCTGCGCTCGTGGGAGAGGAGCGCTTCCGCGAGCTCGAGCGGGTGTCGATCGAGCTCTACCGGTTCGCCCAGGAGTACGCCGGCGCCCGGGGGATCATCATCGCCGATACGAAGTTCGAGCTGGGCCTCGACCGAGAAGGGCGAATCGTCCTTGCCGACGAGATCTTCACCCCGGACTCGTCTCGGTTCTGGCCCGCCGACGAGTACGAGCCGGGGCGGCCGCAGCCGTCCTTCGACAAGCAGTTCGTGCGCGACTACTGCGAGTCGCTCGGCTGGGACAAGACCCCACCGGGGCCGGAGCTTCCTCCCGAGGTGGTGGCGGGCACGCGGGCTCGCTACGTTGAGGCGTTCGAGCGCCTTACCGGCATCCCCTTCCAGGAGTACCTGGCCGATCCGGAGGTAGTGCTGCGATGAGCTTTCCGCGCCCTTGCAGCACCACCTCTGTCGCTCCTTGTACCAAGCTCGCACAAGAGCAGGGAGGGGTGGCGTGAGGGCGACCGTCCGTGTCCGCCCCAAGCCCGGCATCCTCGACCCCCAGGGAGAGGCAGTGTTGGGGTCGCTCCGCCACCTCGGCTTCCCTGTCTCCCAGGTACGGGTGGGCCGCCTGATCGACGTCGAGCTCGAGGCGACGAGTGCCGACGAGGCCCGGGCCCAGGTCGAGCGTATGTGCCACGAGCTTCTGGCCAATCCCCTCATCGAGACGTTCGACGTGGAGGTAGAGCCGTGAGGCCGCGGGTGGCCGTCGTCGTCTTCCCCGGCTCCAACGACGACCACGACGCCGCCCTTGCCCTGGAGGCGCTCGGCGCCGAGCCGATCATGGCCTGGCACGCCCATGGGACCCTGCCCGACGTGGGCGCGGTCGTCCTCCCCGGAGGCTTCTCCTACGGCGACTACCTCCGTTGCGGGGCCCTCGCCCGCTTCTCCCCGGTCATGGCGGCAGTGGAGGCCTTCGCCGCCGCCGGCGGCCCTGTTCTCGGTATCTGCAACGGCTTCCAGATCCTGTGCGAGGCCGGCCTCCTCCCGGGAGCGCTCCGCCCCAACGCTTCCCTCTCCTTCGTCTGTCGGGATGTCGAGGTGGTCGTCGAGCGGGCAGATACCCCCTTCACCGCTCGCTGCCACGTCGGGCAGCGCCTCGTCATCCCGGTGAAGCACGGGGAGGGCTGCTACCTGCCCCCGCCCGACCTCGCCACCGAGCAGGTCGTCCTCCGCTACGCCCCTGGCCACAACCCCAACGGCTCTGTCGACGACATCGCCGGCGTGTGCAACGCCCGGGGGAACGTGCTCGGGCTCATGCCCCATCCTGAGCACGCGGTCGATCCTCTCCTTGGCTCCACCGACGGCGCCCTCCTCCTCGCCTCCCTGGTCGAGGCAGCGACCAGGAAGGAAGCCGTCCTCAGCGCCTAGCGCGGGCGGGAAGCGGCCGCGGCAGCCACCAGTTCCAGCGGCCGAGGAGCACCATCAAGGAGGGCACGAGCAGGGCCCGCACGAGAGTGGCGTCGATGAGCACGGCCAGCGCGGTCGCCATCCCCACCTCCTTGATACTGACCAGGCGGGAGGCGGCAGTGGCTCCGATGGCCACGACGAAGAGGAGCGCTGCCGCCGACACCACCCGCCCGGTGCGCTCGAGACCGTAGGCGACGGCCGAGCGATCGTCGGCTCCCCAGTCGCGGGCCTCCTTTATCCGGCCCAAGAGGAAGATGCCGTAGTCGGTGGAGAGGCCAAAGGCGACAGCGGCGATCAGGATCAGGTGGGTGGCCTCGATCCCGTCCACGCTGGTGTAGTCGAGAACGCCCTGCAGACGCCCGTCCTGGAACACCCACACGAGCACCCCTAGCACGGCGGAGATGACGAGCAGATTGAGGAGCACGGCCTTCACCGGGAGGACGAGGGAGCGGGTAAGGAGGAGGACGAGGAGGAGCGTGCCGCCCACGAGCACGGCCAGGGCTAAGGGGAGGTTAGAGAAGAGGCTCTCCTTCTGGTCGAGGAGGGCCGCGCTCGCTCCGCCCACGAGCACGGGGAAGCGGGCAGGGAGCGAGCGGATGTCCCTCACGAGCGACTCACCGCGCCCTGCGTCGCCGCCCGCCGGGCTCACGTCGATACGCCAGGTGTCTTTGCTCAGGCGCCGAGGCAGGGAAACACGCGGGTGCCCAGGAAGCTCCCTGAGCCTGCGGGCGAACGCGTCGACCTGGGGCCGAGCGGCTGCCGGCGCAGTGACGACTGCGTAGGCGCCCGGCCGCACGTCGGGCGAGAACTCCCTCCGCACGACCTCGTCCACAAGCCGGCTGCTGGCGTCGGCGGGGAGAGAGGCCGTACTGAAGCCGACGAGCTTGATCGTGCCGAACGGAGCGCCGAGAACGACGAGAAGCGCTGCCGTCGCTGCCGCGATGGGAAGGGGCCTGCGCATGACCAGGCGGGACAGCCGGTACCAGAACCCAGAGGCAATCGGCCGTGCCTCCCGCTCTCGCCGGCGCTGGAGCCAGCCAGGAGCGAGACTGTCGACCCGCCGCCCGAGCAGAGCCAAGACCGCGGGCAGCAGAAGGAGCGCTACCGCCGCCCCGATCAGGGCCACCAGCACGCCGCCCAGGCCCATAGAGAAGAGAAAGCGCTGGGGGAAGACGAGCAGCGAGGCGAGCGCTGACGCCACCGTGAGAGCGCTGAAGAGCACCGTTCGTCCTGCCGTGCGCACAGTCTCCCGAAGCGCCTCCACCCCTGGGCCCAGGCGGTGCAGCTCCTCCCGGTAGCGCGACACCACGAACAAGCTCCAGTCGATGGCGAGTCCCAGGCCGAGCCCGGTGATGAGGTTGAGGGCGTAGACAGAGAGGGAAGTCACCTCGCTCGCGAGCCGCAGGCCGAGGAGAGCGCCGGCGATGGTGACGAAGCCCACGAGGGGCGGTAGGAGGGCGGCCACGAGCCCCCGGAAGACCCACAGGGAGATGGAGAAGAGGAGCGGCAGGGCGATCAGCTCGGCGCGCTTGAGGTCGGTGGAGACGATCGACTCCACCTGGTTGGAGACGACCGGACCGCCTCCCAGGGCGATGCCCGCCTCGCCCTGGAGCGCACGGGCCACGCGCGCTGCCTGGGCCTCGGACACCTGGGGAACGAAAACAAGAGCCGAGCGATGGTCTCGGGAGAAAAGCCGCCGGCCGCCCGCGCCAGGCCCCGCCACCTGCCTCAGGCCCAGCGCCCGCAGCTTGGCCTGGATCTTCGCGACCCGCTCCGCCGGGCGAACGAGGACGAGAAGGGTGGCGTCGGGGTCGCTTCCAGTGGCTCGCTCGACTTGTCGCTCTGCCTGCACGCTGGGCGAGGCTACGTCCCGCTCGCCCCCGGCCTGGAGCTTGCTCGTGACCGTGCCTCCGAAGAGGATGCCAACCAGCGTAAAGGCGACCGCGGCCGCGATCAGCGCCAACGGCCGCCGCGCAGCCAGACCCCCGAGGAAGGACAGCACACCGCCACCGTAGCCGAGAGGGAAGAAAGACAGGCGGGAGAACTGTCCCGGCCGAACGCAATGTCACAACCCATTCGCGCCTGTCCTTCCTGCGCTGGCCGGCGGCTGCGTCCCGAGACCCCGTCCGGCCGAAGTGGCGCGCGGCTTTACGGTAGACGCTCGGGGATGACCAGGGGATGACCAATCGTGCGCCCCGATCATTTCGCCGCGGGCGACGAGATCAGCCCAGACCTCGGCGACGCTGATGCCTCGCTCCTCGTCTCCCAGAGCCTCCTCGGGAGACGTCGAGCCGGCGCCTCGCTCACGGTCGACGAGGAGAGATCCGCGTCGACAGGACGGCCACGAGCTCCCTGCGCTTTCGGCCTCGACCCAAATCGTCCACAGATCGGCCGCAAGCCTCGCGTCCACTGGCGGAGCGGAGGCGAAAAGCTGGCGAAAGCGCTGGGCGGAGAGGAGCTTTCCTCGCGCCGGCCGGATGGCGGCGATTGGAGCGCCGTTCCGAATGACCTCGATCTCCTCGCCGGCCGCCACGCGGTTGAGAACCGCGGAGAAGTTCCGGGAGACCTCGGTGGCGGCGAGGCGGGCCACGACACCAGGCGATCAGAGAAATCCGAGCCCGCCTTTGCGGAAGCACGGAGTGTTTCCGACCGTCAGACTGGCGACATGCGCGGCGGCCACAGCCACGGCCACGGGCACGATCACCCTCACGCCCACGGGCTCGTCGACCGCTCCTTGGTTCGTAGCCGGGCCGGGCTGCGAGCGGTGAGCGCCAGCCTGGCCATCCTGGGGGCCACCGCTGCCGCCCAGGGGGCGATCTATGCCCTCAGCGGGAGCGTGGCCCTCCTCGCCGACCTCATCCACAACGCCGGCGACGCCCTCACTGCCGTGCCTTTAGGGGTTGCTTTCCTCCTCCGAAGCGCCCAAGCCGAGAGGATCGCCGGCTACGGGGTCGTCCTGGCCATCTTGGCTAGCGCCGGCGTCGCCCTGTACGAGACCATCGACCGGCTGCTCCACCCACGGGCACCCTCCCACCTGGTCGTCCTCGCCGGCGCCGGTGCCATCGGGTTCTTGGGCAACGAGGCAGCCGCCCGCGTGCGCCTCACCGCCGGCCACCGCCTGCAGAGCGCCGCCCTCGTCGCTGACGGTCACCATGCTCGTATCGACGCCTTCGTCTCCCTGGGGGTGGTGGGAAGCGCCGTCTCCGTCGCGCTGGGCGCGGAGATCGCCGACCCTCTCATCGGCCTCGCCATCACTTTCGTGATCCTCAGGATCACCTGGGAGTCCTGGCAGACGGTCATCGCCGCCAGGCACGACTAGCGCGGACCGGCTATTTGCCGGAGCGGTCGATCAGCTCGATCCGGTAGCCGTCCGGATCACGCACGAAGCAGAGTCGGGCTCCGCCCTCGCGCACGCGGTAAGGAGGACGCTCGGGCTCGATCCCCTGCCCTGCCAGCTGCGCGAGCGTCTCGTCCAGGTCGTCCACGGCTAAAGCGATGTGGCCGTAGCCCGTCCCCAGCTCGTAGGTGCGGCCGTCGTGGTTGTAGGTAAGCTCGAGCACGTTCTCCTGGTCGCCGATGGAGAAGAAGTAGTTCGTCGCCTCCAGCCTCCCCTCGCGCACGATGTCCATCTCCTGGGAGAAGCGGAACCCGAGCGCCTCGTAGAAGCGGCGGCTGCGCTGGGGATCGGTGATCCGGTACATGGTGTGGAGGAAGCGGGCCACGTCGGCATCGTACCGAGCGCCCTGCTCGCGTCGTTGGCCGAGAGCTCGCTCGCGCCGTCTCCGAAGGCCCAACAGCCAGCCTCGGAAAACGACACGTCTCTTCGCCGCTCCGACACCTGGCTCGCGTGCTGCGATCGAGTCCTGGCCGGAGTGGAGAGTCACCGGGGTCGTACTCGCTCTTTCCCTCCTCCCGCCAACCTAGAGAGTACCGCCGTCGCCGCCACCGGGCAACCACAGCTCGGATGCTTGGGGCTGCTAGCCTCGACTCCATGCGCACCTCCGGTACCATGCGCGACCTTGCTCGCGCGCTCGTCGCCCCTGGCAAGGGCATCCTGGCCGCCGACGAGAGCTTCCCCACCATCGAGCGGCGCTTCTCCGCCATCGGCCTTCCCTCTACCGAGGAGACCCGCCGTGCCTACCGCGAGCTCCTCCTCGCCACCCCCGGCCTGGGCGAGTACATCTCGGGCGCTATCCTCTTCGACGAGACGATCCGCCAAGCCGCCTCCGACGGCACTCCCTTTCCCGAGCTCCTGCGCCGGCAGGGGATCGTCCCCGGAATCAAGGTGGACATGGGGGCCAAGCCACTTGCGGGCTTCCCTGGCGAGACGGTCACCGAGGGGCTAGACGGCCTCCGCCAGCGGCTGAGCGAGTACCGAGAGCTGGGAGCCAAGTTCACCAAGTGGCGCGCAGTCATCCGTATCGGCCCGGCCATCCCAAGCTCCGCCTGCCTGCGCGCCAACGCCCACGCTCTCGCCCGCTTTGCCGCCTTGAGCCAAGAGGCTGGCCTCGTCCCCATCATCGAGCCGGAGGTCTTGATGGACGGCGACCACACGATCGAGCGCTGCCAGGAGGTCACCGAGACGACGCTCGACACCGTCTTCCACGAGCTTCGCCTCTACAGGATCGAGCTGGAGGCAACGCTCCTCAAGCCGAGCATGGTGCTCTCGGGCAAGGACTGTCTCCGCCAGGCACCTGTCGAGGAGGTCGCCCGGCGCACCGTCCTCGTCCTCCGCCGAACGGTCCCGGCGGCCGTGCCCGGCGTCGTCTTCCTCTCCGGGGGACAGGCAGACGAGGTGGCAACCGCTCACCTGGACGCGATGAACCGCCTCGGGCCTCATCCTTGGGAGCTTTCCTTCTCCTACGGGCGGGCTCTTCAGGATCCCGCCCTTCGAGCCTGGGGCGGTCGCCCCGAGAACGTGGAGGTAGCCCAGCGGGCGCTCCTCCATCGCGCCCGCCTCAACGCGCTCGCTCGCTCGGGCGCCTACGAGCCAGCGCTCGAGCGAGAGGCGGCCTAGGCTCCTCCCTCCGCTCGAGAGCGGCGCAGGCGCAGGAGCCGAGCCAGGGAGCGGAGGATGGCCGCGAGGCCGACCCGAAGCCCTGACACGGGCCGAGCCTGGGCCTGGGTAGCCGCTTCTACCTCTCCCTGCGACCCTGCGAGCTGGCGGCGGAGGCAGTCGGCGAAGCTGGCCACGAGCTGCGAGGCGACATCGTGGACGACGCCGCGACCGTACTGGGCGAGAGGGCCGGACAGGGAGAGATCGGTCACCACCTCGACCCTGGTGCCGCCGTCCAGGGGAACAAGGGTCGACTCGATGCTGGCCTGGGCCTCGCCCCGACCCCGCGTCTCCCGGGCCCGCACCGCCAGCCGGGCGCGCCGGGCGACCTCGTCAGCCTCCTCGCGCCGCACGTCGCTGTCGAAGCTCAGCGCGATGGGGCCGAGCTTGACCGCCACCCGCGCCTTCCAGCTCGACTCGTCCACCGTATCGACCAGCTCAGCCCCCGGCATACAGGGGATGACGCGAGGCACGTCCATGAGGAGCGCCCAGGCTTGCTCGGGCGGCGCCGGCACCTCGAACGAGCTCTCGATCCTCACAGCGATCGCTGGGAAAGGTAGCGGCCGGGTGCGCTCGCAACCTCGCCCACCGCCATCCCCCGTCGTGGGCGCAACCCCGGCCAGCCCTCCGCGCCAGGCGCCAGAGAGGGCTAGCCGAAGAAGGCCCTCGCTACCTCGTACCACTCGGGCGGGACCGTCTTCAGCTGGGCTACCGCGTCAGCCAAGGGCACGTCCACGATGGCATCGCCGCGCAGAGCAGCCATGCGGCCCATCCTCCCCTCGTCGACGAGGTCGGCTGCCTTGAGCCCGAAACGAGTGGCAAGGACGCGATCGCGGGCGGTGGGCGACCCCCCTCGCTGCACGTGGCCGAGGACGGTGACCCTGGTCTCGAAGCCGGTGCGCGCCTCGATCTCCCGTGCCAGCACCTCCCCTACCCCGCCCAGACGAACGTGGCCGAACTGGTCGACCTCTGCCTCCTGGACGACCTCCCGCTCCTCGCCCGACTCGAAGGTCAGCTTGTACCCCTCGCTCACGACCACGATCGAGAAGTCCTTACCTCGGGCATGACGGCGCTCGAGCTCGCGACAAGTCTGCTCGACCGTCAACGGGTACTCGGGGATGAGGACGACGTCGGCCCCTCCTGCGATGCCGCTCATGACCGCGATCCAGCCGGTGTGTCGGCCCATCACCTCGACCACCATCACGCGGTTATGCGATTCCGCCGTGGTGTGGAGGCGGTCGATCGCCTCCGTGCATACCGCCACGGCCGTATCGAAGCCGAACGTGTAGTCGGTGGCCGAGAGATCGTTGTCGATCGTCTTCGGAACCCCTACCACAGGGAAGCCGTGCTCGGCGTGAAGCCGACTGGCCACCCCCAACGTGTCCTCGCCGCCCACGGCCACGAGGGCATCGAGCCGATGGCGGGAGAACGTAGCCAACACGCGCTCGACGCCGCCCTCGACGCGGTAGGGGTTGGTACGGCTCGTGCCGAGAATGGTGCCCCCGCGAGGGAGGATCCCCGACACGTCCTTGGGCTCAAGGGGCCGGACCAGGTCGTCGACCAGGCCCCTCCATCCCTGGCGGATGCCCACCACCTCCTGGCCCCGACTCGAGCAGCGGCGAACGACGGCCCGGATGACCGCGTTCAGGCCGGGGCAATCGCCGCCCCCCGTGAGAATGCCGACACGGCTTGCCACCTCTTCTCCTTGTCATGATGCCTACTCGCCTCGGCCCTCCACGTCCTCCTGGGCGAGGCCGAAGAGGACGCCGTCGGTTTACGCCCCGTGGCGCCAGTAGGCACGCCGCCGCCTTCCTTCCCACACGAAACCAGTCCGCTCGACCTGCCAGATGGCCCTCTTGTTGAAGCCGTCGATCTCCAGCTCCAGCCCGTGGTAGCCGAGGTCGGCCAGGCAGGGAGCGCTCGAGAACCCGCCTTGCTCGAAGGCGATGCCTCGGCCGCGGACGCGACGATGGAGCGCCATCCGCTCCAAGGTGGCGATTGCGGCCGCGCCGGTTCCTCGCTTGAAAGCCGATCAGGCCGGCTCGCTCCCAGCTTCCGCTCTCGTCGACCTCGATGAGGAAGCGACCGAGCTTGCTCGGCTTGGCCGACGAGCGCTCGATCTCGGCCAGGACGCCCGCCGGGTCGGGAGCAGACACAGCAGCCAAAAACGGCTCGCCCTTCTTGCTCGTCAAGAGCTCGACCAGGAAAGAAGGCGTCGTCGGACTGAGCCCGCCGCAGCCTGACGCCTTCCCCTCGATTACGGCGCCATCCCCACGGCCGGCCGCCGGCCGAGGCGGAGAAGGCCGGAGCCGAGGGCGACCCCGAGCAGGATGAGGATCAGCCCGACCAAAGCAGGGACGGTGACGGGCTCGTCCAAGAGGAGGGCGCCATACGCGAGCGCCGCCGGGGGGAGGAGGTAGGTGACGAGCGTGACTCGCGAGGCTCCGTACAGACGGAGCATGCGGAAAAGGACAAGCTGGGCGAACGCGGTGCCGACGAGGGAGAGGGCGACAGCGGAGGCCAGCGGCTTCCATCCCGGCGGCTCCCCGGGGAGCTGAGCGAGGGCGAAGGGGAGGAGAACAAGGCCGCCGTAGATGGTGGTAGCCGTCGCCAGCACGGGGCCGGAGAGCCCGCTCGTCCGGGCCTGGCCGTAGAGCGCGCCACCAGCGTAGAAGACCGAGGCCGCCACTACCGCCAGCGTCCCTGCCACCGCCCACAGGCCGCCCTCAGGCCTGACCCCGGCCAGAACGCCCACGCCCACGAGCCCGACCGCGATGCCGAGGAGGCGGGCTCCCCTGGCGCGCTCGCTGGGCCGGTAGCGAGCGGCGAGCAGGGCGACGAAGATGGGCACGCTGGCGTTGGCGATGGCGGCGACCCCTGAGTCGACGTGTTTCTCGCCCCATGCGATCAGCGTGAAGGGGAGGGCGGCGTTGATGATCCCCAGGACGATCCCCTCCCGCCAGGCAGCCCGCACCTCGGACGCGGCCCGGCGAGCCCCGCCTCCGCGAAGGCAGAGGAAGGTAAAGAGGAAGGGACTGGACAGCAGGAGCCGGATGTCCATGAGCACCGTGGGTGCGAAGTCGCGCACCCCCACCTTGATGAAGAGGTAGGAGGCGCCCCAGGCGGCGGAGAGGACGAGGAGGAGGGGGACGTAGCCTCGGGTCACGCCGGTCAGGCTAGCGAGGGAGCCCCCGTCCTCCCCGGCCAACCCTCCGCCTGAGGACCGTCGCTCTTCCCGGATAGACTGGGGTATCTGACGGCAGTCGCAGAACACCAGCTCCACCGCGCCCTCGGTCTTACCGACGGGGAGCTGGAGCGTATCCGCGTTCTCCTCGGCCGCGAGCCCAACCGCCTTGAGCTGGCCGTCTTCTCCCTGCTGTGGTCGGAGCACTGCGGCTACAAGCACTCGGCCCCGCTCCTCCGCCGGCTTTCCGCTCGCGGCCCGCGCGTGCTCCAGGGGCCGGGGGAGAACGCGGGCGTGATCGACCTCGGCCAGGGACTTGCCTGCGCGTTCAAGGTGGAGAGCCACAACCACCCCTCGGCCGTGGAGCCCTTCCAGGGCGCCGCCACAGGGGTGGGAGGCATCCTCCGCGACATCGTGGCCATGGGGGCACGACCGGTCGCCATCCTGGACGGCCTCCGCTTCGGGGCGCCCGACGACCGCTTCCAGCGCGCGGTGGCCGGGATCGGCCACTACGGGAACTCGGTAGGCGTCCCCACCGTGGCGGGCGAGACCGTCTTCGACCCAGCCTACCGCTCCAACTGCCTGGTCAACGCCATGTGCGTGGGCCTCCTCCCCGTGGAGAAGCTGACCCGAGCTCGAGCGACTAGGGCCGGCCTCTCGCTCCTTCTCTACGGGGCGAGTACCGGCCGGGACGGCATCGGGGGGGCGAGCGTGCTCGCCAGCCAGGAGCTGGACGAGGCCTCCCAGGACAAGCGCCCGTCCGTCCAAATCGGCGACCCCTTCACCGGCAAGCGCCTGATCGAGGTGTCGCTGGAGCTGGTGGAGCGTGGCCTCGTCGAGTCGCTCCAGGACTGCGGCGCCGCCGGTTTAGCCTCGGCCCTGGCCGAGATGGCCAGAGACGGAGCCGGGGTCGACTGCCACCTCGATCGGGTGCCGCTCCGGGAGCCCGACCTCGAGCCCTGGGAGATCATGATCTCCGAGAGCCAGGAGCGTATGGTGGCGGCAGTGCGGCCGGAGCGACTGGCCGAGGCGGCGGCCGTGATCGAGCGCTGGGAGCTTCCCTGGGCGGAGATCGGGCAGGTCACTCCCTCGGGATCGCTGCGGGCCTTCTTCGCCGGCGAGCTTCTGGCCGACATTCCCGTCCGCCTGTTGACCGAGGAGTGCCCCCGCTACCAGGTGCGCCGGCGACCGCGCCCTCTCCCTCCGGGGCCGCGCCCGGCCGCTCTCTCCGATCCCAACCTGCGTAGCCGGCGCTTCGTCTACGAGCGGTACGACTACCTGGTCGGGTCGCGCACCGTCCGCCGCCCCGGCCTCGATGCCGCCGTGCTTCGGCTACGGCCCTCCTGGCGCGGCCTGGCCGTCTCCCTGGACGGCCCTCCCCTAGGCGAGCGAGACCCCTTCCGAGCAGGGGCGCTGGCGGTCGTCGACGCCGCCCGCAACGTGGCTTGCGTGGGCGCGCAGCCGCTGGCCCTGACCGACTGCCTCAACCTCGGCAACCCCGAGAAGGCGGAGATCGGCTGGGAGCTGGCCCAGACAATCGAGGGGGTGGCCCAGGCCGCCGAGGCGCTCGCCCTCCCCGTCGTCTCCGGCAACGTCTCGCTCTATAACGAGACGGCCGGGCGGGCCATCCCGCCCACGCCGGTAGTGGGCTGCGTTGGCCTCGTCCCCGACGTACGCCGGGTGCCCCGGGGCTGGCGCCCGGGGGATGCCGTCGTGGCGGTGGCCGCGCCGCCGGAGCTCGATCTTTCAGGCTGGGCCGAGGTCGTCCGCTTCCTGTGGCAGGCCGCTCCCCGCTGCT
>PSLH01000020.1:11147-12783 GCA_040289505.1 Thermoleophilia bacterium | reverse complement strand
TGGGAAGCGCGGCCGCCATCCTCTCCTGCCACCCGCAGGAGGTCGCTCGACTCCAGAAGATGGGGCTCGCGCTGCGCCAGCTCGGCACCGCGGGAGGAGATCGCCTGCTCGGGCGCTCCCTGGACGAGCTGCGCAGAGAGTACGAGGGAGAGCGCGACTAGTGTGCGGCGTCTTCGGCATCTACGCCCCCGGCCGCGACGTGGCCCGGCTGACCCACTTCGCCTTGCACGCCCTCCAGCACCGAGGCCAGGAGTCGGCAGGGATCGCGGTCAGCGAGGGAGGCCGCCTGACCGTGCTCCGCGAGCTTGGCCTGGTCACCCAGGTGTTCGACGAGCGCAAGCTGCGGGGGCTTCGGGGGGAGATCGCGATCGGCCACACTCGCTACTCGACCACCGGCTCTTCTGCCTGGGCGAACGCCCAGCCCCTTATCCACCACGGCCGGGTCCGCACGGTCGCCCTCGGCCACAACGGCAACCTCGTCAACGCCAGCGAGCTCCGGGAGCGGCTCCAGGAGGAGGGCGTGCTCCTCCGCTCGAGCTCCGATTCCGAGCTCATCGCCGCGCTCATCGCAAACGACGAGCGGCCGGCTGAGGAAGCGGTGGCGGCGGCCATGGCCGAGATGGAGGGGGCCTACTCGGTGACAGCCATCTCCGAGGGCAAGCTCCTTGCCTTTCGCGACCGCCACGGCTTTCGCCCGCTCTCCATGGGGCGCCTCGGCAGCGACTGGGTAGTCGCCTCAGAGACGTGTGCCTTCGATCTCTTGGGAGCCGCCTTCGAGCGGGATCTCGAGCCTGGCCAGCTCGTCGTGGTCGACGAGGGAGGGCCGCGAGTGACCGAGGCAGTGGCCCCAGCCGAGTCCCAAGCCCTCTGCGTCTTCGAGTTTTTCTACTTCGCTCGCCCCGACTCCCACCTGGACGGGGTGGAGGTGCACGCCGCTCGCGTGCGCATGGGCGAGCGGCTGGCCCAGGAGGCCCCGGTCGAGGCCGACCTCGTGCTGCCAATCCCTGACTCGGGCACTCCCGCCGCCGTCGGCTTCGCCCGGGCCAGCGGTATCCCCTTCAGCGAGGGGCTGATCAAGAACCGCTACGTGGGCCGCACCTTCATCCAGCCCGACCAAGAGCTCCGTCAGCAGGGGATCCGGCTCAAGTTCAACCCCTTGGACGAGGTGGCAGGAAAGCGCGTGGTCGTGGTTGACGACTCCATCGTGCGCGGCAACACCATGCGCCAGCTCGTGGCCATGCTCTTCGAGGCGGGCGCGCGGGAGGTGCACCTGCGCATCTCCTCCCCGCCCGTGATCGCCCCCTGCTTCTACGGCATCGACCTCCCCGACCACGGCCAGCTCATCGCCGCCTCCCGGTCGGTGGAGGAGGTGCGTGCGTACGTAGGAGCGACGAGCCTCGCCTACCTCTCCCTGGAAGGCCTGACCGAGGCCACCACCCGCCCGGCCAGCGCCCTCTGCCGGGCCTGCCTAACCGGTCGCTACCCGACCCGCGTGCCCCAAGGAAGACGGCTGGAGAAGCTCCGCTTCGAGCCGGCGCCGGCCTAGTCGCGCGCAGCGCGGCGAGCACATCTGCTCCACTCCCTGATCGTCTTGCCCCAGCGCGCCCGCGGTGTGGCCGGGCCAGGATCTCGGTGG
>PSLH01000020.1:9377-11079 GCA_040289505.1 Thermoleophilia bacterium | reverse complement strand
CAGGGTCGTGGGCGCCCGCCTCTGCCCAAGCGGGAAGCTCAGCGACGGGCGAGCTCGTGGCCCCGGCCGTAGCGGACAGCGCGGGAGGCGGTGGCGGGATCGACGCCCTGCTCGATCAGCGCCTGGCGAAGCTCCCCCTCGCTCGCCAGCCGCAGGAAGAGCCAGGCGATAGCGGCCATGGTCACCACTCCGTCGAACACCATCATGATCGAGGCGGCAATGCCCTGGTCGGCTAGCGGGGAGATCCCCCAGGGGCTCCCGGCGTGCACGTACGGCCGGTAGAAGGGTCGCTCCGCCCAGAAAAGCACGTTGGCGAGCACCATGCCCGCAAGCCGGGCGGCCACGACGTAGAAGAGCTTGGCGGCGCTCCCGAACCAGGCAGGCGCCGGGAGCGGCTCCAGCACCGGCGCCCAGAAGAGGGCCCCGGCGACAAGGAAGAGGATGTGCATGAGCGCGTGCACGGGAGCGTGAGCCAAGGCGGCCTCGTAGAGCGTGGGCAGGTGCCAGAGGTAAAGGTTGAGCGCCCACAGAGGCCAGGCGACAAGAGGATGAGCGAGCGAGCGCAGCCGCTCTACCGCCCGAACGGCGAGCAAGGGACGGAGGATGGGCCCAGTGAGGCCGAGGACGAGGAGGAAGGCGGCCACCTCGCCGATGAGGATGTGCTGGGCCATGTGCATGAACTGGAACGTCTCCTCGCCCAAAGCGTGGACGGGAGAGAAGGAGGCGAAGGCGAGCACGAGGAGGCCGGCGCGGAAGGAGGCTCGCCGCCAGCGGGGGACCGGCGCTCCCCGCTCGGCCAAGGTGCGCGTCCGCCGCTCGTACATGGAGCCGAGGGCGAGCAGGGCAAGGAGAGCGGCAGGATCGAGCGTCCAGCTCGTGAGCGGCGAGGGCACCCTGGTATGGTGCCTCACAGCTAGGGCTGGAAGCGGCAGGGCGACTACACTCGCAGGGGTGAGCACCTACGAGGCTGCCGGGGTATCCCTGGCCAAGGCGGAGGCAGTCGTGGAGCGACTGCGGGCGGCGGTCGAGTCGACCGGCGCTACCGGCTTTGGCGGCTTTGCCGGCCTCTACCCCCTGGACGAGCGGCGCTTTCTCGCCGCCTCTACCGACTCGGTCGGCACCAAGCTGATTTTGGCCCGCCAGCGCGGCCAGCTTCGCGCCTGCGGCCGCGATCTCGCCGCCCACTGCATCAACGACGTCCTCACCTGCGGGGCGGAGCCGCTCATGCTGCTCGACTACGTGGCCGCAGCCAGCCTCGACCTGGAGCAGGTGGCGGAGCTGGTCGAGGGCGCGGCCGAGGTCTGCCGAGAGGCAGGGTGCGCCCTCGTGGGCGGCGAGACGGCCGAGCTGCCAGGCATCTACCAGGAGGGGGAGCTCGACTTCGCCGGGACGTGCGTGGGCATCGTCGATCGAGATCGGCTCATCGACGGCTCCAGGGTCGAGGAGGGCGACGCCGTGGTCGGTCTCCGCTCGGCAGGGGTGCACGCGAACGGCTTCACCCTGGTGCGGCGGGTGCTCGAGGAGGAAGACTACGACGGGCCTGACCTGCTTGCTCCCACTCGCCTCTACCTGGACGAGGTGCACTCCCTGCGCGCCCGCGCCGACGTGCACGCCCTCGCCCACGTCACCGGGGGGGGCATCCTCGGCAACCTGGGCCGCGTCTTGCCGCCGGGGCTGCGAGCGGAGATCGACTGGCAGGCCC
>PSLH01000020.1:1692-9367 GCA_040289505.1 Thermoleophilia bacterium | reverse complement strand
GGGAGCGGCCCGCCGTCTTTCGGTGGCTCGGTCGCCACGTGGCCGAGGAGGAGCTTCGGCGCGTGTTCAACCTGGGCATCGGCTACCTGGCGGTGCTCGATCGGCCCTCTTCCCACGACCTCGTCATCGGCACCATCGAGCGGGCGTGATCGGGGTCCTCGTATCAGGGGAGGGGACGAACCTGCAGGCTCTCATCGATCAGGGCCTGCCGGTGGTGGCCGTGGCCTCCAACAAGCCGGGCGTGCGGGCCTTGCGCCGGGCGGAAGAGGCCGGCATCCCCGCTGCTTCCTTCCCGCTCGAGGACTACTCGTCCCGGGCCGAGCGCGACCTGGCCATGGCCGACTGGCTCGAGCAGCACGGCGCCAGCCTGATCGTGTGCGCTGGCTACATGCACCTCCTCACCCCCTCTTTCCTCGACCGCTTCCCCGGCCGGGTGGTGAACGTCCACCCTTCGCTGCTTCCGGCCTTTCCCGGTACCCGCTCTATCGAGGAGGCTCTGGCGGCGGGAGCGACGGAGACAGGCGTGACCGTCCACCTCGTCGACGAGGGCGTGGACTCGGGGCCCATCCTGGCCCAGGAGCGGATACCGATCCTCCCCGGGGATACCCCTGACACGCTGCGGGAGCGCCTCCAGTCCGTCGAGCACCGCCTCCTCCCCCAGGTCGTGCGCAGCCTCCTTCCGTGATCGAGCGGGCGCTCATCTCCGTCTACGACAAGACCGGCCTGGCCGACCTTGCCCGGGGACTCGTCGAGCACGGCGCCGAGCTCGTGGCCAGCGGCGGCACTGCCTTTTTCCTCGAGGAGCGCGGGCTGCCGGTGACGCGGGTAGAGGCCCTGACCGGCGTCGGCGAGCTCCTGGGCGGCCGGGTGAAGACGCTCCACCCGGCTATCCACGCCGGCATCCTGGCCCGCCGCGACCGTCGGGAGGACGTGGACGCCCTGCGGCGTCTCGGGATCCGTGCCTTCGACCTCGTCTGCGTCAACCTCTACCCCTTCGCCGAGGTGGCGGGCCGGGAGGGAGGAAGCGAGGCCGAGGCGGTGGAGATGATCGACATCGGCGGCCCTGCCCTCCTCCGCGCCGCCGCCAAGAACTTCGCCAACGTGGCCGCGCTGTCGAGCCCGACCCAGTACGGAGCAGTGCTGCAGGAGCTGGCAGAGACGGGCGGCCTCTCCCTCGCCACCCGCAGGCGCCTGGCCACGGAGGCCTTCGCCCTCACCGCGGCCTACGAGGCGAGCATCGCCTCCTGGATGGGCGCCGGCGATCCCTTCCCGGAGCGCCTCGCCCTGGCGCTGCGAAAGACGCTCGATCTCGCCTACGGCGAGAACCCCCACCAGCGAGCTGCCTACTACGCCGAGGAGGGGGCGGCAGGGCACCTCCTCTCCCAGGTCGAGCAGCTCCAGGGCCGGCCGCTCTCGTTCAACAACCTGAACGACCTGGCCGCGGCCAGCCGCCTGCTTGCCGACATCGAGCGCCCGGCCTGCGTCATCGTCAAGCACGCCAATCCCTGCGGGGTGGCGGAAGCGGCCACCGTCGAGGAGGCGTACGAGCGGGCAAAGGCCGCCGATCCCGTGTCCGCCTACGGAGGGGTCGTCTGCCTCAACCGCCGCGTCTCAGGAGCGCTCGGCAGGAGGCTTCGCGACCAGTTCGTGGAGGTCCTGATGGCGCCTGCCTACGCCGAGGAGGCCTTGGCCTGGCTGCGGGAGAAGGAGCCAACCCGGGTGCTGACAGCGCCCTTGCCCCCCAAGCGCCAGCTAGGCGAGCGCGACTTCCGCCGGGTGCCGGGTGGCTTCCTCGTCCAGGATGCGGATACCGCCCTCGAGGTCAAAGCGGGGATGCGCGTGGTCTGCGGACAGCTCGACGAGGCCACCTGGGAGGACCTCGTGTTCGCCTGGCGGGTCTGCAAGCACGTGACCTCGAACGCCATCGTCCTGGCTAAGGGCCTCCGGACTTTGGGCATCGGCGCCGGCCAGATGAGCAGGGTGGACGCGGCCCGCATCGCCGTCGAGAAGGCCCAGGAGCTGGGCCACGATCTCCAGGGCGCCGTGCTCGCCTCCGACGCTTTCTTCCCCTTCCCCGACGGACCTGAGATCGCCCTCCGGGCCGGCGTTCGGGCGATCATCCAGCCAGGCGGCTCCAAGCGGGACGAGGAGGTGATCGCCACCGTGCAGGCGGCAGGGGCGGCCATGGTGTTCACCGGGCGCCGCCACTTCCGACACTGAGGGCGGGGGTGCAGGGCGCGGAGGGGGCCCGAGCTCCTGGCCCGCTAGCCGCTCGCGGCTTTTACACCAGAGGAGCGAAGTAGCCGCAGGGGCGACGATCGCGGGGAAGCGACGAGCGGCCCCGCTCGGTCACGAGGAACGCTGGCCGGCTAGCTCCCACCTTCTCTCGCGCCGCTGACGTAGCGCCGTCTCGGGAGCTTTGGCCTCGGCCGGAGCCAGTCGCCCCTCAAGCTCCTGAGGTTGGCGGCGGAGCGCCTCTAGTGAAGCCGATTCGCTCTGCGCGGCAGCCTCGGCGTCTCCTGCCTTCGCCTCCCAGATTAAGGATTCCTCTCCGCCTGCTTCCTCGCTCGCAGCCCCGGGGCTTCCTCCGGCTCGAGCTCGCGCTCGCTCGCCTTCTTTCAGGCCTCGATGAGCTTCTCTGCCGGCGCCTCCAGCTCGACCTTGAGCCGCCGCGCCTCTTCCTCTGCCTGGCTCCGCGCCCGCCGCTCGGACTCGAGCGACTGGGCGTAAGCAGCACTCTCTCGCTCGGCCCGGTCGAGTCGCGCGCGGGCGACCTCAAGCGCTTTCCGCAACTCGGCCGCGGAGCAGCGCAGGCGCTCGAGCTCGGCCTGGAGGGATGTAAGCGACGCCTGAACCTGGGCAAGCCTCTCGGTGGCCCGAATCTGCCGCTCCCACGCTGCCTCGAGCTCGGTCAGCCGGGCCTGGTCGGCCTTGGCCCGAGCCTCGTCGAGCTCGCGGTGCAAGGCCTCGATCTCTCTCTCCCGCGGCTCTTCGCGGCCGTGGCGCGCCTCCGCCTCGCACTCTTTCGGTCGTCGCTCGACCTCTTCCTCGGTCGTGCGCTGCGCCTCCCTCTCCGAGGCGAAGGCTGCCTCCAGCTCAGCCATCTGGCTGGCCGACTCCTTCGCCTGTCGCTTGAGGGACTCCGCCTCGGCCAGGGCAGCTGCCCCTGCCGCCCGCTCCTCGGCCAAGTCGACCTCGAGCGCGGCCAGCCGCTCCGCTGCCCCCTTGCTGAGCGGCGCTGCCGCAGGCGGCGTGGGAGGCGGCGACGCCTGAGCCCGCGGCTCGTCGAGCTCCGATCGCATCTCGATCTCGTCCAGCATCCCTTCCAGGACGACGAGGCTCGGGCGCTCTTTCTGAGCCTCCTCCTTCCTGTCTTGGGCCGCGTCGTTTCCCTGGAAAGACCTCTCAGGCCGCCCCAGCTCTACTGAAGGATCGCCAGCGGGCGCTCGCTCCTCAGGCCTTTCGGGCTTGTGGCGCAGGCGGGCGCGGGGGTGGCGCCGCCGGATCTCGGCCCACAGGCCTGAGCCGAAGCCCTCGTCCCGCTGCACCTCCACCCCGAGCTGCTCCATGAGCGCTGCTGTCAGGTCAGGGCCGGAGACAAGGCGACTGGAGACGAGGATCTCGCCCAGACGCTTGCCGGTGCGCTCCTGCTCAGCAAGCGCCCCCTCCAGCTCAGTCTCGGTGATCAGCCCCTTCTCGACGAAGAGCTGGCCGAGGGGGCGCCAAGGGATCGGAGCTGCCGCTTCCACGCTCTCCTCTATCGTCACTGCCGGCATCTCCCTTGAGCGTTGGCGATGTGGGCCCGGTTACGCTTCCGCCGTGGCCAGGGCCTACCCCACCATCCTCGACCTCGTCGGCCATACCCCCGTCGTACGGCTGCAGAAAGTCGGGATCGAGCTCGGCTGCACGCTCCTTGCCAAGCTCGAGCACCTGAACCCTGGCGGCTCGAACAAGGACCGTATCGGCTTGCGCATGATCGAGGCGGCCGAGCGAGCGGGCAAGCTCCGCCCCGGGGGCACCATCGTGGAGCCCACCTCGGGCAACACCGGCGTCGGCCTGGCCCTGGCAGCGGCGATCAAGGGCTACCGCCTCATCTTCGTCGTCCCCGACAAGGTCTCCCCGGAGAAGATCGCCCTCCTCCGCGCCTACGGAGCCGAGGTCGTGATCTGCCCCACCGCCGTCGAGCCGGACTCGCCGGAGAGCTACTACTCCGTCTCCGACCGACTGGCCGAGGAGATCCCAGGCGCCTACAAGCCCGACCAGTACTCCAACCCCGAGAACCCGGCCGCTCACTACCACACCACCGGGCCCGAGATCTGGGAGCAGACGGGCGGCGAGCTCGACGCGGTGGTGGTGTCGGTGGGTACCGGCGGCTCCATCACCGGCATCGGCCGCTACCTGAAGAAGCGCAAGCCCGACATCCTCCTCGTCGGAGCCGACCCAGAGGGATCGATCTTCTCCGGCGGCCCTGTCCACCCCTACCTGGTGGAGGGGATCGGCAAGGACTCGTTTCCTGCCACCTTGGACACCTCTGTCGTCGACGAGTACGTGCGCGTGTCCGACCGCGACTCCTTCCTCACCGCGCGTCGCCTCGCCCGAGAGGAGGGCATTCTCGCGGGCGGCTCGGGCGGCACGTCCGTGTACGCCATGCTGAAAACGGCCGAGAAGTACGGGCCGGGGATCACCGTGCTGACGACGATCCCCGATGGGGGTCGCGGCTACCTCTCCAAGATCTACGACGACAACTGGATGCTGGAGCACGGCTTCCTAGAGCGGCGGGCGCCGCTTCCCACCATCGCCGCCGTGCTGGCCCTCAAGCACTCCCTGGACGGCGTCCCCCCCGACCTCGTCGTCTGCGGCGCCCACGAGAAGGTGGGGCACGCCATCGAGCTCATGCAGCGCTATGGCATCTCCCAACTTCCGGTCGTGCGCCGCCAGCCGGCCGAGTCGCTGGCCGACGTCATCGGTGCCCTCACCGAGCGGGGCCTCCTCGATCGCGTCTTCCGCGACCCTGACGCCCTGGGCGAGGAGGTGACAGCGGTGATGGGCCCGCCCCTGCCCGCCGTGGACGTCGACGACTCGGTGGAAGAGGTGGTAGCCGACCTCACGGGGGCCGGCGCTGCCGTGGTGGTAGCCCAAGACGGGCGCCCGCAGGCGGTGCTGACCCGCTCCGACCTCCTCGAGTACCTTGCCCGCCACCGGCAAGAGAGCCGGCTCTAGATCGCGCCTAGGCCGAGCGCGGCTCCCGGCGGTGGACGAGTACCGCCTGGGCGGGAGCTCGACCCAGAAAGCGCCGCTCCCCGCAGACGAGCACGACCAGGGGCTCCCCGCCCGGCCCCCGCTCCAGCACCGAGAGCTCCGCCCCAGGCGCTAGTCCTTGCTCTACGAGCCAGCCGACCACGGCGTCGTCGGTCTCGGCCAGAGCCACGACCGTCGCCTCCTCTCCCGCGGCCACGGCCGAGAGTGCGACAAGCGAGCGCTGCTCCTGCCGCTCCCGCGCAGGATCGACAGGCCAGCCGTGCGGGCAGCGCTCCGGCCGTCCCAGCCGCTCGTAGATCCGCTCCACCATGTGCCCGTCCATGGCCGCCTCCAGGGCCGAGGCCTCCCCAGCGCAGTCGGCCACGCTCCCTCCCAGGAAGTCGACCACAAACCGCTCCAGCACCCGTTGCCTGCGCACCGCCCTCTCGGCCAGAGCCCGCCCCTTGTCGGTCAAGAGCACCTCCTTGCTCGGCCCGCGCCGCACCAGGCCTCCTTCCTCCAGGCGCCGCAGCATCTCGCCGCCCGTGGGACGGGAGACGCCGAGCATGGCGGCGAGGTGGGCAGCGAGGGCAGGAGCGTCGTGCACCACTGCCCCGCACTCCGCCACTGGCGAGGAGAGGGCGTAGAGGGCACGCAGGTAGTCCCCCAGGGAGTGGGCCCGCTCGACGCGGGAGGTGGACGCCGGAGCCTTGGGACGCGGTGGCCGGGTCCGCGACCGACGCCCTCGAGGAGCGAGGGGAGGGGAGCCGAGCCGGGCCATGACCCGCTCGGCGAGGGGTCGCTCGTCGTCCTCCAGCTCCTCGAGGACGATGCTCGTGGTAGCCAGGCCCTGAGCCTCGAGCGCGCGGCGGGTGCAAGCAGCCCCGCACCCATCGAGTGCCACCGCTACCGTCCCCTCGCCCATTGCCGGCGCCGGCTCCTCGGGCGGAATAGCGGTGGCAATGGCGCCCATCCCCTGGAGACGACGGGCAACCTCGACCGCCGTCTGGGAAAGCTCGGGGACCCCCCTGCACGCTTGGACGAGCGCCCGCTGCGGGCTTGCGCCCCTCTTCCGCGCTCGCTTGCTCACAACGAGAGGGTACTCCTCGAGATCCTCTCGTGCCTGCCTTTTGCCCCTGGTCTTTCTCGACAACCTCTCTCGACGCGCGATCGGGCTAGGAAAGCGCCGTCGCCACCACCGATTCGTAGCCAGAGGTACCAGGCTCAAAAGCGACGCGGGGAAGCGCCGCTCTCGCCCTCCGTCCGCCAGACGCGACTTCGGGCACGTCCCGGCTAGCATCCATCCATGGACTTCGAGACGCGGGCTATCCACGAGGGCCAGGAGCCCGACCCTGCCACCGGCGCCGTCGTCGTGCCTATCTACCAGACCTCGACCTTCGCCCAAGAGGCGGTGGGCGTGCACAAGGGCTACGACTACTCCCGCGTTGCCAACCCCACCCGGACGGCGCTGGAGCGCTGCCTCGCCTCGCTGGAAGGGGCTGAGCACGGGCTCGCCTTCTCCTCCGGCCTGGGCGCGGTGGCGACGGTCATGCACCTCCTCGACCCAGGAGAGCGCGTCGTCTGCGTGAACGACGTCTACGGCGGCGTCTACCGCATGTTCTCGCGCGTCTACGAGCCGAAGGGGTACACGTTCGACTACGTCTCAGCGGAGGAGATGTCGACCAATCTGGCCGCGCACCTGAACGAGCGAGCCCGCCTCGTCTGGATCGAGACGCCCACCAATCCACTCCTCAACGTGGTCGACATCCGCGCCGCCGCTGAGGCCGCCCACGCCGCCGGCGCTTTCGTGGTCGTCGACAACACTTTCGCCACCCCCTACTTGCAGCAGCCGCTCGAGCTCGGCGCCGACGTCGTCCTCCATTCCACGACCAAGTACCTGGGCGGCCACTCCGATGTCGTCGGCGGCTTCGCCGCCACCGCCGACCCGACCGTCGCCGAGCACCTGCGCTTCCTCCAGAAGTCGCTCGGCGCCGTCCCTGGGCCGCTCGACTGCTGGCTCGTCCTGCGCGGGCTGAAGACGCTGGCCGTGCGCATGCGCCAGCACTGCTCGAACGCCCGCGCGGTGGCGGAGTTCCTCGCTTCCCACCCGCGCGTACAGACGGTGCTCTACCCGGGTCTGCCCGAACACGCAGGCCACGAGCTCGCCGCTCGCCAGATGCGCGACTTCGGCGGCATGGTCTCCTTCCTCGTCGAAACGGAGCAGGAGGCGGTCGATCTCTGCGCCCGCACCAGGATCTTCACCTTGGCCGAGAGCCTGGGCGGGGTCGAGAGCCTCATCGAGCACCCGGCGCGGATGACGCACGCCTCGACGGCGGATGCGCCGTTTGCCTGCCCCCGCAATCTGATCCGGCTCTCGGTGGGGATCGAGTCGGCCCACGACCTGATCGCCGACCTGGCGCAGGCGCTCGCCGGCAGG
>PSLH01000020.1:0-1584 GCA_040289505.1 Thermoleophilia bacterium | reverse complement strand
CGGGGGTCGAGACACCGAGCAGGGCTGCTCTCCCAACCTGCCCCCGCGACGGCGAGGCTGCCGAGCACATCGAACCGCTCGCTGACCGGGGAAGCGACCTTGACCTGCCGACATGCGCGCGCGGCGGCGGGGCCGCCGCGGCTCGTCCTGCGCTTCGCCGTCTACACGGCGTTCGCGCTCGCCCTGGCCGCCGCCGGCCTTCTGTGGTTTGCGCACCGCTACGCCACCGGCCAGGCCGAGAGCGCAGTTCGTTTCCACGCCCGCTTCGTCGCCCACACGATCCTCCGCGACCACCTACGCCCTCCCGACTTGGAAGCCCCGGTGGACCGAGCGCTCCGCAGCCACCTCGACCGGCTCTTCCGGCGCCAGGTGCTGGTCAGCGGCGCTGTGCGCGTCAAGCTCTGGAACGGAGGCGGGTTGATCACCTACTCAAACGACCACACCCTGATCGGGACACGAGTCGCCAACGAGCACGTGGGCGCCGCGCTCGGCGGCAGCACCGTCAGCACGGTGAGCCGTCTCAACCGCGAAAGGGCAGCGGGCGAAACCTGCAGGTGCTTAAGGCCTACGCGCCGGTGCGGTTTCACTCCCCAGCGCCGGTGGGAGTCTTCGAGCTGTACCAGGACTACAGCCCGGTGGCGGCCGCTGCCCGCAAGACCTTCCTGCCGATCGCGCTCGCCCTCGGTCTGGCGCTCCTTGCCTTGTACGCGGCGCTCCTTCCCATCCTGCGCCGGGTGACAGCGCGGCTGCAAGCGCACGTGCGCAAGATCGAACACCAGGCCCGCCACGACCACCTGACCGGCCTGCTCAACCGCCTCCTCTTCCGCGCGCGGCTGGAGCGGTCGCTGGAGGAGGCGCGCGGCGGGGGCTCGAGCTTGGTCGTGCTCCTGCTCGACCTCGACCGCTTCGAGGAGATCAACGACACGCTCGGCCATCAGACCGGAGACCTCGTCTTGAGGGAACTCGGCCGGCGGCTGCGCTCAGCACTGCCCGAGGACGACACGCCTGCCCGCCTGGGCGGCAACGAGTTCGCGGTCCTCGCTCCGGGAGCGGCCCGGCAACAGGCTGCATGGACGGTCGCAGGCCGCCTCACCCGGGCACTGGACGAGCCCATCCCGCTGGCCGGGATTGTCGTCGAGGTGGAGGCGAGTATCGGCATCGCCCTCTTCCCCGACCACGGTCAGGACCTCCACACGCTGCTTCGCCACGCCGACGTGGCCGCCGCCGGCGGCGATGAGGTGGTGCTAGGGGCCGGCGAGTGTGCGGTCGCGCCCCGGGCGTCCCCCACGTCTACCGCGTGGAGTCCGAGCAGGCCCGCTGGCTCGTCGTCTGCTCGCCATCCGGTTTCGAGCGGCTCGTGAGCGAGGCGGCCGAGTTTGCCGGCTCCCCGACGCTTCCGCCCACGTCGCTCTCCGTGGATCCCGCGCGGGTAGCGAAGATCGCCGCGGCTCACGGAATCGAGATCCTCGCTCCGTCAGGAACGCTGCCTTCGCCTTAAGATCGTCGTGTGCTCGAGCCGATCGATCTCCTCCACCAGGCGACCGAGCGCGTCATCGGCGTCTACCTGATCGAGACCACGGACGG
>PSLH01000157.1:2045-2872 GCA_040289505.1 Thermoleophilia bacterium | reverse complement strand
AGTCGGGGCGGGGAGGGTCGGCGGCCTGTAAGCCCTCGTAGAGCGCGCCGACGTTGAAGGTGATCGCCGACACGTCCCCGACGATCGAGATCACCGCGAACGCCTTCTTGAACGCTGCCGTCCCCAGCCCTCTCTTCGACAGTCCGATCGTGTCGAGGAGCGCCTCGACGAAGGTGTCCTTCTCCTTGAGGCCGCTCGTGCCCTTGACGGCGTCCTTGAAGTAGGGAATGAAGGAGAAGAGGCCGCCCTCCTTGGCGATCTTGAGATTCTCCTTGGAGAGCTCGCCCATGACACGCTTGTAGGCGAGCGTCGGATCCTCGACCGGGTCGACGACCTTGTGCTGTCCTGTCGTCATGGGCGTGGTGGTCGTCTCGGTCGAGGTGGGCGGGCGCAGGTCGGAGCAGGGGCCGGGCGCAGGTCCAGTACCGCTGAGCGTGCCGTGGTAGGTCGCCGTGCAGCTGAAGAGCCCGTCGCTGACGACGACCGTGACGTCGCCCTCGTGCTGGATGCCGGCATGGTGGCAGCCGTTGTCGTCGCCGTGCAACCACACCGCCCGGTTGGGCTGGCCAGGCGTGACGAAGAACTCGCTGCAGCTCGGGTCGTCGGCGGGCGGCTTGAGCGACCAGTCGTAGGCGAGCGCTCTGCCGGAGCTACTGGCCGCAGTCACCGTGTAGCTCGTCGCTCTCGCGTTGGCGTCGAACTGCGCGCTGATCGGCGAGAGCGTCGGCGGAGCGTCCTTCGCGCCTGCGGCGATGGCGATGCCAGCTGCGATCCCGCCGGCGAGCAGTACCAAGACGATCAGGGACGACGGCAGCCGGCGAAGGACT
>PSLH01000157.1:0-1871 GCA_040289505.1 Thermoleophilia bacterium | reverse complement strand
GGGGGAGCCTGTCCCAACGGACGCTGTCCCAGGTCGGCGGCTGGAGGCGTTCCGGCTCCTCCAGGTCTAGACATGTTCCCGCACACGCCGCACGTGGAGACGGCAACCCTCCTCGCGCGGGGCTCGGGCTCGGTCAAGCAGGGACGTTGGGGTGTTGTCTTGCCTTCCTCTTGCTCCCCTGGCGGCGGACGATATCCAGCTCCGGTCGCACGGCGAGAATGAACAGGGCGTGGCTCCAGGCGAGGGGCAGGACCCAAGCCGGTCGACCGTCGGGGCTGACTTGCTCGGGGAGGAGGTCGAGCGGGGTGGCTCGAGCCAGGGCGTACTCCAGACACCGGCGCCAGCCGTCGCGGTCTCCGATTTGACGGTAGTAGAGGCCTAGCCAAAGCGTGGCAAGGACCCAGGGGTTTCCGCCAGCGTAGCTATCTCCCTCGTAGCGGAGGACTCCTCCGTCCGGCAAGACGAGCGTGCGCTCGATGGCGGCTACGGTAGCCCGCATCCGAGCTGAGGCAGGGTCTACGGCCCGAAATGGCCAGGCAAGCCCGAGGAGGGAGCTGTCCACACGGCTGTCGAAGGAGTCGGCGCTGCGCACCGCGCGTGTCGGGTAGGGCAAACCGCGCTCGAAGATGGCAGGAACGGGGCTGCCGTCGCCGTCGCGGCGCGCCACCCAGCGGGAGCAAAGGTAGCGGCCGTGCTCGTCGCTCCACAGAGAACGCTCGATCCCTGCGCGCACCTGCTCCGCTGACTCCGCGTACCCTGGGGCCCGGCTCGGCTCGTGGCGGCGCGGCCGCCGCTAGCCCTCCGTAGACCGCGGCAGCCGAGTACGCGTGCTGCCCGTCCCGCTCTTCCCAGAGATCGACGCTGGGGAGAGGAAGGCCGCTGTCGCCGTCGACAAAGCGAGAGAGGAGGTCGGCGGCTGTCCGCGCCGAAGGCCAGAGCTCGCAGTCGAGATCGTGGTCTCCGAGCTCACGCCAGGCTGCCTCGTAGGCAAACAGAGCGGCTCCTGTCTCATCGACCTGGTGAAGCCCCCAGGAAGGAGCCAGCGATCCGTCTGTCCAATAGCGCTGGAGCCACAGCCCCTCAGGAGCCTGATGCCGGGCCAGCCAGCGTAGGGCAGAAGCGGCCATGTCTCCCCGCCCAGCAGCGAGCAACCCTAGGACGACGTAGGCGAGATCCCGCGGCCACACGAAGCCGTAGCCTCCGGAGCGCGTGAAGCCCGGGTCGAGCTCTGGGGCGGCGATCGTTGCCCCTGTGGCGCGGTCGGTCAAGAGGTCGAGCGTGAGGAGGGAGCGCGCGTACAGCTTGCCGACGCCCGAGAGCCGGGGAGACGGACGGCGAGCGCGAGCTAGCCGTCGCCCATCATGGGAGCGGCGCTTTCGTGCGAAGGCGGGAAAGGGTGCACGGGAAGAGCGCTCGATGAGAGCGAGCGCGCGGGCGGGGGTGTCAGCGAAGGCGGCGAGGACGACCACGTCGCCGCCTGCCTCCACGAGCAACCGTCCCTCCAGCGGGGCCCGGTGGGTGACAGTGCCGTCCCCGCTGGCACCGCCGTCATCCAGGGACCAGACGTGGCCTTGAACGCGCATGGGCTGGCCCTCGGCAGAGCGCGCGACGCCGACCGCGAGCACAGCGCTGCGCCGATGGAAGAGGAGGGTGTGGCTCCTCGGCTCGACGTAGGCTCCTGCTGGAGAGCACGCTCCGTATGCGCTTGGTCGGCAGACGAGTACAAGGCGTTGCCTGGCTGAGGGAGGCGAGGAGGGCCTAGGGCGAAGGAAGCGCACGCGGCGAAGAAAGACCGGAGCGTCCGGAGCGACAAGATCCTGGCCCAGGCCATGGAGGCCGAGGCGACCAGACTGGGGCTGGCCACGATCCTC
>PSLH01000156.1:0-2888 GCA_040289505.1 Thermoleophilia bacterium | reverse complement strand
TGGAGCGAGCGGGCTTCGATGACATCGATCCCGGCGAGTTTCGCCGCTACGGCTCTGCCCGCCAGCTCTACACCTTCAAGGTCGACAACGCGGGTAGGTACTGATGTCCCACAACGGCTGGCATCCGGGGCTGCGCGAGTCCTACCTCTTCGACCGGCACACGATCTGGGAGATCCAGCGCGCCGCCCGGGAAGGCATCTACGACATCCGCGGCTTCGGAGCCAAGCGCTGGCTGCCCCACTTCGACGACCTCCTGTTCCTAGGCGCAAGCGTCTCCCGCTATCCCCTGGAGGGCTACCGCGAGCGCTGTGACACCGACGTGTGGCTGGGGACGCGCTTCGCTAAGAAGCCCCTGCACATCAAGATCCCCATCACGATCGCCGGCATGAGCTTCGGCGCCCTGTCCGCGCCGGCCAAGGAGGCGCTCGGCCGCGGCGCGAGCGAGGTCGGCACCTCGACCACGACCGGGGATGGGGGGATGACCCCTGAGGAGCGCGAGCACTCCAAGCTCCTCGTCTACCAGGTCCTGCCCTCACGCTACGGCATGAATCCCGACGACCTGCGGCGGGCGGACGCGATCGAGGTGGTGGTCGGCCAGGGGGCAAAGCCGGGCGGAGGCGGGATGCTCCTCGGCTACAAGATCTCCGACCGGGTGGCGGAGATGCGCGATCTCCCCAAGGGCATCGACCAGCGGAGCGCCTGCCGCCATCCAGACTGGACCGGGCCCGACGACCTGGAGATCAAGATCCTGGAGCTGCGGGAGATCACCGACTGGGAGAAGCCCATCTTCGTCAAGATCGGAGCCACCCGCACCTACTACGACGTGCAGCTGTGCGTCAAGGCGGGCGCCGACGTCATCGTCCTCGACGGCATGCAAGGGGGGACGGCCGCCACGCAGGAGGTGTTCATCGAGCACGTGGGGATCCCGACCCTGCCGGCGGTGCGCCAGGCCGTAGACGCTCTCGAGGAGCTGGGCATGCATCGCAAGGTGCAGCTCATCGTCTCCGGCGGGATTCGCACCGGCGCCGACGTCGCCAAGGCGCTCGCTCTTGGGGCCGACGCCGTCTCTATCGGCACGGCGGCGCTGATCGCCATGGGCGACAACAGCCCCGAGTACGAGGAGGAGTACCGCAAGATCGGAAGCTCGGCTGGCTTCTACGACGACTGGCAGGCAGGTCGCGACCCGGTCGGCATCTCCACCCAGGACGATGAGCTGGCCGCCCGCTTCGACCCTGTACTCGGCGGTCGCAGGGTGGCGAACTACCTGCGCGTGCTCACCCTTGAGACGCAGACGATCGCCCGCGCCTGCGGCAAGTCGCACGTGCATAACCTGGAGCCCGAGGATCTGGTAGCGCTGACGGTCGAGGCCGCCGCCATGGCTCGGGTACCCCTGGCCGGGGCCGACTGGACCCCCGGCCTTGAGCGCGGCGTTTGAGCGTACCCCTCGGCGCGGCTCGCCTACCTTCGGGCCCGACGCTCCTCGAATATGCGCTCGAGGCGTCCCCGGAGCCGGGGAGCGACGTGGCGACGCTTATCGCCGAGATCGACGCCGATCCGACCGGCGTCTTCTCGAACTAGGAGCGTCCTGCGGCAGCGAGGCCAGCTTCGACGGCCCGCAACCGCTCCTGGATCGCGAGCACGGCCGGCCCCTGCCCCCAGGGGCAGATGACGTCGCGCTGAACGCTCCGGTAGTGCTCGACGTCGCCGGCATGCGTGTCCGCGGAGACGCCGCGATAGCGGCCGTCGTCGCCGATGGCAGCCTCGACCGCGCGCCAGGCCCGCTCGACCGCAGGGCCGTGCCTATCCTCGTCGAGCAGGCCCGCTACAAGAGCCGGATACGCGGTAGAGACGTAGAAGGCGGCGACCGAGGTCTCCTCGTACGCCTCCGGGTCGTCGACGATCGTCCGCCAGTGGCCGCTCTCCTGCTGGAAGGCGACGAGCGCATCGAGATGGGCGGAGAGGATCGCCCCGATCTGCGCTCGCTCCTGCGAGTCCTTGGGAAGGTGGGACCACGTCTGCCACAGACCGCGCATCGCCCAGCCTTGGCCGCGCCCCCAGTGAATCCCGTTCGCCCGCCCGAGCGTCACGTCGTATACGTGCGAGTAGAGGCGGCTTTCGTCGGCGAGCACCTCATGGTGGCTGAGCAGGAAGCGCACTCCTGCCGCCCGGTGGGCCTCGTTACCGGTCGCCGCGGCCAGACGGGTCAGGAACGGTCCCTGGAACTGCATGCAGTCGACCCAGGCCCAGAGCGCGTACTCGGGATCGAGGAGAACGACGCCGCCCGCCTGCGGCCGCGCCGTCTGCCACTCGGCAAGTTCTTCGAGCTTCGAAAGAAGCTGGTCGTCTTGGAAGTGAACGGCAAGATCGACCATGGCCGTCCCCGGAGCGGTGTGGTCGAAGCGGTGCCAACCGGGTGTTTGCCAGGCTCCCCACCGGGGGAGGGTACGCGCCAGCCAGCCGCGCACAAGGCCATAGGCGAAGTGCCGGTAGCGCTCGTCGCCGGTCACCTCGGTGGCGGCGAGCAGGCCCTCGAACCCCACCGAGTCGGCGAACCACCAGACCTGCCAGCGGTGACGCACGAGCCGGTCGGCGAGCGCGGCCGCCCGCTGGACGAGGTCGCCGCTCACTCGATGCGGGGCGGGCGCTCGAAGCTGCGGCGCTCCCAGCCCGGGGAGAAGATCGAGATCTGCCCGGCGCGGTTCTGTAAGGGGCGCCTGCGGGCTGCCTCCCGGTCGAACGAGATCCCCCAGCCGGGCTGGTCGGGAACGTCGAGGAAACCGTCGCCGGCGGCGATCAGGAAGTCCGGGAACACCTCGCGCAGCCACTCGGGCGAGGCGAACTTCTCGAAGTGCTCCTGTATCAGGAAGTTCGAGCAGGTCGCGTTGAGC
>PSLH01000019.1:0-26971 GCA_040289505.1 Thermoleophilia bacterium | reverse complement strand
GGAGCGGGCGACGTCGGCCCGAGGGCGGAGCGCGACCAGGGCACCTGCCACGGCCAGGGCCAGAGCAAGACCGGAGAGGGCGCCATCGAGGCTGGGCGCCCCGCTCGTCAGGGCCAGGGAGAGGCTGCCGGCCAGCGCCGAGGCAGGAAGGAGGGCGAGCGAGGCGAGGAAGAAGGAGGGTCGGGAACGGCAAGGGTCGGGCTTGCTGGAGGCGCTGCCGTTTCCTCCCTGACTCTCCGCCCGAGCAGCGGCAGATGGAGAGAAGACGCGCTGGAGCGGCCTCGCCAGCGGATCGAGGGACGCGACGACCACCCGGTTTCTCCCTTGGAGCTTGGCCCGGTAGACGGCCAGATCGGCCCGGTGGACGAGCTCGGTGGCGGTAGTTCCGTGCTCCGAGAAGGAAGCGACGCCGATCGAGAGGGACGCCCTGATCGGCTCTCCTCCCGCCTCGCTGAAGAAGGTGGTGGAGGCTACCGCCCGGCGCACGCGCTCGGCCACCTGGAGGGCGCCGCTCGCGTCCACCCCAGGCAGAATGACCGCCATCTCCTCGCCCCCGAAGCGAGCGGGCACGTCCTCGGGTCGCAGGTTCTCCTTGAGGATGGCGGCCACGCCCCGGATCACCGCGTCGCCGCCCAGGTGGCCGTGGGCGGCGTTGATCTCGCGCAGGAGGTCGAGGTCGGCCACCATCACCGCCAAAGGGCGACCGAAGGCCCGAGCGGCAGCCAGCTCGCGCTCCAGGGCGACGTCGAAGTAGGCGGCGTTAAAGAGGCCCGTCTTGGGGTCGAGGCGAGCTTGGTACTCGAGCAGAGGAATACGGAAGGAGTGCTGGACGAGGAGAAAAGGAGCCGCGGCGAAGGGCAAGAGCCAGGGATCGAGGAGCCACATCGCCGCCAGCGCCACCCCCAGGGCGGATAGGGCGAGCTCGGTCTCCGGGCCAAGAGCGGGCGAGCGCCGGGAGAGGTGCCCGACGCCCTTGCCGTCTCGGCCGGCCCGGGCGAGCTTGAGGAGGAAGGCGGGCAGGCGACCGGCCCCAGCCAGGGCAAGACAGGCGCCCAAGCCAGCCAGGGCCAGCGCCAGCTTGGGCCCGACCAGGGAGGCAGCCAGGCGGTCGGCGAGAGCAGCGGCCCCCCAGGCTGCCATCCCTCCCCCAAGGTCGGTAAATAGCTCCCGAGCGTGGGCCTGCCAGGGCCCCTCTAGCATCTTCAGCCACCGGGGAAGGTAGAGGAAAAACGCGGCCAGGGCGACCTGCTCGGGAGGGAGGAGCAGGGCACCTGCGGCCAGGACGACGACCACGGCCACCCTGTGGGCCCGCTCCCGGTCTGCCTGCTCCACCAGTGTCTGGGCAGCGATCCCAAAGAGAACGAGGACGAGGAAGGGAAACCAGCGCCCGCTGCCGAAGTCGAGAGTGGCCAGGGCAGGAAGCCCGAGAGCAAGCGTGGGGAGCGGCTGTGCCATACCTCCTGAGGCTGACACTACGAGCCCGTGCTCCTTGCGCTATCCCCCGGGGGAGGGAACCGAGCGCAAGCTCACCCGTTTGGGGGGTCTACACTGGCCGCCGTGCGCCTCCAGCTGGAGATGGCGATCGCGCGGGCGGTTGGACGCCTGTCGCGGCTGAGTGGACGGGGAGGCGGCACGACTCTCCCGGGGAGGCTCCTTTCCGGCATCGACAAGGGTGCCCTTTCTGCCCTTGCCTCGAGGCTTCCCCAGGGCTGTGCGCTCGTGTCGGCCACCAACGGCAAGACGACCACGGCCGCGCTGGCGGCGGAGATTCTCGCTCCCCGCTTCCGCCTGGCCCGGAACGGCGCCGGGGCTAACCTCGTGTCGGGCGTGGTCTCGGCTCTCATCGCCGCCGAGCGCGCCGACCTGGGACTGCTCGAGGTCGACGAGGCCGCGCTCCTTCAGGTGACACGAGCAGTACGGCCTCGGGTACTCTGCCTGGGCAACCTCTCTCGCGACCAGCTCGACCGCTACGGCGAGCTGGAGCTCATCGCCGAGCGGTGGCGGGTCGCGGTGGCCGAGCTTCCCCAGGAGAGCTGGCTCGTCGTGAACGGGGACGATCCGCTCCTCGCCCGCTTGGCAGAAGGCCGGGAGCGGACGACCACGTTCGGGATCGACGATCCCGCTGTCTCCCGGCCCACCCTGGGGCAGACCGCCGACTCCGCCTACTGCCTGCGCTGCGGGTACCCGTACGCCTACGCCGCAGTCTACGTCGGGCATCTCGGCGACTACCGCTGCCTCCGCTGCAAGAGCGGTCGTCCCCCCCTCCAGGTCAGCGCCTGCCGGGTGGAGCTGGAAGGGACGAGGGGAGTGACCTTCGACCTCGTCCTCCCTGAGGGAAGAGGCAGGGTTCACCTCCTCCTCCCCGGCCTCTACAACGTGTACAACGCGCTTGCGGCAGCGGCTTTGGCTCGGTCGCTAGGAGCCTCCCTGGACGAGATCGTGGCCGGCCTTCACCGAGCACGGCCTGTCTTCGGGCGCTTCGAGCGCATCGCCGTGGGCGAGCGCACGCTCCTCGTGCTCCTGATCAAGAACCCGGCTGGCGCCAGCGAGGCAGTCCGCACGGTCGTCCAGGGCCTTCCTCCTCGACTCGCTCTCGTCTGCCTCAACGACGACGTCGCCGACGGGAGGGACGTGTCCTGGATCTGGGACGTCGACTTCGAGCCGCTCGCCAGCGGACTCGAGCGGCTGGTGGCAAGCGGCGAGCGGGCGGCCGAGCTTGCCCTCCGCTTCAAGTACGGAGGCTTAGCCGAGGACAGGATCGAGGTCGTACCCGACCTGGAGCAGGCGCTCGATCGGGCGCTCCGGCTCACCCCCGCCGGGGGCGAGCTCGTCTGCCTCCCCACCTACACGGCCATGCTGGCCCTGCAGCGAGTCGTGGCCGAGCGGGGGTACGCCCCGCCGTACTGGGAGCGAGCAGCGTGAAGATTCTCGTCGCCCACCTCTACCCCGAGTACCTCAACATCTACGCCGACCGGGGGAATATTGCCGTCCTGCGGGCGCGGGCAGCCTGGCGGGGGATCGACCTCGAGGTGCGTCCGGTCACGATCGGCGACGTGACCCCTGGGGACGAGATCGACCTCTGGTACGTGGGCGGAGGGCAGGATCGCGAGCAGGCCCTGGTCGCCCCTGACCTAGCTGCTCGGGGCGAGGAGCTGAGGCGGTCGGTGGCAGCAGGGGCTGCCCTCCTGGCTGTCTGCGGCGGCTACCAGCTTTTGGGCCGCCTCTACCGCGACCGCTCCGGGACCGAGCTTCCGGGGGCAGGCCTCTTTCCCGCGTACACGGTCGCCGGCGAGCAGCGCATGATCGGGGACGTCCTCATCGAGTGCGAGCTGGAGCCGGGGCAGAGGAAGACCGTGGCCGGGTTCGAGAACCACGCTGGTCGCACCTTCCTCGATCCCGGGGCGAGGCCGCTCGGCCGCGTCATCTACGGGTTCGGAAACGACGGCCGGTCAGGGTACGAGGGCTGCCGCCTGGACCGAGCGGTGGGCACCTACCTCCATGGCCCGCTCCTCCCTCGCAACCCGTGGCTGGCCGACTGGCTCATCGCTCAGGCAGCGGCCCACCGCACGGGCGAGGAGCCACGCTTGTCGCCCCTCCGCGACGACCTCGAGGAGCAGGCGCACGCCGTCGCTGCCCGCCGGGCGAGAGCCCGCGGCGGCCGGCGCGACGGCCATCTCTTCCTCAGGCCTCAGCGAGCCCACAAGGCGCCCAAGTAGGCGACCGGGTCGCCAGGTTGCCAGCGGCGGAGGAACCGCTGGATGGGCGGATGGAGCACGATCTCCTCGAGCTCGGCGAGCGCGAACAAGCGGTGGCCACGCACGGCCGCGTCCTGAGAGGTCAAGTGCTCCAACGAGCGCCCGCTGAGATCGGCGGCGAAGATGATGTGTACCACGTGCCGAGCCACAGGGCTTCCGGGAGGGGCGATCGAGTCGACGATGGCCACCGGGCCCTCGAGCGGGATCTCCTCGTCGATTCCCACCTCCTCGGCCAGCTCTCGTCTCAGCGCCTGCAGTAGGCTCTCACCGGCGTTGACGCCGCCTCCGGGGAGGAGCCAGTACTCCCGATCCGGCTTGACGTGGCGACAGACGAGGATGCGCTCGCCCCAGCGGAGGACGGCCGACACGCGCAGGCGGGGCTCCGCGGTCACGTCCCCGAGGAGCCGAAACCAGCCTCTCCCCGCTCGCTGGGCCCAAGCTCGGCTACCTCCAGGGGGCGAGCGGCGGGGACGGGAACGAGGACGAGCTGGGCGATGCGCATCCCTGGCTGCACTGTGAAGGCGCGCTGGCGGTCGGTGTTGAGGAGGACGACCTGAAGCTCTCCCCGGTAGCCGGAGTCGATGAGGCCGGGGGCGTTCACCTGGGACAGCCCATGCTCTCTGGCCAGGCCCGAGCGCGGGAGGACGAGTCCGGCGAAGCCGTCGGGGATGGCCACGGCCAGGCCCGTAGAGACGACCGCCCGCTCCCCGGGGGCGATCTCCACCCGCTCGCAGGCCACCAGGTCGAGCCCGGCATCGCCTGGGTAGGCCCGCCGAGGGAGCACGGCCTCGGGCCGCAGGCGGCGAACGGGAAGCTCGATCACCCGCGGCTTCGAGCAGGTACCCGCTCGTCCTCGTCCACGAGGTAGGAGGCGAAGCGGCCAAGCTCCCGCTCGGGCAGGCGAGCTTGGATCAGCACTCCCTCGGGTCGATCCTCGCGTCGCTCGATCGGGGGTCCGAGGGCGTAAAGCTGGGACAGCGCGCCCCCTTCTGCGTAGGGGACGAGGAGCTCGACCAGGCGGTAGCGGTCCTGGAAGCGCTCGGCGATACGGGCCTGGAGGGCATCCAGCCCCTCCCCGGTCAAAGCTGAGACCTGGAGCGCTCCCGGGTAGCGATTGGCGAGCCGACGGCGGGCGACAGCATCGACGGCGTCGATCTTGTTGAGGACGAGCTCGACGGGAACCGCATCCGCCCCGATCTCGACCAGTACTGCCTCCACCGCCCCCACCATCTCCTCCAGCCGCTCCTCAGACACCGAGGCGTCGGCGACGTGGAGGACGAGGTCGGCCACGAGGGTCTCCTCCAGCGTAGCCGCGAACCCCTCCACGAGCTGATGGGGGAGCCGGCGAATGAAGCCGACCGTGTCGGTGACGAGGTAGCGGCGGCCATCCCGCACGAAGGCGCGGGTGGTGGGATCGAGGGTGGCGAAGAGGCGGTCGTCCACGGTCACCTCGGCGTCGGTGAGGGCGTTGAGCAGCGTGGACTTGCCCACGTTCGTGTACCCGGCCAGGGCCACAGTGGGCACCTGGGCCTCACGCCGTGCCTTGCGACGCCTCTCTCGCTCGCGCGAGAGCTGGCGCAGGCGACGCTTAAGGATGGCGATGCGGCGACGGGCCAAGCGGCGGTCGGTCTCTAACTGGGTCTCCCCCGGTCCCCGCGTGCCCACGCCGCCGCCCAGCCGCTCCAGGTGCTTCCACATCCCCCGCATACGAGGGAGGTTGTACTCGAGCTGGGCCAGCTCCACCTGGAGCTTCCCCTCGGCGCTCACCGCGTGCTGGGCAAAGATGTCCAGGATGAGCTGGGTGCGATCGACCACGCGGGCCTGCAGCTCGTCCTCCAGCCGCCGCTGCTGCGAGGGGTCGAGCTCGTCGTCGACCAGCAGGACCTCGGCCTGGGCATCGGCGAAGGCCCGCTTGAGCTCGGCCAGCTTGCCCTTGCCGAGGTACGTCCGGGGGTCGGGGTGGTGACGTCGCTGGATGAGCTCTCCCACCGTCGTCACCCCAGCCGTGCGGGCGAGCTCGCGGAGCTCGGCCAGCTCCTCGGGCTCACGACCAGGGGGGAGGACGGCGATGACGAAGCCCCGCTCCGGGGCCGCTCCCGGAGCCGGGTCGGGCTGACGGTTGGTCACGATCCCATTATGACCCCAGAAAAGGGAGGCCCGACCCGGCGAGACGAGGCGTCCTCGCAGGCACGCCTTCGTCTAGCGTTCGCCTGTGCGCCTGTCTCCTACCCTCTCCTCCCAAGCCACCTACCCCTTCCTGCGCCTGGAGCAGGCAAAGCGGGCGGCCCTGCAGGCGGGGGTCCCCATTATCGACTTCGGCCAAGGCGACCCTCGCCAGCCCGCCCCCGCCCTCGTCCGGGAGGCCTTGGTGGCGGGCCTGGCCCAGACGATGGGCTACCCCAAGACCGAGGGCCTGCCCGAGCTGCGGGAGGCGATCGCGGCCTGGCTTGAGCGCCGCTTCCGGGTGAGGCTCGACCCTGCGCGGGAGATCATCCCCACCTTGGGAAGCAAGGAGGCCATCTTCACCTTCGCCTCGGTCGTGCTCGATCCGGAGAGCGGCAAGGACACGGTGGTCGTGTGCGACCCTGCCTACCCGGTCTACGAGCGGGGGGCTCTCTTCGCCGGAGCCCGGGTCGTCCGCCTCCCCTTGCGGGAGGAGAACGCCTTCCTCCCCGACCTGGAGGAGCTCGACCCCGCCACGCTCTCCCGGGTCGCCCTGGTGTGGGTGAACTACCCCAACAACCCCACAGCCTCGGTCTGTCCCCTGGCCTTCTACGAGCGGCTGACGGAGCTCGCCCGAGAGTACGACTTCCTCGTCTGCTCGGACGAGGCCTACAGCGAGATCTGGTTCCGCGAGCCTCCCCCCTCTGCTCTGCAAGCGCGCGACCGCTCCCGCGTCGTCGTCTTCAATACCTTGAGCAAGCGCTCCTCCATGACCGGCTACCGGGCGGGGTTCGTGGCCGGGCCAGCCTGGGTCATCGACGGCCTCCGTCGTTTTCGGCCCGCGGTAGGAACCGCTCCGCAAGAATTCGTGCAACGGGCTGCCATCGCTGCCTGGGGGGACGAGGCCCACGTGGAGGAGGCCCGGGTCGCCTACGCCCGCAAGCGGGAAGTGCTGCTTTCAGCCCTATCGCGGGCCGGCTACCGGGTAGCGGGAGCAGAGGCGACCATGTACCTGTGGGTCGAGGTTCCCGGCCGAGGAAGCTCGGAGCAGGCAGCCCATCGCTTCCTCAAGCGGGGCATCGTGGTGGCTCCCGGCTCCTACCTGGGTCGAGCTGGCGAGGGGTACATGCGGCTCGCGTTGGTGCCGACGCTCGAGGAGTGCGAGCGAGCAGCGTCTCTGCTAGAGAAAGGAGGTCTGTGATCGACGCTCGACGGGTAGAGGAGCTCGTGGCCGCGCTCGACCGGGGCGAGGCACGGGTGGCCGAGAAGGTGGACGGCGAGTGGGTAGTGAACGAGGAGGTGAAGCAGGCCATCCTCGATTTCTTTCGGCTGCGCCAGGTCGAGCCGATCGAGGTCGGCCCGTTCGAGTACAGGGACAAGATCCCGCTCAAGAGGGGGTACGGCTCGCTGGGTGTGCGGGTGGTGCCGCCAGCCGTGGCTCGCTACGGGTCGTTCTTGTCCGAGGGCGTGGTCATGATGCCGAGCTACGTGAACATCGGCGCCTGGGTGGGGCCGCGGACGATGATCGATACCTGGGCCACCGTGGGGTCGTGCGCCCAGATCGGCGCCGACGTCCACCTGTCGGGAGGGGTAGGCGTGGGCGGCGTCCTGGAGCCGGTGCAGGCACGCCCGGTCATCATCGAGGACGGCGCCTTCATCGGCTCCCGGTGTATCCTCACCGAGGGAGTGGTGGTGGGCGAGCAGGCGGTGCTTGCCTCCAACGTCTCCTTGACTGCCTCGGTGCCCGTCATCGACGTCACCGGCCCTGAGCCAGTGGAGTACCGCGGCTACGTCCCTCCCCGGTCGGTGGTCGTCCCCGGGACGCGGCCCAAGGAGTTCCCGTCCGGTACCTACCACGTCTCCTGCGCCCTCATCATCGGCCACCGCACCGAGGCCACCGACCTCAAGGTGAGCCTGAACGAGACGCTGCGGGACTTCGGGATCTCGTAGCCGGGGTCAGGTCTTGCATTAGCGCATAACGCGCCCCCTAGACGGCCGTCGGCCGCCCCAGCCACAGCGAGGGAGGCCATCTTGCGCCCCCAGAGGCACGCGCCTAGCCTCGCTGGGTATGGCAAGGCCGCTCCGCATCGAGCTCGCTGGCGCCCTCTACCACGTGATCGCTCGGGGAAACGCGCGCCAGGCGATCGTCCTTGACGACCACGATCGCCTCTCTCGCCTTGCCACCCTGGAGCGAGCAGCTACGCGCTATCAGCTCCGCCTGTACGCCTGCTGCCTCATGCCCAACCACTACCACCTGGTCGTGGAGACGCCGACAGGCGGGCTTGCTCGGGCCATCCGCTATCTGAACGGCGTCTACGCTCAGGCGTTCAACCGCCGCCATGGCCGAACCGGGCATCTCTTCCAGGGCCGGTACACGGCCATCCTGATCCAGCGCGAGCGGCACCTGCTCGAGCTCGCCCGCTACGTCGTCCTCAACCCGGTGCGGGCCGGGCTGTGTCGCCACCCAGCCGAGTTTGCCTGGTCGAGCTACCGTGCCACCGTAGGGCTGGAGCCGCCTCCCCCACTCTTCGACGTGGCCTGGCTTCGCTCCCGCTTCGGCGCCGACAGCGAGCGATCCCGGGCGGCGTACACAGCGTTCGTCGAGGACGGTACTCGCTCCTTGCGCCCGGTAACGAAGCCGCGGGGCATCGTGCTCGGCGACGAGGCCTTCCTGGCCCGAGCGATGGACGAGGCCAAAGCCACGCCTGAGGTTCCTCAGGTCGAGCGAGCGCCGCTGCGTCCCTCCTTGGCCACCGTACTTCGGGAGTACAGCGACGAGGGCCTGGCGCCCGCCCATCGCGAGCATGGCTTCACCTTGCGGGAGATCGCTGAGCACCTCGGCTGCCACTACTCCACCGTGAGCCGACGGCTGCGCGCCTGGGAGGAGGGGCGAAAGTCGGCGCCGCGCAGGCGGCGGGGGTGGGCACCCCCCTGAGGGAGCGTATGCGCTAATGCAAGACCTGACCCCGGTGGGCGGGACCGATGAGGGTGGCGCGGCCGTCATGGAGGCGAACGACGAGCTCCCCCCCGGGGAAGCGGACTCTCACCTCACCCTGCCCGTGGGTGGCAGCGGCCACGGCCACGGCGCTCGTCCCCGAGGATCGGGTCTCCCCCACGCCCCGCTCCCACACCCGGGCGGTCACCAGGCCGAGTCCGTCCATCCGCGCCACCTGGACGTTCGTCCGCTCGGGGAAGCGAGGATGCCTCTCCAGGAGGGGGCCGACCAGAGGAAGGTCGTCCGGGTCGCCGAGGACGACAGCATGCGGGTTTCCCACGTCCACGGGAGTGACCTCCCACCCGGCGACGCGCTCCTTGGGGTACACCCGCACCTCACCCATGTCCTGCTCCACCATCCCGTCGGCAAGGAGCTTCGCTCTCACCCGTCGCTCGCCCACCCGCACCTCGACCTCCCGGGCCCCGGCTCGCTCGCCCAGCCAGCGGGCGACGATGCGCGTCCCGTTGCCCGACATCTCGGCCCGGGAGCCGTCCGCGTTCCAGATCGTGACCTCTGCCCAGTCGGGGCCGCAGTCAGTGATTTGGAGGATCCCGTCCGCCGCGCCCACCTCCCGGCGAACGCGCTCAGGCGCCAGCTCGCGCTCCTCGGTGAGCAGGTAGACGTTGCCGGCGGCGTGCCAGGTCGAGAATCTCATCGGCGATCTCGTGGGGGGGGCGGGTGCCGTCCACTGTAGCCAGGCCGGGCAGGCGGCGCATCCACTTGCGCTGGTAGCTGGCGTACTGCCGGGTTCGGAGGACGATAGCCTCCGCCGCCTCCCTGGCCGGAAGCCGGGCCAGCTCCAGGAGGCCGATCGCCTGGCGGGCCGTGGTCGAGAGCCGCCCCTGGAGCGCCCGGCGCGCCTCCTCCGCCGCTCCCGCTGCCAGCATGGCCTCGGTGCGGGCTCTGATCCGCCGCTCCAGCTCCTCCCGGGGGACGTCCAGCCCCACGAGGAGGGTGGGGTGGCGAGCCTCCGCGCTCCACAGGCGATCGTTCCTGGGCCGAAGCGAGTAGCCCATCTCGGCGAGCTCGAGGGCGCGCACTACCCGGCGCCGGTCGCGGGGGTGGACGCGAGAGGCTGCCTGCGGATCGCGTCCGGCCAGGAGGCAGTGGGCTCGCTCGGGCCCCAGCCTGTCGTACAGCCGCTCCCACCGGGCTCGGGCCTCGGGCGAGGGCGCGGGCGGTACTTGGAGCTCGGCCAGCGCTGCGCGCAGGTACAGGCCGGTCCCCCCCACCACGATCGGCGTCCGTCGCTGAGCGAGAGCGTGGTCGATGGCCGCGTGGGCCAGCCGCTGGTACTCGCCGACCGACGCCTCCTTGTGGAGAGGCCAGATGGCCACGAGCCGGGTGGGCTTGGAGGGCTGGTTGGTGAGGATAGGCAGCCCCCGGTACACCTGCATGGAGTCGGCGGAGATGAGCTCGGCCCGGATGCGCTCGGCCAGGGCCTCGGCCACAGCAGTCTTGCCCGAGGCGGTAGGCCCGAATAGGGCAATGACGAGGTGTCCCAGCTCGCCCCCGGCCACCCTAGGCGGCTGCCAGCGCCTCCTGCTCCCCGCGCAGCGTCGTAGAGGTAGCCCCGGTGATGCGCACAGGGACGAGCTCCCCGGCCTGGGCCGAGCCGCGGAAGTTGACCACCGTGTTGCGACGGGTGCGGCCGCGAAGGAGCGAGGAATCGGTGCGGCTTGGTCCCTCCACCAGCACCTCCTCCACCATCCCCACCCGGTGCGCGTTGCGGGCCGCTGCTACCCGCTGCACGGTCTCGACCAGCCTCTCCATCCGCTCCCGCTTGACCGCCTCTGGTACCTGGTCCGGCATGGCGGCCGCCTCCGTGCCAGCCCGGGGCGAGAAGACGAACGTGTAGGCGCCGTCGAACCCGATCTCCTCCACTGCCGTTAGCGTCTCCTGGAAGTCGTCCTCGGTCTCCCCGGGGAAGCCGACGATGAGATCAGTGGTGAGAGCGATATCAGGGATGGCCGCCCGCAGCTCGGCGACGAGGCGCAGGAAGCGCTCGCGGCTGTAGGTGCGGCGCATGCGCTTAAGCACGCGGGTCGACCCGGACTGGAGGGGAAGATGGGCGTGCTCGCACACTGACCGGCATTCGGCCATCGCCGCGATCACGCTGGGCCGGAAGTCCTTCGGATGGGGGCTGGTGAAGCGGATGCGCTCGATTCCCTCAACCTGGTCGAGGGCCCGGAGGAGCTCCCCGAAGTCGGTGCGGAGCGAGGGAGCGAGATCGCGGCCCCAGGAGTTGACGTTCTGCCCGAGCAACGTCACCTCCTTGACCCCCTCGCCGGCCAGTCGGGTCACCTCGGCCACGATCTCCCCCGGGCGCCGGCTCACCTCCCGGCCCCGGACGGAGGGAACGATGCAGTACGCGCACGCCGAGTTGCAACCCATGGAGATCTGCACCCAGGCCTGGAAGGACCGTTCCCGGCGGCCGGGGAGCTCGGCCGAGAAGCGCCGCTCGCCGGCCGTCCCGAAAGCCGATCGAGCGACCCCCTCTCCGCCTGCGCCCAGCCACGCCCCCAGGTGGTGGATCGTCCCCGGCCCGAAGGCGACATCGACGAACGGGTAGCGCTCGAAGATGCGCTCCCGCTGCGCCTCCGCGTAGCAGCCGCCCACGGCCACGACCAGCTCCGGCCGCTTCCGCTTGCGCGCGGCAGCCTGGGCGAGATGGGCAGCCAGGCGCTGGTCTGGCTTCTCGCGGATGGTGCAGGTGTTCAGGACGAGCACGTCCGCCTCGTCCGGGGAGGGGGCCTCCCCTAGCCCCAGCTCCTCGAGGAGGCCCCGGATCCGCTCCGAGTCGTGCGCGTTCATCTGGCAGCCGAAGGTGGTGACGAAGTAGCGCTTCACCGTGGCACCAGTGTATGCAGGGAGGGCCTCGACTCAGCGAGCGTAGTCGACCGCTCGCGACTCCCGAATCACCGTCACCTTGATCTGGCCGGGGTACTCCAAGCGCTGCTCGATCTCGCGGGCGATCTCGTAGGAGAGGAGAGCCGCCTCGTCGTCGTCGACCTCCTCAGGCTTGACGATGACTCGTACCTCCCGGCCCGCCTGGAGCGCGTACACCCGCTCCACCCCCGACTTCCGGGCGGCGATCTCCTCCAGCGCCTCCAGCCGCTTGATGTAGGCCTCCAGGCTCTCGCCCCGAGCGCCCGGGCGGGAGGCAGAAATGGCGTCGGCAGCGATGAGGAGGACCGCTTCCACCGTCTGCGGGTGCACCTCGTAGTGGTGGGCCTCGACCGCATGCACGACCCCTTTGGCCTCGCCGTAGCGGCGGGCGTACCGGGCGGAGATGAGGGCGTGCGAGCCTTCCTCCTCGTGCGTCAGCGCCTTGCCCAGGTCGTGGAGGAGGGCGGCCCGCTTGGCCGTCTTCACGCTCGCCCCCAGCTCGCTGGCCATGATGCCGGCCAGATGGACGACCTCAAGCGTATGGCGGAGGACGTTCTGCCCGTAGCTCGTTCGGTACTTGAGCCGGCCCAAGATCTTCACCAGCTCCTCGTGGAAATCGCCGCAGGCCGCCTCGAGCACCGCCTGCTCGCCTGCTTGCCTGATGAGATCGTCTAGCTCGGCCTTGGATTGGTAGTACATCTCCTCGATCCTGGCCGGGTGAATACGCCCGTCCTCGAGCAGGCGCTGCAGGGTGAGCTTGGCCACCTCCCGTCGAATCCCATCGAACGAGGAGAGAACGACGGCCTGGGGGGTGTCGTCGATGATGATGTCCACCCCGGTGAGGTGCTCGAGGGCGCGGATGTTCCTTCCCTCACGGCCGATGATGCGCCCCTTCATGTCGTCGGAGGGGAGCTCGATGATAGATACCGTGGTCTCGGCAGCGTGGCTGGCAGCCACCCGCTGGAGGGCATGGGCGACGAGGTTTCGCGCCCGCCGGCGCGCCTCCTGCTGGGCCTCCTCCTCGAGCTGGCGCACCCGGCGGGCGAGGTCGCGGCGCACCAGCTCCTCCGAGCGAGCAAGGGCCTCCGCCTTGGCCTGCTCCAGCGTGAGCCCCGAGATGCGCTCGAGCTCGCGAAGCTCCTCGGCGCGGGCAGCCTTCAGCTCGTCCTGGAGCTGGCGCACGTGCGTCTCGCGATCCGCCACCCCCTGCTCGCGACGCTCGACCTCCTCCAGCCGCCGACGCAGATCCTCCTCCTGCGCCCGCAGCCGCTCTTGGAGCTGGATCGACTCAGCCCGGCGGCCGGCCAGCTCGTTCTCGATCTCGGCCCGCAGGCGCACCGCGTTCTCCCTCGCAGCGATCTCCGCCTCTCGGCGCAGTGCCTCTACCTCCCGGTGGGCCTCGGCCAGGATGAGGCTACGCGTGCGCCGGGCTGCCTCCAGCTTGGCCCCGGCCAGCCGGACGAGCACAAACCAGGCTAAGGCGAAGCCGGCGGCAAGACCGATCACGATTCCCACGATGTACGCCACGGGCGCTCCTCCGGTCGCATGCCTGCGCCTGTACGCGCAGGCTCGACTCGGCACCTGGCCCGCATGGGCGCGTCCGCGAATCGGCAAGGCGAGGCGGCAAGGCCGCCTCAGGGCGCTCCTCTAGCCGGGTCTCTCCCCGATCCTCCTGATCGCCGAAGGCCCCATCTCGCTCCTTGCAGGTGGTCTCTTGTCGATTCGTGAAATAGCGTCTATGCAGGCAAAGTGTCGGGTCGTCTACCAATCGTAGCGTCCCTCAGGGATCGTCCGCAACGACCGAGGAGGAAAGCTGCTCAATCGTCTCCTCGGAGAAGCCCCTCCGCCGCAGCGCCGAGGAAGCCCGCGAGCGGGATCGGAGCCGGGCGAGGACGCCCCAGGCCCGCTCCTCCTCGGGCGGGAGCGAGCCCAGGACAGCCTCCACGTTCTCCGCCGACACGCCCCGCGACTCCAGCTCCAGCCGGATGCGGGCATTTCCGTAGCCGCGCTGGCAGAGGAGGCGAGCTCGCTCCTCGGCGGCCCGCTCCTCGCTGAGGTAGCCGAGCTCGCGCAGCCTACCGATGGCATGCTCGATGGCCTCCTCGGGGACGCCTGCCCGCCGCAGTCGGCGGCGAAGCTCCTCAGGCGTGAGCTCGCGGCGGGCGAGAGCCCTCTGGGCGAGATCGAGGACGTCGCTCGGCCCGGCCACGCTAGCTCTCGGCCAGCGCCTCCTCGACCGGCTGGGGAGAGGCAGGGTGGGCCGAGGAGGGCGGGGCAAGCAGCCGCGCGGACACGATCTGGTCAGGACCTGCTGCCGCCTGGATGCGCTGGAGGATGGCCTGGCACACGTCAGGATGCTCCCGCAGGAAGGCGGTGGCGTTCTGACGCCCTTGGCCCAGGCGCTCGTCCTCGAAGCTGAAGTAGGAGCCCGACTTCTGGACGATCTTCTTCTCCAGGGCCACGTCCAGCACGGTGCCCTCCCAGGAGATGCCCGAGCCAAACAGGATGTCGAACTCGGCCTGCTTGAACGGGGGCGCCACCTTGTTCTTGACCACCTTCACCCGCACCCGGTTGCCGATCGCCTCCACGCCCTCCTTGATTGTCTCCACGCGGCGGATGTCGAGTCGCACCGAGGCGTAGAACTTGAGCGCCCGGCCTCCAGGGGTCGTCTCCGGCGACCCGAACATCACCCCGATCTTCTCCCGCAGCTGGTTGGTGAAGAGGGCGACGGTGTCGGTGCGGTTGAGCGTGCCGGCCAGCTTGCGCAGCGCCTGGCTCATGAGGCGCGCCTGCAAGCCGACGTGGCTATCCCCCATCTCCCCCTCGATCTCGGCCTTGGGCACGAGCGCCGCCACCGAGTCGATGGCGACCACGTCCAGCGCCCCCGACCGGATGAGGAGCTCGGCGATCTCCAGGGCCTGCTCGCCGGTGTCGGGCTGGGAGACGAGCAGCTCGTCGATGTTCACCCCGATCTTGCGCGCGTACTGGGGGTCGATGGCGTGCTCGGCGTCGATGAAGGCGCAGATCCCCCCTCGACGCTGAGCCTCGGCGATCACGTGGTAGACAAGGGTGGTCTTCCCCGACGACTCGGGGCCGAAGATCTCGATGATGCGGCCACGGGGGAGTCCCCCGATACCAAGAGCCATGTCGAGAGCGAGGGAGCCGGTGGAGATGGCGCCCACGGACACCTGAGCTCGGTCGCTCATCCTCATCACCGAGCCCTTGCCGAACTGGCGCTCGATCTGCCCGAGAGCCGCTTCCAGAGCCTCCGTACGATCCACCGCGATCAGCCTCCTAACGCAACCGAGTCGAGAACGACGTACCGGGCCCCGCCCGGCCGTAGCAGGGAATGGTAGACAGCAGCTCCGGACGGACTGAAGGCCCCCAGGTCGGGCAACGAGGGTCGGAGTCGGGGAGGGCGGCGGAAGCGGAGGACGGTGACGTGGGGAAGCCAGGGCCGAGACTCCCGCGTATAGATCCCCAGCTGCTCCAGCCGCCTTTGGACGTCCTCGGCCAAGGCAGCTGCCCGCCCGCCCTCGTCGGCGAGGACGAGCATGCCCACGCTCCGGGTCTCGCGGTAAGCCCGCACCTCCAAGACCGGGGGGGCCTCCAGGCTGGCGCAGGCAGCCCGCACCTGGGCAGCCACGAGGGCGGCGTCGACACTGGGGCGGCTTCCCAAGAAGGCGAGCGTGAGGTGGAGGTACTCACGGGGCACGACCCGGTCGTGGCCGACGAGCTGTGCCTGCTGCCAGGCCTCGATGGCCGACAGGACAGGCGGAGGGAGGGTGAGCGCGACGAAGAGGCGGAGAGTGGCACGGCCCTCGACGCTAGCAGGGAGAGTCATACAGGCTCGTCGCCGCTCTGTGTCAAGAGCCTCCGCAGGAGGTGGAGCCCGGCCACGGCCGCTCGCCGGCGGATCGACTCCCGATCAGCGGGGTACGTAAGCTCGACCCCCTTGCTCGCCGTAGGCGTCTCGGCGTGGAGGTAGACGAGGCCGACCGGCTTCTCAGGCGTCCCTCCGCCGGGCCCCGCGATCCCAGTCACAGCTAGGGAGACGTCAGCTCCCAGCCGGCTGCGGGCTCCGGAGGCCATGGCCGCCGCCGTCTCGGCCGATACCGCTCCCTGGCGGCGGAGGATGTCTGGAGGAACCCCGAGCTCGCGCTCCTTGACGCTGTCGGCGTAGGCCACGATCGACCCCAAGAAGACAGCGCTCGCGCCCGGGATCGAGGTCAGCCGGGAGGCGACGAGCCCTCCTGTGCACGACTCGGCCGTAACCAGGGTGAGCCCTTGCGAGCGACAGAGAGCGACGACGATCTCCTCCACCGGCCGCTCGTCCTGGGCGAATAGGTAGGGACTCAGGGCCTGGCCGAGCTGAGCGGCCAAGCGCTCGCCCCGCTCCTCCGCTCCCGGCTCCACCAGGAGATCGACGTGAATCTCGAAGTCGCGGGCGCAAATCGTCACCTCCACCCCCTCGCCCTCGCCTCCAGCCTCCTCGAGAGCCCGAGCCACCGCCGACTCGCTGGCGCCGTAGAAGCGGAGGATGTAGCGTCTGGGCGGCCGGGCGCGCGAGAGGATCTCCCGGACAGGCTCGCTGTCGAGCGCTCGGGGCCACAGGCGGCGGAGCTCGGCCGGAGGGCCGGGAAGGAGGACCACGACGGCGCCCTCCGTCCTCGCCACAAGGCCGGGGGCGGTGCCAGCCAGCCCCAGAGACAGCGCTCCCGCGGGGAGCATCGCCTGCTTGATCACCCCGGCCTCGAAGTCGGCGTAGGGTCGTCGCAGACGGGCGGCGGTCGCCCGCGACGCGGCCTCGATCTCCTCCCGCAGCGACCGGTCAACGGCCAGGGGGAGGCCAGCGGCTCGGGCCAGCATCTCCACCGTCCGGTCGTCGTGGGTAGGCCCGAGACCCCCCGAGACCACGCACAGGTCATGGCCGAGGCCGTCGCGAAGAGCCGACTCGAGCTCGTCGGGCCGATCGCCGACGATGGTGATCCGGGAGGGCTCGAGGCCGCGGGAGACGAGCTCGCGGGCCAGGAAGGGGCCGTTCAGGTCGCTTCTCTCGCCCCGGACGAGCTCGCTTCCCGTGACGACGATGGCGGCTCGCGGCCGCGCCAGCGAGCGCTCCACGCCTAGCGGCAGGTCCCGGCCGAGGTCACTTGTCGCGGGGTGACCACCACCACCTGGGGACAGCGCCTGCCCAGGTCGGCCGGGTGGCCGTTGAGCGTGACCTCCAGGTTCTCGGGCGTCCCCACGTGCAGCCACAGCCGCCTTTCCACGAACCGTTGCGCCTCCCCGGGCTCGAGCGTCCCTGTGTAGAGGACCTGGCCAGAGGGGCCGCCTCTGCGCACCTCGAGGAGTGACGCCCCGCCGCGAGCTCGGACCACGAGATGAGCAGCTCGGCGGGCCTTGGCGGGCACGGCCGGGGCCAGGTTGGGGATGGCCGTCTCGTTAGGCCCTCCCCCGCCGAAGTTCCAGGCAGCGATGACGAGCGCCGTCACCGCCCCGATCGCCGCCAGGGTGGCGAGCACGATCTTCCGCTCCGCTCGGCGGTCGCGCCGCTCCCGAGCCCGTACTCGCCGTGCCCGTCGAAACCCGTGGTCCTGGTCGACCCAGAACCGGGACGTGTACTCGTCGACGAACAGACGCCCGTCCAGGCCCAGGAAGTCGGCGTACGAGCGCAGGAATCCCCGGACGTAGGTCTGGCTGGGCAACAGCTCGAAGCGCTCGTCCTCGAGGGCGCGCAAGTACTTGGCCCGGATCTTGGTGGCCCGCTCGGCCTCGAGGAAGTCAAGGCCTTTGCGCAGCCGCGCCTCGCGCAAGGTGGATCCGATCTCGAACATGCGGCCGACCGATTCTACGGGGTGGCTCAGCTGGCGAACAAGGTGAGGAGGCCGTAGAAGGCGACCGCCAGGGCGGCGGTGAGGGCAAGCCACACCCCGACCAGGCCGAGGAGCCGCCCTGCCTTGGCTGCGAGGAGCCCCCCAGCTCGGCCCAGCGTCCGCTCCACCGTCTCCCTGCCCCGCTGGGCGAGAACGACCGCAGCCCAGCCCAAAAGGAGCCCGAGCCCGGCCGCCCCCATGGAGTCGAGCAGGCTGACAGCGTCCGAGTACCAGGAGAGGGCGATGCCGACCGGGAGAGCGAGCACCGAGGCCAGGCCGACGAGGAGCGAGGCCCATGCCCGGGGGTTGGGGGCAGGCGCGCGGCTGCCCACGAGGCGGCTACTGCTTGACGTAGGGACGGCCAACGGCAGCAGGCGGGACGGTGCGGCCGATGACGCCGGCCACGGCGATCAGGGTCAACAGGTAGGGCAGGGACTGAAAGAGGGTGCCGTACACGGCCCAAGACTCTACGTTCTCGAGCTCGGGGGCGAGCGCGGTGGAGAAGCCGAAGAGGAGCGCAGCCGCCAGGGCCCCCGAGGGCCGCCAGTTCCCGAAGATGAGGGCGGCCAGGGCGATGAATCCCCGCCCCGAGGTCATCTTCTCGGTGAAGGAGTGGTTGAAGCCGATCGAGAGGTAGACGCCGCCCAGGGAGGCCAAGATGCCGGACATAACCACCGAGGCGTAGCGGGCTCCGTAGACGTTGATGCCAGCTGTGTCCGCAGCTCGAGGGTGCTCGCCGCAGGCGCGGATGCGCAGCCCCAGCGAGGTCTTGAACATGAAGGCGCTGGAGAGGACGACGAGGGCCAGCGCGAGGATAGTCAGCAGGCTCACCTGGCCGATGGAGCTCTCGAGGAAGCCGCCCAGGTCGTGGGGCGGGAGAGAGCCGAGCCAGCTGAGGTCGATATCGGGCACGGCAGCAAGGTCGCCGGGCGTGCCGGCGTCCCCGTAGATGTCGTTGTACAAGTAGCCGGTGATGCCGTAGGCGAGGAAGATGACGGCCGTGCCGCTCACGATCTGGTCGGCCCGTAGGTGGATCGAGAAGAAAGCGTGGACGAGAGCGAGCAAGCCTCCCGAGAGGATGCCGAGGAGGAGGCCGCCCATCCAGGATCCGGTGACGTCTGCTCCCCAGGCGCCGAAGAAGGCGCCCATGAGCATCATCCCCTCCAGCCCGATGTTCACCACCCCGCTTCGCTCCGAGAACATGCCCCCGATGGCGGCGAACGTCAGCGGGGTGGCATAGACGAGGGCCAGGGAGACGAGCGACGACCAGGTGACCACGGCCTCCAGGTGATCGGCAGCTGCCCGGGTGGCGAGGACGCCGAAGACGATCCCCAGGACGCCGCTCGCGGCTGCTCCCCACCCCAGCCGCCGCTCCTTGCGGCTGGCAGCCCAGATGCCGCAGGCGACGGCGACGATGCCGATGGCGATGGGCGCCGCCACCGTCCGCGTCGTCAGCGGGGGAAGGGCGATCCAGAAGGCGACTGCCCCCAGAACGATGCCGGCGATCGCGAGGAGCCGGGTCGTGAAGAGGCGCCTCCCCGCCAGCCGTCTCCTGGCCGTCCCCGCGTCGACCGTCACGTCTCCCCTCTCCTCCGCAGCCGCCTTCCGCTCTTGAGCAGGTAGAGGACGAGGGTCTCGGCCCCCACGAGCAGGATGATCAGGCCCTGGATGATCTCGGTGAGGTTGTTGGCGAGCTCGGGACGGAACACCTCGGGGTCGAGATTGCGGGTAGAAGAGCCGGTGCGGAGAGCGGCGAAGAGGAGCCCGGCGAAGAAGATGCCCACCGCCGTATTGCGCCCAAGCAGGGCCACGGCGATTCCGATGAAGGCGATCTGCGAGTAGCCCTGCACGAACGTGAGATCGAGCCGGGGCCGCCAGCCGAGGATGTCCATGGCCCCGGCCAACCCCGCGAACGCCCCCGAGATGGCCATGGCCAGGAAGTAGCTCTTGGCCACGTCGATCCCGCCGTAGGCGGCGGCCTCAGGGTTGAAGCCGACCGCCCGCACCTCGTAGCCGAGCGTCGTTCGGTTGAGTACGAGCCAGTAGACGAGGAGCGCGGCCAGCGCGACGAACAACCCCACGTGGAGACCCTGCAGGAGCCGGCTTCCCCACAGGAGGGGAAGCTGGGCCCCCTCGGAGATGGGCCGCGACACCGCCTCGGTGCCGGCAGCCGGGTCCTGCATGGGTCCGCCGAAGGTCACCAGGTAGCTCGCGACCCAGAGGGCGATCCAGTTGAGCATGATGGTGGAGATCACCTCGTGCGCGCCCACGGTGGCCTTGAGCACGCCGGCGATCCCTCCCCACAGGGCCCCGGCCAGGGCGGCCGCCCCGGCCGCGAGGAGGATGTGGAGCGCGGAGGGAAGGCCCTGAAACCAGATCCCCATCTGGACGGCCGCCACCGTGCCCACGATGTACTGGCCCTGGCCGCCGATGTTGAAGAGGCCGCAGCGGAAGGCGAAGGCCACCGCTACCCCGGTGAGGGCGAGGGCGGTGAACTGGATCAGCGTCTGCTGGAGGCTGAGCGCCGCTGAGCAGGGGTGGGCGCACGTCTCCCAGGGAAGAAGCCAGTTGAGGCCGGTCCCCTTGAAGATCGCCTCGTAGGTGGAAAGGGGGTTCTTGCCGGTGACGAAGAGGACGACGAGCCCTCCCATGAAGAAGGCAAGAAGGGCAGTGAAGAAGGGAGAGACGATGCCTCCGGCCCGCTGGGCGAGAGCGATACGGAAGGCGAGCGTGGGCCGCTCCCCGCCCTGGGCGCGAGCCGAGCCGGGCTCGGTCACGCTGCCTCTACTACCGGGCGGCCTCCGGTCATGGCGATGCCCAGCTCCTCCTCTTGAACCTCGGGCCCGTACTCGCCCACGATCCGTCCCTCGTACATGACCAGGATTCGGTCGGCGAGGGAGAGGATCTCCTCCAGCTCGAGCGACACGAGGAGCACGGCCTTGGCCTGGACGCGGGCCTCGACCAGCTGGCGGTGGACGAACTCGATCGCTCCCACGTCCAGGCCTCGGGTGGGCTGGGCGGCGAGCAAGATGCGGGGCTCGCGGCCAAGCTCGCGGGCCAGGACCACCTTCTGCTGATTTCCCCCCGACAGGGCCGAGGCCAAGGTCCGCGGCCCCCCTCCCCGCACGTCGAAGCGGCGCAGGAGCTCCGCTGCCCAGCGCAGGATGCGGTCGGGGAAGAGCCAGCCCAGCCGGGAACAGGGCTCTTTGTCGTAGTCGTGCAGGATCAGGTTCTCGGCCAGGGTGAAGTCGAGGACGAGACCCCGCCGCAGGCGATCCTCGGGGACGTGACCGACCCCCACGTCGAGAACCTCCCGGGCGCTGCGTCCAGTCATATCCCGGCCGGCGACCACCACCCTGCCTGCCACCGGCCGTCGCAGGCCTGCCAGCGCCTCGACGAGCTCGCTCTGGCCGTTCCCGTCCACGCCGGCGATCCCCACGATCTCGCCCGCGCGCACGTGGAAGGAGACTCCTCGCACCTTCTCCAGACGGCGGTCGTCGAGGACGCGGAGGTCGTGGACCTCGAGCAGCGGCTCCCCAGGGCTCGCTGGCGGCTTCTCCACCCGCAGCAACACCTCCCGCCCCACCATCATCCGCGCCAAGCTTTCCTCGGTCGCCCCCTGGCGGGAAATGGTGGCCACTTTCCTGCCCCGGCGGAGCACGGTGATCCGGTCGGCGACGGCCAGCACCTCGTTCAGCTTGTGGCTGATGAACACCACCGACATCCCCTGCTCGGTGAGGCCGCGCAGGATCTGGAAGAGCTCGCTTGCCTCCTGGGGCGTGAGCACCGAGGTCGGCTCGTCCAGGATGAGCACGTCTGCCCTGCGGTAGAGGGCCTTGAGGATCTCCACCCGTTGCTGCTGGCCCACGGTGATGTCGCGCACCCTGGCGTCGGGGTCGACCACGAAGCCGAAAGCGCTGGCGAGCTCGCGGACCCGCTTCCGGGCAGCCTCGTAGTCGAGGACGACGCCGGCCTGGGTCGGCTCCTTGGCGAGGACGATGTTCTCGGCCACCGTCATCACGGGAATGAGCATGAAGTGCTGGTGGACCATGCCGATGCCGTGAGCGATAGCGTCCCGCGGCGAGCGGAACACGACAGGCTTTCCCCCCACCCTCACCTCCCCGGCGTCCGGGCGGTAGAGCCCGTACACGACGTTCATGAGCGTGGTCTTGCCCGCCCCGTTCTCCCCCAGCAGGGCGTGCACCTCCCCCCGGCGGACGTCGAAGTCGATGCCGTCGTTGGCGACGACTCCCGGGAAGCGCTTGGTAATCCCGCGCAGCTCCAGGACGAGAGCGTCGCTCGCCATCCACTCTATCCTAGTGCGGTCGACCGCCAGCGCCCCCAGGGAGGGGCGGCGGAGCCGCCCCTCCCTCCAGGCGAGCGCTCACTGCGTCGGTGGCTTGAGCTTCCCGCTGGCGATCAACTTGGCCAGGGCGTCGGTGGAGCGCTTGTACTGGGCTCGCACCGCCGCTGGCAGCTTCGTGCTCAGCCGGCCGTAGCCAACGCCGCCGTTCTTGACATCGAAGATCTTGTCGAAGCCGCCCTTGAACTTGGCTCCGTTCTTCTTGAAGTCGGTGATGGTGTCGAACACGGCCACGTCCACCTTCTTGGTGGCGCTGGTCAGCACGTGGGGCCCGAGGAAGTACTGGTCGGCATCGACCCCGATCCCCCACACGCCCCTGCTCTTGGCTGCGTCGAGAGCGCCCAGGCCGCACTGGCCCGCCACCTGGAACACGACCCGCGAGCCACGGGCGATCTGGCTGAGCGCGGTCGCCCGGCACTTGGCCTGATCGGCGAAGGTGGGGTCGTTGGCGTAGTTCACCAGCACCTTCACGGCCGGGTTGGCTCGCTTGGCGCAGAAGGTGTACCCGGCGATGAAGGAGACGATGGCCGGCACCTTGTTCGCCCCTACGGCCGAGATGATGTCCGGCCCAGGCAGACGCTTGGCCTCCAGCGCGGCGATGTTCCCCACCAGGCACCCGGCCTCGTTCTCTCGGAAGAGGAGTCCGCGCAGGTTGGGGATGCTCTTCACCTTGGCCTGGGAGACGACGAAGCCGTAGGGGACGTCCACCCCAGCGAACTTCGTCTCGGGGAACTGGGGAGCGACCTTGCCCAAGGGATCGAACATGAGGAAGCCGACCCCGATGATCAGGTTGTAGCCCTGCTGGGCGGCAGCGGTCAGGTTGGGCAGCCGGTCGGCCGCCGTCTGGGTGATGAACACGCGGCCCTCCACGCCCAGCTCTTTCTTGGCCCGCTGCAGACCCACGTTGGACAGGCTGTTGAAGCCCTTGTCGTTGAGGCCGCCGATATCGGTGACCACGGCCACCCGGACCTCCTGGCCCCGGGACGTGCCAGCGGGCGCCGCTCCCCCGACCAAGAAGCTGGGGGCGGTGACGACCAACGCGACCGTCGCCAGCGCCGCGACTACGAGAGTCACCGCCACCGCAGTCACCGCCACCGCAGTCACCGCCACCGCGCTCGTCCGTCTACGAGATGCGCGCATATGCCCTCCCTGTCCGGTCTCTTTGCGAGCGGGGGGAATGCTACCGCCGAGGGCTCTCTCTGGCTAGGCCGAGGACCGCTCAGCCTTGGTGGAGGCTGCTGAGATCTGCCTCGGACACGAGCACCCGCCGCGGCTTCGAGCCCTCGTAACCCGAGATGATGCCCCGTCGCTCGAGCATGTCGATGAGGCGGCCGGCGCGGGTGTAGCCGACTCGAAGCCGGCGCTGGAGGAGCGACACCGACGCCGTCTGGGTCTGGACGACGATCTCGATGGCCCTGTCGAGGAGAGGGTCCTCGTCGGGGTCGAAGGTCTCCTCGTCCTCCTCCTCGGCTGCCGGCTCGGGAGGCTCGAGCAGAGACTCGTCCAGCTCCTGGGGGCGCTGGGCTCGGCACTGCTCGACGATGAGAGCGATCTCCTCCTCGCTCACGTAGGCCCCCTGGAGGCGCTGCAGACGGGAGGTGCCGAGCGGCTTGAACAGCATGTCGCCCTGGCCGAGGAGGGTCTCGGCACCAGCCTGGTCGAGGATGACCCGGGAGTCGGTCTGACTGGACACGGCGAAGGCGATGCGGCTGGGGACGTTGGCCTTGATCATGCCCGTGATCACGTCCACCGACGGGCGCTGGGTGGCCAGGACGAGGTGGATGCCCACCGCCCGCGACTTCTGGGCGAGGCGGATGACGCAGTCCTCCACCTCCTGAGGGGAGATCATCATGAGGTCGGCCAGCTCGTCGATCACGACGAGCAGGTAGGGAAGCGGAGGCTCGCCGTGGGCGCGCAGGGCCCGGTTCATCTCCGGCAGGCTGCGGGCTCGAAAGAGGCTCATCCTCTCGTACCGCCGCTCCATCTCCCCCACCACGTTGGCCAGAGCCGCCGCCGCCTGCTTGGGGCTGGAGACGACCGGGGTCAAGAGGTGAGGGATCGACTCGTAGAAGCCGAGCTCGATGCGCTTCGGGTCGATGAGGATCATGCGCACCTCGTCTGGCGTGGCCCGAAGCAGGATCGAGGTGAGGATGGTGTTGATACAGCCCGACTTGCCCGAGCCGGTGGTACCGGCGATGAGGAGGTGAGGCATGCGCGCTAGGTCGGCCCAGACAGCATTCCCCGAGATGTCCTTGCCCAGCCAGACCGCGAGGGGGCTGGCCGAGGCGGGGAGGTCGTCGAAGATATCCCCCAGCGTGACGAGATTGGGGCTGGGGTTGGGGACCTCCACGCCCACCGCCTGCTTTCCGGGGATTGGCGCCAGGATACGAATCTCGGTGGTAGCCAAGGCGTAGGAGAGGTCGTCCTTGAGGGAAGCCACCTTGGCGACTTTCGTCCCAGGAGCGAGCTGGAGCTCGTAGCGGGTCACTCGGGGGCCAGCGATCTCGCCCACGACGGTCGCCTCCACGCCGAAGTTGGCCAGCGTCCGGACGAGCGTGTCGGCGATGGCGCGGCTTGCCTTCTCCGAGGAGGTCACCGCCCGGCGGGAGGTGCGAAGGAGGCTGCGGTCGGGAAGCCGATACTCCTGGGGAGCAGGCTCGACCTGGGCAAAGAGGGACGGATGCTCGGCCTCCTTGGTCGTCTCCTCGACGAGAAGCTCCGCTGGGGATGCCTCCACGAGATCAGGGAAGTCGTGCTCGGCATCGACGAGGGGAGGCGGCGCTGCAGGCTGAGCGGCGGTCCCCGCCGGCCGGGGCTCCCTCGCTTGGGGCGCCTGAGCGGGACGTCTCTGGCTACCCCGTGAAAGCGTTCGGACTCTGCCGATCGCTCGACCCGAGCGGCGAAGGAACGCTCCCACCGAGGAACCAGTGAGAAGGAGCGAGGATACGAGGAGCAGCAAGGCGCCCAGGATGACGACTCCGGTAGAGCCGACCAGCCGGCCGAGAGCGAAGGAAAGGCCGCTCCCGAGGTAGCCACCGTGGCCGCCTCCCAGGACGAGCAGGAGGCCGAGCAGCCCCAGCCCCAGGCCGAGGCGAAACGGGGCCAGCCCCACGAGCTGGCTTCGGATCACCATCATCGCCCCCAGAGAAAGGAGCGCGACCGGCACGACCTGGGCCGCGTACCCGGCCAGGGCGACCAGAGCTTCTCCGACCCAGTCCCCCACGTAGCCGCCGTTCCAGCCCCCGTAGAGCACGCCGGCAAGGAAGGCCCCGGCGGCAACGAGACCGAGGCCGGCGAGCTCAGGGCGGAGATGGGCCGTTAGGCGCGCGCTACGCCGAGCCCGCCGCTTCCTCACGCGCGCGGGCGTCTTGGGACGAAGCTTCCTCAGCCGTCGCTTCCGTGCCATCGTCCTCCCTTTCGACGCTCGAGACTCCATACCTTGCCCGCCGAGCCAGCTCTAGCCAAGGGGAGAGATCCGCTCCGAGGAGATCGAGAAACCGATCGACCTTGATCTCCACTTTTCCCTTGGCTTGGTTGAAGCCTGGCCTTGCTGGTGGAGGTCGAGCACAGTCCTCCGTTTCCGGCAAAGCTCCGATGCAGTCTCCGCCTCCACGTGGCCCTCTCTCAGCTCGAGCGCCTACAGGGCGTTGACGGTCATCTTCTCTAGAGTCTGATCGCCGTAGGCGGTGGTGAGAGCTCCAAAATCGACCTCGGGGCTGGCCAGGCCCAGAAGGAACGCCATGGCCTCATCGCCCCCAGGGTCGGAGTCGACGACGATGGGCACGGCCACGGAGCTAATCGCCGGCACCGCCCGCCTGGAGGATGGCCTCGACCTCGGCGGCGGTGGGAAGCGAGGGCTGGGCGCCATGCCGGGAGGCGGCAAGCGCTCCCGCGGCGCAGGCGCGGCGCAAGGCCTCCTCCCGATCTCGGCCCTGGAGCAGGGAGACGACCAAACAGGCGGTGAAGGCATCGCCGGCCCCGGTCGTGTCCACCGCGTGCACCCTGGGTGGTCGGGCACGGGCGACCTCCCTCCCGTCCTCGAGCAGGCGCGCTCCCTCCTCACCCAGCGTCACGGCCACCAGTCCCCGCGGGCGCGCCCCCAGCTTACGGTACTCGTACAGGTTGACGACCACGACGTCGGCCCGCTCGAGCACGGCGGGGGGAAGCTCCCGAGCTGGGGCCGCGTTGAGGCAGAAGAGGCCGGTGGCCTGGCGAGCCGCCTCCTCAATCGTATCGAGGGGGATCTCGAGCTGGCAGAGGACGCCGTCGTAGTCAGCCACCTGCACGTGCGTGGGCCGCAGGTGAGCGTTGGCTCCTGGCGCCACCACGATCTGGTTCTCCCCGCTCTCGGCCACGATGACGAGGGCGACGCCGGTGTGCTCCTCCTCTCCCACCCAACCCACTCCGGACAGGTCGAGACCCTCGTCCTCGAGGTGGAAGAGGGCCTCGTCGGCCAGGTCGTCCACCGCCACCATGCCGATCAACCGCACCTTTGCCCCCAGCCTGGCCGCCGCCAAGGCCTGGTTCCCCCCCTTGCCGCCGGGGTGGCGCTGGAAGCGGGCTCCCGACACCGTCTCTCCCGGGTGCGGCAGGCGGGGGACGTACGCCACCAGGTCGAGGTTGATCGACCCCACTACCGCCACCCGCGGGGTCAGGTCTTGCATTCGCGCATATCCCCCTCTGCGACCCGCCTGATGTGCCAATGCAAGACCTGACCCCAGCGCTAGGCTGCCAAGGCGCGCAGGTCGTCGAGGCAGGGGCCGAGGAGGTTCTCGCGCAGGTCGAACAGCCCCGCCCACAGCGAGCCCCGACTGGGCAGGCTGCCCACGCGGGCGGCCGCGGTCAGGCCCTCGAGCGCTCGCACGAGGACCGCCAGCTCGAGGTAGGCCTGGGCGACCCGGGGCGGCGCCACCTGCACCCCCGCTCGGGA
>PSLH01000155.1:0-2918 GCA_040289505.1 Thermoleophilia bacterium | reverse complement strand
TGGCAGAGACGGTGTTGGAGGCGGTGTAGCCGAGGATCGTCTCCCCGTCCTGGGAGTAGCGCGGGGACAGGGATACGGCCGCCGTCTGGATGTCGGCCGCGGCCACGCCCGCTCCCTTGAGCGCGGCGATGACCTTCCGCATCTCGGCCGAGCTCGCCGCCAGAGCTTGGGAGGCGGTCTTGCCCTCAGAGGTCACGCCGAAGGAGAAGGCCACCCGGTTGGGGACCGCCCTGGCGGCGCCGCTTCCCGTGACGGTGATCGTGCGAGCGCCGCCAGGCGCAGCCGCGACGCCGCTTTGGGCCCCCTCCGGATGGCCGACGCCGACGAGAGCAGCCACCCCTAGGAGTCCCAGGGCAACGAGGGCGATGCGGGAGATCGTCATTGCTCCTCCTTTCCGTGGAAGGTGGTCGAGGCCCGTCCGCCTCGAGCGCGGGGTGGCGACCGACGCCTCCGCCCACGATCAGGCCGCCGCCGTGGCCCCGTAGGGCTCGAGGTAGGGCCGCCAGCTGGGAGGCAGCTTGGGCGTGGCAAGCTCGATGAAGAGTGAGGGCGCGGGCGGCCGGGGCGTCGTCCGCAGGGCCATAGCTGCCTCCTCGAGGAGCCGATTCCCCTTGCGCAGGTTGCAGGGAGCGCAGGAGGCGACGACGTTCTCCCACACCGAGGCTCCGCCCCGGCTGCGCGGTATGACGTGGTCGAGCGTCAAGCGCGCTCCCCGCTTTCCGCAGTAGGCGCAGGCCCAGCCGTCGCGGGCGAACAGCGCCCGCCGGGAGATGCGTCGCCGCACCGCCCGGGGGACGTGCACGTACGAGAGCAGGCGGATGACGTGCGGCCACGGGTAGCAGTGGTCAGCCGAGCGGAGCGGCCGATCGAGAGCCTCCACCACCTCCGCTCGCCCTTTGCACACGAGCACGTGGGCCCTACGCAGCGAGCACACGTTCAGAGGCTCGTAGGTCGCGTTGAGGACGAGAACATGCTGCACGCGCCGAACTGTAGCGGCCGCCTCAGGAGGAGCCGGACATGGCCCGCTCCACCGCTTCCTGCTCCTCAGGAGAGAGGGCGATGGCTGCCTTCCCCCGGTCGAGCTCCTTCACGTAGACGCGAGCGTAGTCCCGCCCCTGAATGGCGCTCAGCACCACGCCCGTGCGGTTGGCGTCGAGCAGGGCTACCGACGCCGACTGCCTGCCGCCCGCGCCCTCGTAGGCGTCGTAGCGGACGACGGCCGTTCGCGACACGCTCGTCTCCACCCGCCGGTCGACCCGGGCGATGGCGGCAGCGAGCTCGTCCACCGCCCGGTGGAGGTCGTCCACCCGAGCTTGCAGGACCACGGCGAAGTCGGCAAGGTCGCGCTTGGCGCCCCCCAAAAGAACGCTCTGGGCTGCCCGCAGGTCTCGCACCTCCCTCCACACCAGAGCGACGACCACCAGGACGGCGAGCGAGGCGGCCGCGGCCCCGATGGCGATCCATCCGGCGGCGGTGCTCGACACGCTCACGGCGCTCTCGCTACCCCAGCGAGAAGATGACGGGGTACGAGGCCGAGTTGTTGCCGGTATTCGCCTCGCCCGGCACCGGCTTCACGTCCACCGTCACCGTGGTCTTGGTGGCGAAGCGCACCTCGCCCAAGTTCCTGAAGACCACCGTCTTCTGCTGGCCAGGATCGATGACGTCGATCGTCTGGGTGGCGACGATGGGAGAGGGCTGCTGCTGGATGGTGAGCGTTACCTTGACCTGGACCTCCTGCGAGTCGCCCGTGTCCTCCACCGTCACCGCGAAGCCAAGGTCGGTGCCAGCGGTGACGATGTTCTCTTTGTCGGTCCGGAGCACCGTCCCGCTGGGGAGGGCCTTCGTCTCCACGATGCCGGTCCCATGTAGCCCGCCCGTGGCCCGGCCCAGAGCGGCGTAGTTCACCCGCTGGAACACGGGCACCCAGTAGCCGGGGCTGCCGAAGTCGGGCGCAGGCGCCACGTCGGAGTCGGGGACGGCGATCCCCCGCACCCCCTCCTGGCGAAGCTTGATGATGGCGGCGGAGCGGAAGAGGTCCTCCCACACGATGTCGCTGGCCACCAGCCGTTGGGCCTGCTCTGCCAGCTGGAGCGCCGCTCTCGACACATCCTTGGAGCCAGCGGTATTGCGGACCGCGTCGGACAGGGCGCGCAGCCCCACGAAGCGGAAGCGTAGCGCCTCGACCACGCTCCTGTGCTCCTCGCGGAGGGGGCCAGGGGCCTCGATGGCCTCGGCGGTAGTTACGCCCAGGCGCTGGCGGGCAGCCAGCCCTTCCAGCTTCACTGCCAGCTCGCTGGGCTTGATGCCGGGCGTGGTCAGGGCATTGCTCAGCTCGCGCCCGATCTGGTCGGAGTCGCGAGCCAGGGCCGCCACCTTGGTCATGTAGCTCGCGTACTTGCCTGTCTTGCTGCCGCCGCAGCTCGAGATGAGGAAGACGAGGAGGACGACGACGACGATGGCGAAGGCCACCAGGCCGAGCAGCCGGGCGCGAGGAGGAAGACCCGGCTCGACCGGGCGCCGAGGGGGACGGCCAGGCCGGGGAGGCCGAGCCGTCCGCTCTCGCTCCTCAGCCGCCGGTCGCTCGCGCGTGTCGAGGTCCTCGAAGAAGTCGAACTCGATGTCCTCGTCGTGAAAGGTCTCGCTCATACCTCGGCCCGAACCCGCCCACTGTAGCCCATGTTCACCCCGAGAAGGAGTTTCTCCTACCACGGCCAATGCCGGCGGCAGTGTCTCGCGCCGCTCACGCTACTCGCCCAGGAACGCTCGTCCTCGGTCGCTACCGGCCGCTCCGGCCGCTCGGGGCGGGAGGGTCGGGCTCGGTGTGGCTTACCCGCGACGTAGAGAGTGGGAGGGACGTCGCTCTCAAGATCGTCCCCCGCGAGGGGAACGCCGCCTCTCGGGCCCAGCGCGAGGCGGAG
>PSLH01000154.1:0-2982 GCA_040289505.1 Thermoleophilia bacterium | reverse complement strand
TGCGCGACCAAGAGCCCGGCGGCGAAGGCATCGCCGGCGCCCACGGGAAAGGTACTGGCCCGACCGCTTCCCGCCTGCTCCCTCGCCTCGCCATCGAGGACCGCTACCGCCCCCAGGGGGCCCCGCGTCACCGCCGCCAGGCGAAAGCGCTGCCCGAGCGAGCGGGCGGCCTGGACTGGGTCGGCGCCAGTCAGGCGGCGCGCCTCTTCCTCGTCGACGAGGAGAGCGTTCGCTCCCTGGGGAAGGTCGAGGCAGGGGCCGGGGGAGAGGGCGATCCACGCCGCCTCGCTCCTGGCTAAGGCCGCGGAGACGGTCTCGCTAGGCAGGTAGCCGGAGACGAGCACGACGTCAGCGCGAAGCCGATTCGGCAAGTATTCCGGTGAGAAGTGGGCGTTGGCGCCCTGGGCGGCGTAGATCTCCCCCTCGACCAGCACGAACGTCCCCGTGGGCGTCTCGCCGTCGACGGAGATCTGGGGACGCACGCCAGCCCGCTCGATCGCCTCCCGCAGCGCGCGGCCAGCGAGGTCGTCTCCCGCCCGTCCGACCACGATCGCCTCCGCTCCAGCTCGCGCGGCCCAGGCGGCCGCGATGGCAGCCGAGCCGCCGGGCGCGACCCGGGCTCTCGCCTCGTGGCCGCGACCGGAGACGAGCACGTCCAGCATGAGGTCGCCGACGGCGAGGAAGCGGGGGAAAGGCACGAGAGCGAGGCTACGACACTCGCCGGGATGCTGCCTCCACCTGCTCGGCGGTAGGGCCTCCGGCGCGGAGAGCCCGGAAGGCCTCGATCACCGCCCGAGGGTCGCGGCGGTGCCGCTTGGCCGCCATCGTCAAGGGCTCGTGGAAGGCTCCCGAGCAGTGGGCGCAGGGAAGCTGAAGGCGGCTCATGAGCTTGGCTGCCTCCCCGCCTGGGAACATGCGGAGGAGCTCGACGATGGTGGTCGAGCCCCGGATGGCGGACGACGGAGGCGCTTTGGGGGAGGTCGCTCTCGCGTCGAGTCCGGGGACTGCCCGCTGGGTCACCCTCGCTCCCTCTGGCCGAGCCTCAGACGCTCCTCGTGTTGCGCTTCACAGGGGACACGATGTAGCACGCAATACAAGGAAAGGGTAAGGGTGTCAGCGGGCGAGCGTCTCCTCCGGGTAGCGCAGCGGCTCGGCCCGCATGCGGACGACGTTCCTAGGGAGCTGGTAGCGGGCGAAGGGAAGCACGATTACCTTGGCCTGAGAGCCGTGCCGCTCCATCGCCTGGGCGAAGGCCTCCTCCAGCGAGGTGGTGGCGTCGATGCCGATGTCGGCCGCCATCTCCAGGTTCTCCTCCAAGGTGACCATGGTCAGGTGCTTCCGGGTCATAACCTCGTAGATGGGCACCCAGATACAGCCTGCCCACATCTGGATGGCGCGGGCATGGATGTCCTTGAGCACCCGCTGGTAGTTCTCCTGCGTGGGCGGCATGTAGGGCTTCATCAGGTCCATGAGGGCAAGGCCGGGGAAGTCGCCCACGGCGGTGGAGACGCCGGGGGAAGGGGAGCAGTAGATGATGGTTCCCCCGTCCCGGACGACGAAGTCGGCCGACATGCAGCCCCAGCCAGTGTGGAAGAAGAGGTGGTCGGTCGGCGCGAAGACCCCGCAGATCGCGATATCGGCCTGGTCGCCAGGGTGCTCGTAGGCGTAGATCTCGTTGAAGCGCTCGATGGCGACCCGGTGAGCCTCGGGGTGGGAGCCGAAGAAGACCTCGACCACCCGCCCATGGGTGTCGAGGATCACGTTCATGGTGCACGTCAAGCCGCACATGGCCGCCACCTCGTCGATGTCGGAGCGCATGGGGCCTGCGTAGGCGCCGTAGTGCGTCTGGGGGGAGACCACGAAGGCGCAGTGGTTCGACTCCACCGTCTCGTCGGAGACCACGCCAGGCAGGATGAGCTTGCCTCCGCCGCCGGCGCCCCAGTGGTTGGACTGGGCCTGACCGATGGTGATCTTGACGTCGCAGGCCGCCACCTCCTTGTGCAACCACACGGGCGTTCCCCGGGAGGAGACGCCGATGTAGGTGTAGAGATCGGGGTTGCGGGGATCGTTCTGGAAGAAGGGGATACCCAATCGCTCCATCCGCTCGAGGTTGGCCCTGCCGATCTTCTGCTCGATGTCCGAGTCGGACATGGGGAAGACCTTGCCGTTGGCGCAGACCATGACCGCCGGCTTCCCTGCCACCTCGACGGCGTCGAGCACGGCAGGCAGGAGCTTGGACTGGGGGGTGGGACGGAACTGGTTGTCGATGATGATCGCCACCTTGTCAGCACGAGCCACGATCTCCGAGAAGGGAGGGCCGGAGATAGGGCTCTCCAGCGCCTTCCGCGCTGCCTCGGTAGCGTCCGGTACGGGATCGGGCTCCTCCGGGTAGACGGCGGCGAGGAGGTTGGCACGGGGAATATCGATGGTCAGCGTCTCTCGGGACACCTTGCTCTCGTCGCCGGCAGCGCCGATCGTGAGGGGATCGAGCGACTCGTAGGGGATGACGGCGGTAAAGGTGTCGGACATGGTCGCGTTCTCCTGGTCGATGTGACGCTCAAGGTCATTGTGCCTCACATGAGCAGCGCCCGGGAGGAGGGGGCGCGCAGCCATTCGAGGCCTCGGAGGGCATCCAGGAAGGCAGCAGAGAGCGGCGTCCACTCTCCACGCGTGTAGGCGGCGAGCTCTCGGAAGATAGGGGGGTCGAGGTGGCAAACGGCCGCCTCCACCCAGGGGGCGAGCACGTTGTCGGGCACCATGGCCGGGCCCACCCCGACCGCGGCGAGCGCGATCGCCGCCTGCACCTGGGTCGTGCGAGCGGCCGGGCTGGGCTGGAATCCCGCCTGCCGGCAGGCGGCTGTGATCACCTCGGTGAGCCCATGGCCGGGCTGGAAGAGCACCCAGCTTCGGTCGGCTAGGGTTTCCAGCCGCACCTGGCCGCGGTTGGCGAGAGGGTCGGAGCGGGGAAGGACAACCCCCAGC
>PSLH01000153.1:0-2990 GCA_040289505.1 Thermoleophilia bacterium | reverse complement strand
GTCAGGTCTTGCATTGGAGCACAAGGGAGATCGCCACGGCGGTGCCGCTCACCTAAGAGTGCCGCCTAAGAGCCTATCCCGCTACGAGCCTCGGTCAGTAACCGGGTCCATCCGAGGGCGACCCTAGCCCTTCCCTCGTAAGCGAGCGAAGGGGAAACCCGTGCCAACCCGTGCCCCAGCTTGCCCCGCTGCTCGGCGTGGAGGAAGTGGTCGGCGAGAATGGCCGCGTCGGCCTGGGAGAAGCCGAGCGAGCCAAGCCGCTGGATGACGTCGCCGGTCACGCTTTTCCTCCTTCTTACCTCTGTCTCACGCCGCTCTGCGTGCCAGATGGAACCCTACGTCGAGCGATCACCATCTCCCGACAGCGCTGACTCGAGGAGCAATGGAACATGCGTCCTAGTGTCTTGGCGACCTGCGCGGCCGCCGCTCTCGCCGCCGGCGTCGCCGTCGCTGACAGCATCGGAACGAGTGCGATCAAGCCGGTGACGGCCACCTTCCCCGGAACCACGGTTCTCGGTAGGAAGGTGCGTACTTGTACGACCCCGGCGGGACCGCTCACTGCTACCGCCCTCGACCTCAGCGAAAGTGGCACCGCGCTCCGGCCTACGGGCCAGAACCCTAGTCGCTTTGGCGTGAGTCCCAGCTCCGACTACGACGACCCGTGCTATGAGCACGGCTTCCAGCTCGCCGCCGAGGCCCGCATCGGTTGGGTGCGCGCCGTGCTCAACTGGCAGCTGGCCGAGCCGACGCCCGGTCGGCACGACTGGTCCACGTTCGACCAGCTGGTCGGCGGCGCGCGGGCGAGCGGGCTCCGGATGGTCGGCGGGCTGGGCTTCGCCACGAGGTGGAACACCGCCGCGCCGCCATCCAAGGCCCGCCGGGGTCGGCGGCTGATGTACCCGCCGGCCGACCTCAAGGCCTGGAAGCGCTACGTCAGCGCCATCGTGAGGCGCTGCAAGGACGTGGTGCGGCCCTGTGAGGTCTGGAACGAGGCGGACCTGCGGGCGTTCTGGGTCGATACCCCGGTCCAGGACGCACAGCTCCTTGCCGTCACCTACGACACGATCAGGCGCGCCGACCCGACGGCGACGGTGGTGCTCGGTGGGCTGTCCCTGGGCGGTTCGCCCGAGCGCCTCAACCCTACCTTCCTACAACAGACTCTGGCAGATCGAGCCTACCCGGCTGCACGGTATTTTGACGTCGCGGCGTTCCACTCCTATGGGTCGCAACGCGAGGCCCAGCCGCGGATGGAGTACGTCAAGAGCGTGCTCTCACGCGTCGGCGCCGCGCGGGTGTTCTGGTTCCAGCTCACGGACGACCCGGGGCAAAACGCGCCCGCGGCCGCCATGGGGATGCTCGACAGCAACGTCCAGCCCAAGACGGCGTACTACGCCCATGAGGAACTTATCGCCGGGCCACCGTCCCCAGCCGCCCCGGCGCGGCCCGCCGCCGCGGCCACCGTTTCTCGGCCTGCTGCCAGCGCCACCGCGTCCCGGCCCACAGGCCGCAACCCCTTCGGGGTTATGCTGCCGTCTCGGCTGGTGCGCTCGCCCCAGGGGATGCAAGTGACCAAAGCGCTGGGCGCTGTTTATTTCCGACCGTCTGCCATTTTTCTGGATGAATGGAAGGGTACCTGCCCAGAGTGTGATATAGCTTTGAAGGCGGGTTTGAAACTCGTCCTCACCGTCCGCAACAACGGTCGTGGGCAAGCCACTTCCCCGCCCACCAACGTGGCCGCCTATCGACGCACGCTGAGCAAGGTGCTGGAGAAATACCGCCCGGCGGTGCTGGTGGTGGAGAACGAGGAGGACTCAGCGCTGTTCTACACGGGCACGCCGGAGGAATACGCCGCAGAGCTCAAAGCCGCCTGCCAGGTGGCCCACCAAAAAGGCATCCCTTGTACGAATGGCGGGCTAGTCAGTAAGCTGGTGGCTCTCCTGGTGTATGACTCTTATCTGGCAAGCGGGCAAGCGGCTGCTGCCCAAGATTTCGCTGCCAGAGTCTTTACGCCCAGGGAGCAACGGTTGTTGAGGTCACCCAAGGCGATGGAACAAATCCGTAAAGGCAAGGCGCTCTTGCAAGCCTACCGCGCCGCCGGTGTGAACTATGTGAACTTTCACTGGTACATTGCCGATACGTGGGCCTTGGAGAAGGCGGTGGCGTTTCTGAGGGCGGAGACCGGCCGGCCCGTAATCACCAATGAAATCGGCCAGCTCACCGACGACCCCAGACAGACGACGGCGGGCATGGAGAAGATCGTGGCCCTGGGCCTGCCCATCGCCGTGTGGTTCGGCCTGGATGGGCCGAAAGCGAGGGGATTAGTCAACCTGGATGGCAGCCTGCGACCTACCGGCCAGGCGTTCAAGCGCTTCGTTGAAGACACGTTCGCCGCGAGCAAATGACAGATGACCGAAGCGTCCCCGCTCGGGGTAAACGAGCGCCCCGGCAGAGCTCCGTCGCCGGCTCGCTGCTCCTAGGCGAGCGAGCGGGACGGCGGCGGGCCTGCAGGTAACATCCCTGGAGGCGCTCAGGGAGCACCTCCGGCCGGAGTTCTTGAACCGGATCGACGAGGTGCTTCGAGCTCAGGCCGCTGACGCGCGAGCAGCTCTCTGAGATCGTCGAGCTCCAGCTCCGCCGGCTGCGCGAGAGGCTCCGCGAGCGGGGCCTGGACATCGCCCGGGAGGCTTTGTCACCACGGCCGTGCTCAGCGCTCCCGCGCTGCGTAGGCGAGGCAGGCGGCGCCGCAAGGAGAGCTGGCCTGCGGAGCTGTCGCGAGCCGTAGAGCCACCGCGCGGAGATCCGCCCCCAGCTCCTGGCGGAGTAGGCGTACAAGACGACCGAGTACCCGCCTCTCGGTGGTCGTCAAGGCTGCTGTGGCAAGGGAGGCATTCGCAGCTGCTGTAGCCCGCCCCGAGCTGGATCAGAAGACGGCGGGGGAGCGCCTCCTCTGAAATGCTTGCGGTGGAGCTCCTAGGAGGAGGCCTTGCGCA
>PSLH01000152.1:0-3155 GCA_040289505.1 Thermoleophilia bacterium | reverse complement strand
TCGTCGCCGGGGCGATCGCCGACCGCTTCGGGGGGCCGGTCGCGCTCGGCGGCGTACTCGGGGGGGTGGTCGGAGAGAGCGACCACGGCCAGCCGCATCCCCCTCGCCTGTAGCGTCACCGGCTGCCGCGCCTGCTCCAGGTCCGAGCCGGCCCCCACCCAGGCGATCCCCGCCTCCTCCAGGAACGAGAAGGTGTCGAGCAGGGCCTGGGGGCCGAAGTCGAGGGCGTGGTTGTTGGCCAAGGTCACGCAGTCGACGCCGAGGAGCGCCAGGACCTCCACCGCCTGGGGCGGAGCCCGGAAGTGAAACACACGGCCGGGGAAAGGGTCGCCCCTCTCCGAGATGCAGCACTCGAGGTTGGCGAGGGTGAGGTCGGCCGCGGCGGCTAGCGCCACCACTGCCGGGTCCAGGAGAGCGCTGGCAGGGAGCTCGCGCAGCGTCTCGGCGACGCCCCGGCCGAGCATGGTGTCGCCCAGGAGAGCGAGGCGGATCGTCTGCATCTCCAGGCAGTATGGTCGCGTGTCCGGGTGGCCGGAAGACGCGCGCGAGCTGGCTCGGCTCCAGGAGGAGCTGGCGAAGGCGGTGTGGACGCCGTGGCGTCCCTACCGTCGCTACGCGGTGGGGGCGTGCTTCGTGTGTTTCCAGCGCGGACGTCCAGGGCAGGGCGAGGCCGGGGAGCGAGGCTGGGCGGCCGCCTGCCTGGGAGACGAGACCGCGGTCGTGAGCGGGCCGGCCCTCGCTCCCTATGAGGCAGGCCTCTTGGCTCTGCGGGAGGGGCCTCTCCTCGAGGCGGCGGTACGGGCCCTTTCCGCTCTACCTGACGTCCTCCTCGTCGTCGCCACCGGGCGCGACCATCCCCGTCGAGCCGGGCTTGCTCTCCACCTGGGGGCTGTGCTCGAGGTGCCCACGGTGGGGGTGACCCACCGGCCGCTCCTCGCTCAAGGGCCCTGGCCCGACGACGAGCGGGGAGCGACGAGCCCGCTTCTCCGGGACGGCGAGCTCGTGGGCTACTGGGTCCGTACCCGGAGGGGCGCTCGGCCGCTCGCCGTCCACGCCGCCTGGCGGACGGGCCCGGAGGCGGCAGTCGAGGTTGTCCTCACCTCCTGCGTTCGAGCCCGCACGCCCGAGCCTCTGCGCCGAGCGCGAGCGGCAGCGCGGGCCGCCCGCGCAGGTGTCAAACTGAGGCGGTGGAGCTGACGACGAGCGCCTTCCCGGATCAGGGCCGGATCCCAGCCCGCTACACGTGCGAGGGCGAGGACGTCTCCCCGCCTCTTTCCTGGACCGATCCCCCGCCCGGCGCCCGCTCCTTGGCTCTCATCGTCGAGGATCCCGACGCCCCTGGCCGCACCTTCACTCACTGGCTCGCCTGGGGGATCGACCCCGGCTGGAGCTGCTTGGGGGAAGGGGAGCGGGCGCCCCGCGAGGGCCGCAACGACTTCGGCGCCTCTGGCTGGCGCGGCCCCTGCCCCCCGATGGGGCACGGCCCCCACCGCTACGTGTTTCGGCTGCTTGCCCTCGATACTGAGATCGACCTCCCGCCCGGGGCCAGCCGGCGGGAGTTGGAGCAAGCTCTGGAGGGGCATGTCCTCGCCGAGGCAACCTTGGTGGGCGTCTACGAGCGGTGAGAGCGCGCGAGCTCCTCGATCGACTGCGTCGCGATCTTGCCCCCACCGAGGAGGCGATCCGGCGCCACCCGTACCTCGAGGCCGTGGAGAGGGGACGAGCTCCCGTGGGCTCCCTCCGCCAGCTCGCCTGCGAGCAGTACTGGATCGTGAGCTCCGACCGGCGAAGCTTCGCCCACCTCGCCTCCCGCTTCCCGGAGCCGCCTGCTGGCGACCTCTTCCTGGCCATGGCCCAGGGGGAGGGGGAGGCGCTCCGCCGCCTCTCTCGCCTTGCGTCCTCCCTGGAGCTCTCCGCCCGGGAGCTTGCCTCGTTCCGGCCTGCTCCGCTCTGCCATGCCTACACCGGCTACGTCGCCTGGCTGGCCCTGAACGGGTCGCGAGCGGACGTGGCCGCGGCCTTCCTCGTCAACCTCGCCGCCTGGGGCGCGAGCTGCCGGCGGCTGGCAGAGGCGCTCAGGCCCCGCTGCGACGTCTCCTTCTTCGAGCTCTTCGCTACTCCCTCGCCCGACTTCGAGGAGCAGGCTCTGGCGGTGGTAGAGCAGGGGCTGACGAGTGGCGACGCGCCGGAGGGGGCCGAGCGAGCGGCGGCTCTGCTCCAGGCGTACGAGCTGGCCTTTTGGGATGGGCTCGCGAAAGCGCTATAGCGAGGAGCTGCGCAGGGCGGCCGAGCCGCTGTGGGCTGCCCAGCATGCCCATCCCTTCGTGCGCGGCATCGGCGAGGGCACCCTGGAGGAGGAGCGCTTCCGCCACTACGTGGGCCAGGACTACCTCTTCCTCATCGAGTACGGGCGCCTGCTCGCTCTCGCCAGCGCCCGCGCTCCCCGGCTCGAGCTCGAGCAGCGCTTCGCCGAGCTGGCGCGGGCGACGCTGATCGAGGAGATGGCGCTGCACCGGGCCTACGCCGCCGAGTGGGGGATCTCCCCCCAGGCTCTCGAGCGGGAGCGACCTACCGCCACCACCCGGGCGTACACCGACTTCCTCCTCCGCACAGCCTGCCTGGGCGACTTCGCTGAGCTGGTGGCGGCGCTCCTTCCCTGCATGTGGGGGTACAGCGAGATCGGGCGCAGGCTGGCCGAGCAGGGACGACCGAGCCATGCCCTGTACGCCCGCTGGATCGATGTCTACGCCGATCCCGAGTTCGGCCGCCTAGCCGACTGGTGCCGGGAGGTCTGCGACGAGGCTGCGGAGGCGGGCGACCGCGACCGCATGCTGGAGGCCTTCCTCGTCTCCAGCCGGCACGAGCTCCCTGCCTGAGCTGCTCCCGGCCGCTACCCTGGATCGGTGCGCTCTCGACCGCGCGGCCGGCATCTGCCCGCCTTCCTCGTGGTCTTGGGCCTGGCCCTGGGGGCGGCGGCGCTCGTCCTCGCCCTCCTTCCCGGCGGAGAGAGAAGCGTCCCTCTCCCGCCGCCGAGCGCCCCTCCTAGCTCCTCTCCTTCCTCTCTTCCACCCCCTTCCTCTCTTCCACCCCCGACCGAGGCTCCCTCATCGCCCGTCCCAGGAGGGGAAAGGGGAAGCCTCTCGGTGGTCGCCGTC
>PSLH01000151.1:0-3167 GCA_040289505.1 Thermoleophilia bacterium | reverse complement strand
GGTCGGAAACGACCCGGAGGTTCCCGGGGAAGGAGAGCGTCCGCCGCGACCCTCCCCCCAGCCGCGACTCGAGCACCGCTGCGGCGACGCGCTCTTGAAGCGTGCCGTCCACCGGAGCCACAGTAGGGCAGACGACGGCAGCCACCTCGGAGTCGACGAAGAACGGTACTGTCGCCGTCAGCCAGTTCCCGGCCGGTCGGGCGTCGTCCTGAAGCAAGGCCAGAAACTCGCCACGCGCGACGGCTTCCCTGCCTGGCGGCACCACCTCGACCCGCTCGTAGTCGAGCGCTGCAGCCGCCTCGGCAGGACCGATTAGCGACACCAGCGGCTGCGACGAGGACGGGGGCGAGGCGCGCAGCCACCGCCGCTTCCGCTGGTACGTGCGCAGGATGCGCAGGCGGTAGAAGATCGCCGCCGTGTCGAGGAGCGCTCGCACCACCGCGTGGGAGCCGAGCTGGGAGCCGCTGAAACGGTAGTCAAGCCGCACGGGAAGCTCGCGCACGCGCCGATAGCCGAGTGCCGCGGCCACGGCCAGAAGCTCGAGATCGAAGGCGAAGCGCTTGACGAGGAGAAGAGGCATCACCTCCTCGACCACGCGGCGGCTGAACACCTTCAGCCCGACCTGGGTGTCGCGTACGTCGAGGCGAAAGAGGAGACGGTTCAGCTGCTGGTAGCACCAGCTCGCCAACCGGCGGACGGGAGGGTAGTGCACCACCGAGTCGGGGTGGCGCTTGGACCCGACCACGAGATCGAGTCCCTCCCGTCGAGCGACCGCCAGGTACTCGGGAATCGCGCCGGGATCGAGGTCGAGATCGGAGTCGACGAGCGCCACCCAGTCACCGTGGGCAGCGAGCGCTCCTGCCTTGACCGCGTAGCCCTTGCCCAGGTTGCGGTCGTAGTGGATCACGCGGATCCCCGCCTCCCGCCGGGCCTCCCACAGCCGCTCTGCCGTGCCGTCCACCGAGCCGTCGGAGACGACGATCACCTCCACCTCCTCGCCGGGGAGACCTTCAGTGATCGTCCGCCGGATCAGCTCCACGTTGCCGACGATCTCCTTCTGGCCGTTGTAGACGGGCACGACGACCGTGAGAAGCGGCCGGGCACCGCGCCCTTCCTGCTCTGACCCCCGAAGCGTCGCCAAAGGCGCGACCACCCGATGGATTGTACGGACAATGCTGAGGGGGTCCTTTCCTCTACCCAGAGCCCGGTAGCCAGGAACCAGCCTGAGAAGGATCACGTCCTCGCCAAGGAGAGCGGGGCGGGGTGTACTCTTCGCTGCGGGGTATACTTTTCGCTTATGCGAGCCGCTCTAGCTCTGGCCGCAGCTCTGGCCGGGCTCACGCTCCTGTCAGCCGCCGGCGCGAGCGTCGGGCCGACCAGGCTCACGATCACCTTCTGGCTAGACGAGGCAGTCCCCGAGGACTCGCAGACGTGGACGCTTCGCTGCTCGCCCCCCGGAGGTACCCTCCCCAAGCCTGCTCGCGCCTGCCGACGACTGGCTCGCCTAGGCCGCGCCGCGTTCGCGCCCGTGCCGGCGCACGCTGCCTGCACCGACATCTACGGCGGCCCCCAGCTCGCCCTCGTTCGCGGCCTTGTGGACGGCCGCCGGGTCTGGGCCCTCCTCCGCCGCCGCAACGGCTGCGAGATCGCTCGCTGGGACCGCCTCTCGCCCTGGCTTCTACCTCGGGCGACGTAGCACGCTAGGCGTTTCCGCTCGCCCCGCGGCAGTCTACCAAGCGCTCCTTTGCGGCCCACGCGAGCATGAGGCTTGGCGGCGGGCGTCGGCGACGGTCGGACGCTACTCCGGCGACCGGGCGACCGTGGCCCTGGAGCACGACGGGTATCTCGATCTCGCCGGCGAGCGACCGTCTTCGTCGACACCTCCGCCTTCTACGCGGCGGGGGCTCCCAGCTCGCCGTCCGACACGTCGACGAGGACCTCGTGGCTAGGCCCTGGCTGCGACATCACGACGAGCGGCCCTACTCCCTCGTCGATGCCACCAGGTTCGCGCGCATGCGGCATCTCCGCATCCGCGTGGCTCTGGCTTTCGCTGGCGACTTCTCTGGCCGCCGCCTTCACCGAGGCGCGCCCGTAGCTTCCGTCCACTGCCTCCCCTGACGGAGGCCTCCTAGGATGGACGGTCTCCCAGACGTGCCGACAGTGGCCGCTCATCTCGCCTCCATCTTGCGGGCACCGTAGACGACGTCGGCGGGGATGCGGCCGCGGGTGAGGCGGCCGTGGTGGACGCGGTCGCGGTCGTAGAAGTCGAGGTGGCGCTCGAGCTCGCGTCGCAGCCCTGGGAAGCGCGGGTACAGGGAGCGGGCGAAGGCAGGACGCCAGCGCTCGTCGAGATGTCTTGTGCAGCGCCTCGACGTGACCGTTGGTCTGCGGACGGCCGGCGTGGATGTGGGTGACGCGGGCGCCCAGACGCTCCACGCTCGCGTGGAAGCGCGGGCCCTTGAGCTCGTTGCCGTTGTCGCAGGGCAGCGCTGGAGCCGCCAGCCGGCTGCCTCCAGCTCCCGCGCCACTCGCCGCGCGAGCCTCGAGGCCTGCGTCGCCGTCGGTTGCCCTCGCGGCAGACGACGAGCTCGGCCCAGGCGTACGAGGAGTAGCAGTCGATCGCGGTCAGCTGCCAGACGGCGCCCTTCGTGCCCCGAGCCGGCCGACGAGGAAGCAGTGGAGGCCGACCAGCTCTCACGGATGGTCGACCTCGGCGCGCGGCTCGGGGGCGGGCTTGCGTGGAGGCTCGTAGGGCGCGCGGTAGCCGGCGACGAGAGAGAGAGCCGCCTCGAGCGAGTGTTGCGGCCGTGACGGCGCAGGCAGCGCCAGACGCCGTCTCCCGAGACGACGATCCTGCCCCACTTCTCGCGCCGCGGCTGGGACGCGATCCGCCTTGGGCCGAGGCCGGGATGGGCGACCGCGAAGGCCACGATTCGCTCCTCGACCATCGCCGATCCGGGATCGTAGTCCCGGGAAACTCGTGCTCAATCCGGCGGAGAACTTCGGGCGTGACCCGCTTCAATGGGGCCCGGGATTGTAGTCCCGGGAAACGTACTCTCGCCGGGCGCATCGATGGCCTCGAGATCGCTTCAATGGGGCCCGGGATAGCGACTTCTCATCGCGTCACGAACGGTCGGTACTCGGGGACGTCGCCGAGCAAGGCGGCG
>PSLH01000150.1:307-3187 GCA_040289505.1 Thermoleophilia bacterium | reverse complement strand
AGCGAGGCGAGCTGGCCTAGCGTGCGCACTCCCAGCCCCTCGAGCTCGGCGTAGCGCTCCCGCTCTAGAGGGAGGAGAGAGAGGGGAAGAGGAGCGAGGAAGCGGGACGTACGCTCCCCGCTGACGACGAGCGCCTGGCCCGGCCGAGCCAGGTCGGCAGCAGCGAGGGCGGCGAGCTTACGCTCGGCAGCCCCAGCCCGAGCGTCCCACCCCGGACCGATAGCCCGGAGAGCGCGCTCGAGCGCTCGGGCCACCCCGCCGTAGAGCCGCGCCACCGCGCCCACGTCCAGGTATAGGCACCCTGGCTGGGCCGGCTCTACGGGGAACCCCTCCCTCTCCAGCCGGCGCACGATCTCCTCCCACGCCTGCTCGACAGTCGCAGGATCGGGCTCGACGAGGACGAGCGAGGGGCACGCGGCGAGCCCCTCGCCGACCGGCATGCCCGGGCGGGCTCCAGCCGCGTAGGCAGCCGCCGTGACCGGGCCCAGGACCTGCCTTTGGCCGGGCTGGGGGGCAAGCGCCGCCGGCTGGAGGAGAAGCGCCGGTCGCTCCCTGAGTACCGCTCTCAGCTCGAGGCCAGGGATGAGGACGCAGCCGATCATGGGAACATGTGTTCTACACGAACACGCGTTCCCTGTCAAGAGCCTCCGAGAGCCCTTATCCCCCAGCCCCAGGCGTGCCTGCCCCCCAGTCCCAACTTGCAGCTTGAGGACAGGAGTCTTACGGCTCGGAGTCGTGGGCTCGGGAGGGAGCCTCCGCCCCGGCGCTACGCAGCCTCGACTGGGTCGCCCAGGCGCACGCGGCCGGGCTCGACCACCTCGCCCCACATCCCGAACGGGAGTCGCTCCGTCGTCTCTACGCCCCCGCGGTAGGCAGCGAGAGCGCGCAGCGTGTCGAGATCGCGTCGGCCCGTGTCCGGGTTGCACGTGGTCACGGCGCAACGACCCACGTTGCCGCGCGGCACCACCACCGCCTCCCCGATCCGCACCCGGCGGCCGATCCACAGATCCTCGGCGTGGGCCGCCACGCCCTCGACCCCAAAGAGCATGCGGAAGCGGCGGGGATCCACTCGCTCCACCCCAGCCGCTGAGGCCAGCTCCTGGAGAGCAGCGGTAGAGACGAGGGAGACCGTGGCCTTAGGCCCTCGGTCTGGTCCCTGGCCAGGATCGGCGTGGACGAGTCGAAGCTCCCTGCCTGCGTACTGGGATAGGGCCTGAGACCAAGGCCCCTCGACCAGGCGGCCTGACACTGGCCGGCCGAAGAAGTCGGTCACCACCTCCGCCCCCAGCTCGACCTGGCCAGCGACGAGGCGTCCGTCGGGGAAGCGGAGGACGAGCGCTCCTTCCTGCTCCAGCCACTCCGGCTGCACTCTCACGAGAGACCCCAGAACCTTGCCGTTCACCATCCGCCCCCTGGCGTCGACGAGGTAGAAGCGACGGTTGTCGCGCACCCCCTCGAGCTCGAGCTGCACCTCCTCCCGCGCCACCAAGGCCAGCCCCTTGACGGGCGCGACCGTGATCCAGGCCACGCGCCCGCGCTCCTCAGAAGCCGGCCGCATAGCCGTCCTTGCGGGGGTCGGAGCCACCCACGAGGGCCTCGCCCACGACCAGGATGGCCTGCCCGCCGCCGAAGCCGAAGGGATCGGGGTCCAACACCACCCGGTAGCCGAGGCGGGCGAGCCCCTCAGCCTCCCCCCACAGGCCCTCCTCCAAGCGGACGAGCTCCCCGTCTACGCGGAAGCGGGCGCGGTCGAGGGCTGCCTGGGGGTCGAGACCATCGTCGACCAACCCAGACACGAGCTGCATGTGCGCCTGAGCCTGGATGAAGCCCCCCATCACCCCAAACGGCCCGTAGAGGTCGCCGTCGCGGAGGAGGAGGCCGGGGACGATGGTGTGGTAGGGACGCCGTCCCGGCTCGACCGCGCCCGAGACGGCGAAGCAGGCCCCCCGGTTGTGGAGGACGATCCCTGTCCCGGGGACGAGGACGCCCGAGCCGAAGCCCTCGTACAGGCTCTGCACGAAGGAGACGGCCATGCGCTCCCCGTCGACCGCGCACAGGTAGACGGTGCCGCCTCCCGGCTCGACCACAGCTCGGGGCCGCTGGCCGCGGCGTCGGTCGAGGTAGCGAGGGTCGAGGAGATCGGCCACCGAGGCGCCGTCCCGCACCCGGGCGAGCGCGTCCTCGAGGGCGAGCATGGCGCAGCGGATCTGAGCATCGAGGCTGGGCGAGGAGAGCCCGAGTAGGCCGAGCATCTCCAGGGCCGCGACCCCTTGGCTGGGTGGGGGCAGCTCCACCACCTCCACTCCCCGGTAGGACAGAGAGAGCGGCTCCACCCAGCGGGGAGAGAAGGAAGCGAGGTCTTCCTCCTCCAGCCACGAGGCTTGGGCAATGGCGGCCGCCACCCGGCCCTCGTAGAGCGCCTGCGGCCCCTGCTCGGCGATGGCGCGAAGGGTCGCCCCCAGGTCGGGCAGGCAGACGACGTCGCCTGTCTTGGGCACCGGGCCGAGCTCGGCCGGCCAGCGATCGGCCCCAAGCGCCCATGCCTCGGCGCAGCGGGGAGCGACGGCAAAGCCCCGCTCAGCCAGGTCGATGGCGTCGGTCAGGCAGGCGTCGAGCCCCAGGCGCCCGTAGCGCTCGGCCAGGGCTGCCCATCCGGCCACAGCGCCGGGGACGGTCACCGACCGGGGTCCTGCCTCCTCGACTGGAGCGAGCGGCGATGCCCGCATGGGCGCCGGTCCAGCCGCGTCCAGGCCGGCCAGAGCGCCCTCCTTCCACACCATGCAGAAGCAGTCGCCGCCGATGCCGGTGGACATGGGCTCGCTGACGCAGAGGACGGCGGCGGTGGCTAAAGCTGCGTCGACTGCGTTCCCTCCCCGCTCT
>PSLH01000150.1:0-274 GCA_040289505.1 Thermoleophilia bacterium | reverse complement strand
CGCCAGCGGCTGGCTGGCGGCCACCATCGCCTCCCGGGCCACCGCTGGCGGCCTCCCGAAGGCAAGCCGGAACCGTCCCCGAGCCAGAGTCACAAGGTTACCTCCGCGGCTGGGCCCACCATCCGCCGCAAGCGCGGGACCACGTCGAGCACGCTCTCCCGGGCGCACCAGTCGATGTCCTCCTCGTGGCCGCTTGCCCGCAGGTTGCGGGCGCTCTGGGAGGCAGCCAGGCCGTCGAGAGCGGTGGCGAAGGTCGAGGCCAGGCGGATGGCCG
>PSLH01000018.1:0-29204 GCA_040289505.1 Thermoleophilia bacterium | reverse complement strand
CGGCCACTGTCGGCACGTCTGGGAGACCGTCCAGCCTAAGGGGTGCTTGTCAGCGTTGAGACGTCGGGCGCGGTGTCGGCTACATCGCCTCGGAGACCGTCCATCCTAAGGGGTGCTTGTCAGCTTCGGATGGCGGGGCGCCGATCCGGGCTGACGGGGCGACCGAGACCGCGTGCTCCCCACCGCCGAGGCACGGATCGGACGCCTGGCCCAGAAACTAGAGAACGGAGACGACCTTCTCGGCGCGGCCGTCGCCGTAGCCGGGCCCCAGCGCTTCCTCGAGCTTGCGCTGAAGCTCGCCGGAGGCCTCTAGCTCCTCGGTGATGTCAGCGCCGCCGATCAGCTCCCCCCTGATGAACACCTGGGGAATGGTCGGCCAGCCCGACAGCGCCGACAGCTCCTGGCGGATGGCCGGGTCGGGCAGGATGTCGACCGCGGTCACGGGCGCGCCCACACGGCGCAGCGCCTCAAGCGCGCGCATGGAGTTGCCGCACATGACCATCTGCGGCGTACCCTTCATGAACAGGGCCACCGGCTCGTTCTCGATCACCTGCTTGATCCGCTCTCGCAGCTCGGTCATCAGCTCTCCCTGGTCGTGATGCGAAGCTCGTGGATGGTGCCGTCGGCGAGCGGCTCGGCCAGCGCCTCGTAGACGAGCTTGTGCTGGTCGACGAGCGACAGGCCCCGGAAGCGCGGGCTGACCACCGTCACGTGCAAGTGATCGCCGGTCCCCATCCGGTCGACCACACGAAGCTCGGCAGCGTCGGGGAAAGCGTGCCGTAGCAGCGTCTCCAAACGCTCCACGCACTTCAGCCTACCTGAGATAGAAGGACCCCGCGCGGCTCGACCGACCCCCCCAGCAGGACCGCCTCCACCAGCTCGGCCTCCTTCTGCGCGGACGCCACCCATTGTCCGCTAGAGCTTCTCCACGCCGTGTCGACCGCCGTTGGCGCTGCGACAAAAGGCAGAGGCGCTCCCTCGGCCAAGGGAGCGTCGCACGAGTGACCGGTCGCTTCAACGTCGATCCCACCGCGCCCGCTTCTAACGCCCCGCTCTACACGCATGCCTAGCCGCAGCCGCTACGCCGCCAGCGCCAGGTGGGAAGGGGAATCACCGTGTCGGCTTGACAGCAGGCGAGCGCTTGGCCATTCTCTAGCGCATCTATAGACAAGCAAGGAAGATAAGGAGACACATATGCGACGAATTAGACTTATTGCAGCGATAGGCGTTGTCGGCGCGATCGCAGTTGGAGCGACGGCTGCCGGCGCCGGGGACGTGCAGCTCAGGCTCGTCGCCTACTCCACGCCGCGCGAGGCGTACGCCAAGCTCATCCCCATGTTCCAGCGCACGCCGGCGGGGCGGGGGGTCACCTTCACCGAGTCGTACGGGGCCTCGGGAGAGCAGACGCGGGCGGTGATCGCCGGGCTACCGGCCGACATCGTCGCTCTGTCGCTGGAACCGGACATCCAAGAGCTCGTCAAGGCCGGCCTCGTCGACCCCGGGTGGAACCGCGACCGGTACCGGGGCATGGTGACGAACTCGGTGGTCGTCTTCGTCGTGCGGGACGGAAACCCAAAGAAGATCAAGACCTGGAACGACCTTCTCCGCCCGGGCGTCCAGGTGGTCACCCCCAACCCCTTCACCTCCGGCGGCGCCCGTTGGAACGTGATGGCCGCGTACGGCGCCTGGCGCAAGCAGGGCAAGACCGACAGAGAGGCGCAGAACAACCTGCTCAAACTGTTCCGCAACGTGGTCGCCCAGGACAAGAGCGCCCGCGACGCTCTCAACACCTTCCTCTCGGGAAGGGGCGATGTCCTCCTCACCTACGAGAACGAGGCGCTGCTCGCGCGCGCCAAGGGCCTGAACGTGCCCTTCGTGATCCCACGCGACACGATCCTGATCGAGAACCCGATCGCTGTGCTCAAGACGAGCCCGAACAAGGACACCGCCACCGCCTTCGTCCGCTTCCTGCGCACCCCGCCCGCCCAGCGTGTCTTCGCCGAGTACGGCTATCGCCCAGTGGTTAAGAGCGTGCTTGAGGAGTTCCGGGCGAAGTTCCCGGAGCGGCCAGGCCTTTTCACCATCGATCAGCTCGGCCTAGGTGGCTGGCAGAGAGTCGAGAAGCGCTTCTTCGACCCTAATACCGGCATCATGGCCAGGATCGAGCGCGAGGTAGGCGGTGCCGGTGGCTAGCAGCGTCGCCGCTTCCGCCCGACGCGCCGGCGCGGCCGGGGAGAGAGCGCAGACGGCTCTCTCCCTAGGCCTCGTCACCTCCTTCCTGAGCGTGGTCGTCCTGCTCCCCATGGCCGCGCTCGTCTGGCAGTCGTCGGCCGAGGGGGCGCACGGGTTCTGGGCGGCCGTCTCCGCCCCTCAGTCGGTGGCCGCGCTCAAGCTCACGCTCTGCGCCTCGCTGGCGGTGGCGGCCATCAACGCCGTCCTGGGCACGCTCACAGCCTGGGTGCTCGAGCGCGACGACTTCCCCGGCAAGACGGTCCTGAACGCCATTATCGACCTTCCGTTCGCGCTGCCCACCATCGTCGCCGGGTTGACCCTGCTCGCCCTCTACGGACCGCGGTCTCCGATCGGAGTCAACCTCGCCTTCTCGCGCCTGTCGGTCGTCCTCGCCCTCATGTTCGTCACGCTGCCGTTCGTCGTGCGCGCTGTCCAGCCCGTGCTCCACGCTCTCGACCGGGAGATGGAGGAGGCGGCGGCGTGCCTCGGCGCCTCCCGATTGGCCATCTTCCGCCACGTGACGCTTCCCACCGTCCTGCCGGGCATCCTGTCAGGGGTCGCGCTCGCCTTCGCCAAGGCGGTGGGCGAGTTTGGCTCGCTCGTCATCATCACCGGCAATGTGCCCTACAAGACCGAGGTCGCCTCCGTCTACGTCTTCGGCCGAATCGAGAGCGGCGACCCGACGGGCGCGGCGGCTGTGGCCGTGTGCCTCCTCGTCCTCTCCTTCGCCGTGCTCCTCAGCATCGGCGTCGTCCGCCGCTTAGCAACGAGGCACGAGTATGCGTAGGTACGCGCCGCGCCTGATCGCCATCCTCTACCTCGTCGGGATCCTCGTCGGACCGCTCGCCGTCGTTGTCTGGCGCACGTTCGAGAAGGGCGTAGGGCCGGCCTGGAGCGCGCTCTCCGATCCCCAAACCATCCACGCCTTCGAGCTCACCCTAATCATCACCGCCGTGGCCGTGCCGGTGAACACCGTCTTCGGCGTCGTCTGCGCGCTCGCCGTCGTGCGCCGGTCGCTCCCCGGGAAGGGCCTCCTCAACGCGTTCGTCGACCTACCGCTGGCGCTGTCCCCGGTCGTGGTCGGACTCGCCCTCTACCTGCTCTACGGGCGAAATGGCTGGCTGGGAACCTGGCTCGAGAATCATGGAATACGGGTGCTCTTTGCCCTCCCGTCGATGGTCATGGCCACGATCTTCGTGTCCCTGCCATTCGTCGCTCGCGAGGTGGTGCCGATCCTTCGGGAGATCGGCGACGAGCAGGAGCAGGCAGCACGTACGCTGGGAGCCGGCTCCTGGCAGACGTTCTGGCGGATCACACTCCCCTCCATTCGCTGGGCGGTGGTCTACGGCGTGATCCTCACCACGGCGCGAAGCCTCGGCGAGTACGGAGCCGTCGCCGTCGTCTCGGGCCGGCTGCAGGGGAAGACCGAGACAGCCACCCTCCGCGTGCAGGAGCGCTACGAGAGCCTCGACGTAGCGGGCGCGTACGCCATCTCGATCGCGCTTGCCGCCGTCGCCGTGCTCGTCCTCGTCACCATGACCCTCGTCAAGCCCAAAGAAGGAGGCAGGTAGGTGTCGATCGTCGTCCGTAACCTGGAAAAGCGGTTCGGCGACTTCGTTGCCCTCGACGACGTGACGCTGGAGATTGAGGAGGGATCTCTCACCGCCCTCCTCGGCCCCAGCGGGTCGGGAAAGTCCACGCTCCTCCGCATCATCGCCGGCCTCGAGCGCCCCGATCGCGGCCACGTTCTCATCTCCGGCGCCGACGTGACGACCCTTCCTCCTCAGAAGCGCGGCGTCGGCTTCGTGTTCCAGCACTACGCGGCCTTCAAGCACATGACCGTGCGCGAAAACATCGCTTTCGGGCTCACGGTTCGTAGGCGTCCGAAGCATGAGATCCGCGAGCGCGTCGACAGATTGATCCGGCTCGTCCAGCTCGAGGGCATGGCCGACCGCTATCCGGCTCAGCTCTCCGGCGGTCAGAGACAGCGGATGGCGCTGGCTCGCGCTCTTGCCCCGCAGCCGCGTGTCCTGCTCCTCGACGAGCCGTTCGGCGCCCTCGACGCCCGCGTGCGCAGGGAGCTTCGCTCGTGGCTTCGCCGCCTCCACGAGGAGGTGCACGTCACCACTCTGTTCGTCACCCACGACCAGGCCGAGGCGATGGAGCTCGCCGACAAGATCGCCCTTCTCAACCGCGGTCGCTTGGAGCAGGTCGGTCCGCCCCGCGAGCTCTACGAGCGCCCGCGCTCCGCCTTCGTGATGCGCTTCTTGGGCGACGCCAACGTCCTTGACGGTGGTCTCGTCCGGCCGCACGACCTGGAGATCGGCTCCCAGCCGCGCGCCGGCGCGCTGGAGGCCATGGTGGCGCGCGTCGTCTACCTCGGCTTCGAGGTCCGCCTAGAGCTGATCGATGGCGAGGGGAATCCGCTCTCCGTGCAGCTCACGCGTGACGAGGCAGTCGGGCTTGACCTGGAGGCGGGAGACATCGTCTATGTGAGACCCCGCGAGGGAGCCGCCTCAGTGTGGCAGCCAGGCGTCGGGGTCGGCGACGAGGGCTCGCACGGAGTCGGGTAGCGTCCCCGCGGCCAGATCGCCCAGGGTCACCGACTCAAGAACGCCGCGCAGGCTCGCCCGCACGGCCACCCACACCTCCCTCAGGGGCTCGGCGGCGCCCTGGTAGGAGACGGCCTCGGGGCGGACGCCGCGCACGTTCGCGAGCGGACCTTCCACGGCTCGAATAACGTCGGCCAGGGTGATCTCGGAAGCGGGCCGAGCCAGCCAGTAGCCACCTTCCGTCCCCCGCTGGCTGTGCACAAGCTCAGCGTGGCGCAACTCGAGGAGGATGTTCTCCAAGAACTTGAGCGGGATGCCTTGGGCACGGGAGATCACCTCGCCCTTCACAGGCCCCTCCCCCTCCGCCGCGGCGAGCTGGGCCGCCGCCCGAAGGGCGTAGTCGACCTTGGCGGAGACGCGCACCCCGTCATTTTCGCGGCTCCCGAGCACAGAGGGGACCGCGTCTCGCCCTCCCCGTAGGTCGATCACGTCCTCGAGCCGCTCCTTCACCTCGCGCATCGGCTCCCCCTGGTCGTGATGTGAAGCTCGGCAGGCCCGGGAAGACCTGTCGTAGCACCGTCTCCAGGCGCTCGAGGATTCTCAGCCGAGCCACCGAGGAGGGCCCGCTTCAGCCATGCGTCTCCGGCCGCCTTCGGAGGACGGTGTCGTACGAGCATGGCCTGTCCCTCGCCGCCATCGTTCGACAGGCGATCGACCCCGCGCTCCCTTCACCACCACCAGCGGGAGCGGGCGGCTCGGGTCATCCTCTCATCCCCCCGGATCGACGTTCGCGATCCGGCCGAGCTCACCGCGGATCTCCAGGGTATCCGGGCCGGGCGGTTGCGATCGTAGGCGGCTACGTCGCCTAAGCTGGGCGAGGTCCTCGCGGACCACAACGGTGTCCGCCACGGGGAGGATCTCGAGCACGGGCAGGTCGGCGGTGCGCGCGTGGGCGCGGATCGCCTCCTCGCTCGTTGCCTGGTAGATGCAGACGGTGCCGAGAGTACCGTCGGCCTCCTGGAAGACGTAGCTCCGGATCCAGCGGATGTCCTCAGCCATCGTCCCGTCGCCGACCGCAGCCGAGCGCTCCGCCGCGGACTGCAAATCGCCGGCTGTGCGCCAGCCGCTTCGCCGCAGAATCGCGTACGTGCTCATGCCGCCTCTTGACGGGTAGGCGAACTACGCCCCAGCGTGGCGGCGCTCGATGTGGGCTCGATAGGCAGCGAGGTAGTCAGCCACCATCCGCTGCGGCGAGAACCGCTCCTCGCAGATGCGGCGAAGCTCCATGGGATCGAGCTTGTCTGCCTCCTCGATGGCAGCCACCATGTCGCGGTAGTCGTCCACGATGATCCCGCTTCGGCCGTGCTCGATCACCTCGGGCACCGCCCCGTAGCGGGTGGCGATGACCGGGGTGCCGCAGGCCATGGACTCGATCATGACGAGGCCGAAAGGCTCCTCCCACTCGATGGGAAACAGCGTGGCGCGGGCGTTCTGGAGCAGCTCCACCTTCTGGCCGTGCGTCACCTCGCCCAGGTACTCGATCTGGTCGGAGAGGTGAGGCCGGACATACTGCTCGAAGTACTCGATCTCCTGTGGCTCTCGCTTCTTACCGGCGATCTTGAGCGGGAGCCCGGCGGAGATGGCCACGTCGATCGCCCGGTGGGCGCCCTTGTCCGGGCTCATGCGGCCCAAAAAGAGGAGGTAGTCGCCCCGGTGTGGCTTGACCGGGTAGAGGGAGAAGTCGAGCGCGTTGGGGCAGTTCGCTACCCAGGGAAGGTGGGGCTTGGGCCGGCGTTGATTGAGGGAGATCGAGATCAGCCCCACCTGGGGCGACACTCGGGCGATCTTCTCGTACACCTCTCCCCCCACCGCGTCCAACGGGCCGTGCACGGTATGGACGACCGGCGTGGACACGCAACCGCCGAGAGCCGCCGCCGGCAGCCCCGAGTGATCGTTGATGATGTCGAAGGCCTGGGCCCTCTCGTAGCAGTGGAGGGCGTGGTGGAGCTCTACGATGGAAGTGCCGATCTTCTCGCTGGGGGCCTTCTCGTACACCCACTCCAGCTTGGCCTTGGTGTGGGAGTCGCCGGAGGCAAAGAGCGTGACCTCGTGGCCGGCGTCGACCAGACCGTCGGCGAGGAGCCACACCACCCACTCGATACCGCCGTAGCCGGTGGGCGGCACCGAGAACCAGACCGGGCTGAGGACGGCGATGCGCAGCCGGTCCTTCAGCGCTCCTCCTCCACCTGCACCTGGCCGCGCTCCAGGCGCACGGTCCAGCGACGGTCGAAAGCCACCACTCCCGACAGCCGCAGCGACTCCGCCCAGGAGGGAAGGTTGGGAGGAGCGGTCGTCTCCAGGATGTGGCGCCGCCGCTCGGGCCGGAGCCCGAGCAGGACCTGAAGGAGAAGGATGGGTGCTCCTGCCGCCCAAGCTTGAGGACGAGCGGCCGTGGGGTAGGCGATGGGGAAAGGCGTCTCCGCCCGGGGCAGCCCCGCGAACACCTCAGGCAGCTGGTGGTCGAAGTGGGTCGAGGCCTCGAGCAATCGCTGCACGATGCGGAGCGCCTCTGGCCAGCGGCCGTAGCGGATAAGGCCAGCGGCGATCAGGGAGTTGTCGTGGGGCCAGACGGTGCCGTTGTGGTAGGAGAGGGGGTTGTAGGCCACATCGTCGGTCGACATCGTGCGGATCCCCCACCCCGACCACATGGCCTCGCTCATGAGCGCGTCCACCACCGCATCCACCCGCTCGGGGGGGACGATGCCGCTCCACAAAAGGTGGCCCATGTTGGAGCACATGGAGTCGACTCGGCGCTTGTCCCCGTCCAGGGCTAGGGCGTAGTAGCCGCCCCGCTCCTCCACCCAGAAGGCCTCGTTGAAGGCGCGCCTCAGCTCCTCGGCCTCCCGCTCCAGCCGCTCGGCCAGGGCCCGGTCGCGCCACACCTCGCGGGCGATCTCGGCCAGCCGCCGCTTGGCGTCGAAGACGTACCCCTGGACCTCGCAGGGAGCGATGGGCGGCTCCGCGTAGCGGCCGTCGGCGAAGCGCTGGGAGTCGTGGGAGTCCTTCCAGGACTGATTGTCGAGGCCACGGGGGCTGCGCTTCTTGTACTCGACGAAGCCGTCCCCGTCCCGATCGCCGTAGCGGTCGATCCACTCCAGAGCCCGCAGGGCCGGGCCCCGCAGCTTGTTCACGAACACGGCGTCGTCCGTCCACCTCCACACCTCGGACAACAGGACGAGGTAGAGGGGAGTAGCGTCCACCGTGCCGTAGTAGCGGGCGAACCAGGTCTTGGCCGCCTTCCCCTGGCGCACCTCGTGCACGATCTTTCCTGGCTCGGCGTCAATCGAGGGGTCGTCCTCGGTCGCCTGAAGCTGAGCCAGCTCCTCCAGGGCGCTGCGGGCGAGCTCGGGACCGAGGAGAAGGGTCTGGTAGCCGGTAATGAGCGTGTCCCGGCCGAACACGGTCATGAACCAGGGCATGCCGGCCGCCGGCAGCCTGCCTAGCCGGCCGTCCCCGTTTCCCCGGATACGCAGGGCGGCCAGATCGGCGATCGACTGAGACACGGCGTGCCCCAGGGCGTCCCACTCGGCCCGGAGCTGGGGCACCCGCAGCTGCCAGGCAGTGAGCGAGTCGCGCACGTGGGCCATCTCCTCCCCGAATCGCCGCTCTGCTACCTTGGGCTGCACCACCTCGTCCCCCCGGCCGGGCACGATGTCCACCCGCAGCTCCCACCGCTCCCGGGAGGCGAGCTCGACCGGGAACTCGACCAAGGAGCCGTCGACCTCCCCCAGGCGGGAGAGGATGACCTGGGTCGTCACCCCCTCCTCTGGGTCCTCTAGCACGAACTGGTTGTGCTCCTCGTCGTAGCGAGGAACGACGAGCGGGGGAAGGGGAGGAGCGTGGAGCGGGTCGCCCAGAGCGAAATCGTAGGCCTTGACCGTGAAGATGTCGGCGAAGTCGCAGCCGATCTCTAGGCCTACCCGGAAGGACACGGGGGCTGGGCTTAGGTTCTGGATGACGATCCGGTCCTGCATCGCGTCCCCCACGAAGCGCAGGCGCATGACCGACAGCGTGTCCTGCTTGAGGCCGTCGGTGGGCGCGTTGCGGAGGACGAAGGCGGCCGAGTAGTACTCCACCTTGCTCGAGGAGAGAAGGAGGGGCCTGCGCCCGTCGATGGTCAGGCGCAGAAGCGACAGGTGGCGCGTGTCGCGGGCGAAGAAGCCCGCCGTCGCCTCTACGACGTCGCCCCGGTCGTCGCAGATGCAGAAGGTGGTGCCCTCGAGGATCGTCAGCGGCACGGCCGCGTATTTAACGCGAAGGCCCCCGTAGGGGCGCGCTCCTTCGGTAACTGGGCCCGAGCTCGACTGTCACCGACCGCTCCCCCGCGTGATCGACCTGGAGGGTGGTGTGCTCGAGACCGAAGCGCTCGACGAGGAGGCTCTCCAGACGCCGGCGGGCCGCGTGGCAGTCGGCTCGAGGCTCCACCAGGACGTGGGCAGAGAGGGCGGGAAAGCCGGGAGTGATCGTCCAGATGTGGAGATCGTGCACCTCTACAACTTCGGGGAGCGAGGCCATCGCCCTTCCCACCTCCTCGGCGTCGATCCCCGCCGGCGCCGCCTCGAGCAGGATGGTCACCGACTCCGCCAGCAGCCGCCACGAGCTGACGAGCACGAGCACGCCGATGAGGAGGCCGATCGCCGGGTCGGCAAGCTGCCAGCCGAAGGAAAGGACGAGGACGCCAGCAGCGACCACCCCTACCGAGCCGGCGAGGTCGGAGAGGACGTGCAGGAGAGCGCCGCGGACGTTGAGACTGTGGCTCCCTGCTCGCCAGAGCACAGCCGCGGCGGCCAAGTTGACGGCGAGGCCGGCGCCTCCCACGCCCAACACCCACAGCCCCTCCACCTGGGGCGGATCGGCCAGCCTGCGTGCTGCCTCGACGACGATCCAGATCGCGATCGCCACCAGGGTCACCCCGTTGGCGAGAGCGGCCAGGATCTCCGCCCGCCGGAAACCGAAGCTCCGCTGCGGGGTAGCCGGTCGAGCGGCAAGCCAGGAGGCAAAGAGGGCGATGGCCAACGCGGCCGCGTCGGAGAGCATGTGGCCAGCGTCGGCCAAGAGCGCCAGCGAGCCGGCCAGGATCCCGCCCACTAGCTCCACCACTAGGAAGGAGAGGATGAGCGCCGCCGCCGTGGCCAAGACCCGGCGGTCGGAGGCAAGACGAGCCTGGTCGCAGTGGTGGTGCACCGACGAAGGGAGGCTAGCGGAGAGACAGGCGGTCGCCCGCCTCCTCGCTTCCGCCTGCTCCCAACGGAGAGGCGTCGGGCGGGCCCTCGCCGGGCCAGAGGTGGGCGGTGGAGGGCTCGAACCTCCGACCTCCTCCGTGTAAGGGAGGCGCTCTCCCAACTGAGCTAACCGCCCGTGCCCCCAGCGGGATTCGAACCCGCGCTACGGCCTTGAAAGGGCCGTGACCTGGGCCGCTAGTCGATGGGGGCCGCGGCCAGCATACCTTCACCCGAGCGTCGCACACGGACCGCGCCGCATGGGATGAACTGAAAACCCCCTTCTTCCGGGCCTGCAACGGAAACGCGTTCCAGGCGAAAGCTTGGTCCTTTCTCAGGCACTCCCGCGAACGGCTCTCCGAGCGCGGCTCGTCGACGTGTATGGGGGGCAATTGGCAGGAGCTTCGCCGCCCGGTCACCCGAGCGAGGGATTTTTGGGCGGCTGCGCAGGCTTTCCCGCTGATTCGCCTCGTACTCGATGAAACCCCATACCAATCCAGGTCGGAGGAAGGAGCCACTATGAAGGTACTGAGGATCACGTTGGTGCTGGTAGTGCTCGCGCTCGCGGGTGCGACTGTCGCGACGGCGCTTCCCTCGTCGAAGAAGGAGGACGGACAGGGCGGCTCGACGAGCGTCAGCACGACGGCCGCTTCCCACGACAGCGGGACGACCGCTTCGACGACGAAGACCTCGGACGAGAACGCGCAGGGCGACGACGAGGCGAACGACATCGATGACCAGGCGAACGACATCGAGACGGCCAACGGCGACGACCAGATCGAAGCCGGCGGGGGCGACGACAAGGTCGATACCGGGGCGGGCAACGATAAGGTCGAGGCCGGCGACGGCAACGACGATGTCCACGGGGGCGCGGGCGACGACGAGCTCGACGGCGATGCCGGCAACGACACGCTCGACGGCGGTGTCGGGAACGACACGTTGCGCGGCGGTCCCGGCAAGGACACGTTACGGGGTGGCCCCGGCAACGACACGCTGCTCGGCGGGACCGGCGCCGACACGCTGATGGGCGGGACCGGCAACGACAGGATCCTTGCCAGGGATGGCCGCCGCGACGTCGTTCTCTGCGGGCCGGGCGTCGACACGGTCAAGGCCGACACCGTCGACAGGCTCGCCGACTGCGAGAGCGTCAAGCGCTAGCCGGGACCGCGCGCACGCCGTCGAAGGGCCCGCTGCGCGGGCCCTTCTCCTCTCCGGAACATGCAGAGCCGCCCTGCAGTTTGGTCATGCTCAGCGTGAGGCTACGATCGAAGCGTGGCGCGAGGGTATGTGGAAGGGCCGGCAAGCGAGGAGCGGGCGGCGGCGTTGGAGCGGGGCGAGCCTGCCGAGGCTCCCCGCCACAGAGAGCGCCGGGCCGTGTATGGCTCCACCCCTGACCGCCCCCAGCGGCATTTCATCGGGTGGCTGGACGAGGTCGACCCCGATCAGCTCTTCGCCTCGGGGAAGGCCTGGGGCTTGTCGGTGGTGGTCAGGGAGGAGTAGTCGCTCCTCGCTCCGCCGCCCGCCGCTCCCAGGCGGCTAAGAGCTCGTCGATGTAGCGGCGCTGGGCGTCGGAGAAGGGTACCCGAGCGAGGAGACGCCGGGCCTCGCCGGGGTCGTCGTTCTCCACCGCAGCCTCCAGCCGCTCGCGGATCGCAGCCGGCTCGCGAAGTTGCTGTCGCAGCCAGCGAAGCAGGCTGACACGGGCTGGATCCACCTTCCAGATAGTAGACGGAGGCAGGCTATGCTCGCCTGGCGGGGCCGGTAGCTCAGTCGGCAGAGCAGGGGACTTTTAATCCCAAGGTCGCAGGTTCGAGTCCTGCCCGGCCCATTCGAAAGAGGCTCTTCGTCGAGCGAGGCTGCTATCGGCGCTTTCGTTGTCAGAGCGGAAGGGGAAGACCGAGGGGCGTTCCCTACAAGCTTGCGCGGCAGTCGTCGCCTGCCGCGCGCACGGGCAGCCACACCTAGGCCCACAGGGTCGGCCCGTCCTCGGGGCGCGGGCGACCACTCGGGCCCGCTAGGCAGCCTCTTGCGGGTAGAGCTGGAAGTGGATGTGGTCTCCCTGCTCGTGGACGGCAAGGAGGCTTGTGTCCAAGAGGGCGGCAGCGTCGGGATCGAGGAAGACGCGCGCTCCTCCTTCCTCCACGACCGCGTCGCCAGTGAGCGGCGCCTCCTCGAGGGAGAGCCCGAAGCTGGTGGCAGCCTCCTCGTCACCAGCCGGCTCGGCGGTGATGCGGAGCCCCGAGCCCTCGGGCATGGTGTTCGCCTCGAGGATGGCGCTGATGGCGAGAGCGGCTTCCGGGGTGAGCGCGAGCACGGCCCACCTCCTTTCTGAATCGAGTGGGGATCTCTCCCCGTTGACGTTGCCGGTACGGTACCTGACGGGCCGGCGCCCATGGGGCGACGGGGCCCGGCAGAAGAAGGCAAGATTGGGCCTGTGCCTGGCGCCCGCCTCCTCGTCCCGCTCGCGCTCTTCGCTCTCCTTTTCGCCTCGCCGGCCGCGTCGCGTAAACCTCTTCCTGGTCTCATGACCGGCCCCGCTCCCTGGCCGAGCAACGCCGCGCTCTTGCGGGCCCGCCTGGCGGCGATCGGCCTTCCCGCCCTTCGCTCCGAGGGCCTGCGACTCCACACCCACCAGCACCTCGACCTGGTCGTGGACGGGAGGCTCGTGCCGGTGCCAGCGGGCATCGGTATCGATCCTCGCGGGCGCTTCATCGCCGAGCTCCACACCCACGATGCCTCGGGCATCATCCACGTCGAGGCGCCCCGCCTCCGCCGCTTCACCCTGGGCGAGTTCTTCGACGTGTGGGGGCTTCGCTTCAGCGCCCGCTGTCTTGGGGGCTACTGCGCCCGGGGAGCGAGGAAGGTCTGGGTGTTCGTCAACGGGAGGCGGGTTTTGGGCGATCCTCGCCAGATCCCGCTCCGCCAGCACGACGAGATCGTGGTGGCCTACGGAACCTTAGCCTCCATCCCCAAGCCGATCCCCCGTGCCTTCCCCTTCCCGCCCGGCCTGTAGCCACGGACACCCTGCTCTCGGCCGAGGTCGAGGACCTCGTTGACGGCGTTCACGGCGCTCACCGAGAGTCCCGGCTCGGTACCTCCGGCCACGGCGTAGACGCGACCTCAAAGCACGGCTACGCCCAGGCCGTGGCGGGGGTGGGAAGATCGGGGAGGCGACGCCAGCGGCCCCGCCCGAGGTCGTAGCCGTACAGAGAGGCGATCGTCCCTGCTGGCTCCTCCCTGCCCACCGGCACGATCACTCCCCCCGCGACCGCGGCCCCGGTGCCCCCGCGGGACTCAGGGAGAGGAGGGAAGGCGGCTCCACGAGCCCCAGGCTGGGGCGTAGGCCTCGATTAGGCGGAGATTGGAGGCAAAGCCCGACAGGCGCCCCGCCACCGCGTACAGCGTCTTCCGCCAGGCGGTCACCGCCAGATGCTGGCGAGGAGTAGCCCGGGAAGCGACCGCCGCCGCCGCCGGGCCAGATCGAGGAGGAGCATGCGCCGAGCGAGACCACCTCTTTCCAGGCCGCCCACGACATCCAGCTACCAAGCCACGATCGCAGCCCCGCCAGCAGCTCGGGGGCCAGGAAGCAGGGGAAGCCGCCGCCACCTCCGCTTTCCAGGACGAGAACGTCCCGTCGCGGTCCCACCGGGGAACCGCCGTAGCCGCCCACCACGTAGAGCCTCCCCGCCGCTTGGGCTGCCATGGCGTGGTTGACCGCTAGCGACGGTCGGGCAGGCGCCGCCAGCGACCCTGCTCGGAAAGGTAGAGGTCGACATGCCAGGACGTGCCGTCGGCCAGGAACCCGCCTGCGACCACGATCCCGTCCTCGGTGGCCGCCGCTGCCACCTCGCTGCAAGAGATGGGGAAAGGAGTCTTCTCGTACCAGAAGGCGCGGCGCCCCAGGCGCGCGCCGCCGCCAAGATGGCAACCCTCGCCGCCACGAGCCGATCACGCGACCACGACCTCCCCCACTGTGCGTCCCCGCGAGTCGAGCACGGGGACGGAGGCAAGCTCGTCGGGGAGCTCGAGCCCAAGCCCCTTCACGAGCGTTGCGACGGCGGCGGGGAGCGCGCGCGGGTTTCCGTCCTCCACCTTGACGGCGATACCGAGCCCGTCCCCGGAGGCGGCGCACAGGAGCCCCTCGGCTCCCCGCTTGGCCACCCAGCCGGGAAGCGCCCGCATGAGAGCGGTATCGAGCGCCCCTCGGCCGCCTACGAGGTCAGGACGCGCCCGCATGGCCTCCACTACGACAGCGCCGCCGTCGAGGCCGGAAAGCCGGGAGAAGACGGCGGCCATGTTCTGGAGCGACAGGGCAAAGGTGGGCGCTCCGCAGCCATCCCCTGCCAGCGTCGGCTCGTGACGGCCGAGCCCAGCCGCGGCCGCGACCTCGGCTCTCACCACCCGCTGCAGCGGGTGGTCGGGGAGGATGTACCCGGCCCACGGCCACCCTCGCTCCCGGCAGACGAGGAGGAAGCCGGCGTGCTTGCCCGAGCAGTTGTGGGCGATCCGTCGCCGCGGGCGACCCTCTTGGAAGCCACACTCAAGGTCGTCCTCGCTCGCCTCGGCCCTGGCCAGGAGGCTGCGGACTGCGGCCAGCTGAGCTCGCTCGGCCTGGTGGGAGGCGCAGGCGACGGCGATCTCCTCCCAACGGAGCGAGAGAGGAAGCCGGGCCAGGGGAAGCGCCTGGATCGGCTTGGCGCAGGAGCGGAGGAACGTGACGAGCCTCGGGTCTCCCGCGACGGCGACCTGCCTTCCCCGCTCCAGGACGACGGCGTGGACTCGGTGGCGGCACTCGACCACACCTCCCCGGCGGACGAGTACGCTGAGCGCCTCCATGGCAGAGAGACTAGTCCGGCGCCGAGCCAGCCTGGTCCTGCTCGGCCACGGCGACTTCCTCAAGCTGTGGTCCGCCCAGACGATCAGCCAGCTCGGCTCCCAGATCTCGCTGCTCGCTTTGCCCCTGGCAGCGATCATCGTCCTGGGGGCGAGCGCCTTCGAGGTGGCGCTCCTCGGCACCTTGGAGTTCCTGCCCTTCCTCCTCTTTGCCCTGCCCGCCGGCGTGTGGGTCGACCGACTTGCGCGACGGCCCATCCTCGTCCTCGCCGACCTGGGGCGGGCAGCGGCTCTCGCCTCGGTCCCTGTCGCCTACCTGCTCGACGGCCTGGCTATGGGCCAGCTGTACGCCGTCGCCTTCCTTGTAGGGACGCTCACCATCTTCTTCGACGTCGCCTACCAGTCGTACGTACCTTCCCTCCCTCGTCGCTCGCGACCAGCTGGTGGAGGGCAATGCCAAGCTGGAGGTGAGCCGGGCAGGGGCGCAGGTGGCTGGCCTGGGGCTGGGAGGAGCGATCGTGGGCGCGCTCACCGCCCCCTACGCCATCCTGCTCGACGCCGCTAGCTTCCTCGCCTCCGCTCTTCTTCTGGCCCGGATCAGCGCCAACGAGCCGCACCCCGCTCCCGCGTCCCGGCGCCGCCTCGTGCCCGAGCTGTGGGAGGGCCTGCGCTACCTCGTCGGCCACCCTTACTGGCGGGCGATCGCGGCCACCACCGGCACCGCCAACTTCTTCAACACTCTCGGCTTCTCGATCGTGCTCGTGTACGCCGTCCGTCGCCTCCACCTATCGCCGGAGCTGATCGGGCTCGTGCTCGCCCTAGGCAGCCTGGGCGGGTTGGGGGGTGCCCTCGTCGTAGGTCGCCTTGCTCGTCGGTTGGGCGTGGGAATGACGATCGTGGGCTCGGCCTTCCTCTTCGGGCCTCCTCTGCTCCTCGTTCCCCTGGCCCCGACCTCCTTCCCCCTTCCCTTCCTCGTGGTCGGGATCGTGCTGTCCAGCTTCGGCACCGTCTCCTACAACGTCACCGGGCTCAGCCTCATGCAAACGCTCACTCCCGAGCGTCTCCTGGGACGACTGAACGCCAGCCGCCGCTTCCTCGTCTGGGGGACGATCCCTCTCGGCTCGCTGGCGGGAGGGGCGCTCGCCTCGGAGATCGGCCTTCGTCCCACCCTCCTCGCGGGAGCGATCGGGGCTAGCTTCTCCTTCTTGTCCGTGGCGCTGTCGTCCCTCCGCTCCCTGCGCTCCATGCCTGCGCCAGCCGACCCGGAGGGAGGCGTTCTTGCCCCCGCCGGCCTAGCCAGCGATGGCTGAGCTCCCGGAGATGGAGGCGCTCGTTTGCCTCCTCGACCGCTCGTCCGGGCGTCAGCCGTTGCTCGGGGGCCTACTTACCCGGCGACATCGAGCGCGGCCTCCCTCCGCCTAGGGCGCCTTCCAGGCTGGCGGGCGCCCGCTCGAGAGCCGGCCCCTGTCGCGCCTTCCCCGTTGATAGGCGCCCCCTGAGCGCAGCGCCGGCCCCTGGTATGGCTACCATGGGGCAGTCGTGGCCGAGCTCTCCCGCCCCCTCGCCGACGACTTGCAAGCCTCCCCGCCTGAGGTGCGGATCGGCCTCTCCCGGGCCGGCGTGAGCGGCGTCCGCAAGGCAGTGCGGATCTGCCGCGGTGATGCCGTCACGGTCATGGCGGCCACCATCGACTGCGTCGTCGACCTCTCCGCCGACCAAAAGGGCGTGCACATGTCCCGCTTTCCGGAGCTGTTCGAGGAGGCGATCGAGCTCGTGGTGGAGCGGGAGGCCCAGCTGGTGGAGGTGCTGGCCGAGCACATCGCGTCCGGGATCGTGGAGCGCCAGCAGGCTCTGCGAGCCGAGGTTCGCATTCGGGCCCAGTGGCCGATCCGGCGGCGCACGCCCGTCACCGGGCTCTCCACCCAGGAGATGGTGACCCTGGTCGGCATCGCCGGCGCCTCCTCCGGCCGTACCCGGCGGGTGGTGGGGGTGGAAGCCACCGGGATCAACGCCTGTCCTTGCGCCCAGGGGCTGGTGCGGAGCCGAGCCAGCGAGCGCCTGGTCGAGGCAGGCTTCGCCCAGGGGGACGTCGAGCGCATCCTCGAGCTGGTGCCTCTGGCCACCCACAACCAGCGCGGCCGGGGCACGCTTCTCGTCGGTACCGACCTTCCCATCGACGCCGTCGACCTCGTCTCCATCGTCGAGCGCTCCATGAGCGCTCCCATCTACGAGCTCCTCAAGAGGCCCGACGAGCTGTTCGTCGTCGAGCACGCCCACCTGCGGCCCCGGTTCGTCGAGGACTCGGTGAGAGTCAGCCTCAAGGAGGCGCTCGACTCCTACCCCGCGTTGGCTGACGGCGACTTCATCCTCGCCCAGCAGGTCAACTTCGAGACCATCCACGACCACGACGTGGTGGCCGAGCGCTCGGGCACCGTGGGCGAGCTCCGCCGCGAGCTCTCCACTGGCCAGCCGCCGCCGCGCCACACTGGCCTCGAGGAGTGGCTGCAGGCCTGACCCAGACGGCCGAGCGACGGTCGCGGAACTCGGGCTCTGGCCTGGACGAGCCCTGGAAGGTCATCGTCCTGAACGACGACCACAACACGTTCGAGGGGGTGGCGGCCGCGCTCTCCCGGGTCATCCCCGGCATCAGCTATGAGCAGGGCCTGCGTCTCGCCAACACCATCCACACCCAGGGTCGAGCCGTCGTCTGGTCCGGCCACCGCGAGCTGGCCGAGCTCTACTGGACGGATCTCAAGGCATCTGGCTTGACCATGGCCCCGCTCGAGCGGTAGGCGGCCGCCGGCGGCGGAGCTGGAAGCGGCTCTCCGTGCCGGCGACGAGCCGGCGGATGTTGGCCCGGTGGAGGAAGACCACTCCCACGGCGGCGGCCGCGGCGAAGGCGATCACCGGCCAGTCCTCGCTCAGGATCGCGGCAGCCACGGGCAGCGAGCACGCCGCCACCATCGAGGCCACCGAGGCGTAGCGGGTGACGAGGAAGGTAACAATCCATACGCCTGCTCCGATGCCGCCCACCACCGGCGCCACCCCGAGGAAGGCCCCTCCGGTCGTCGCCACCATCTTGCCCCCCCTGGCGAAGCCGAGGAAGAGGGGCCGCCAGTGGCCCAGCATGGCCGCCGCCCCGGCCAGCACGCCGGCCAAACTGCCCACGAGGAGCGATCCGACGAGAGCTGGGGCGAGCCCCTTGGCGATGTCGAGCACGACCACCGGCAGCCCCAGCCGCCGCCCGTAGAGGCGCCAGACGTTGGTGGCGCCGATGTTGCCGCTGCCCACCGTGCGGATGTCCACCCCCTTCGCGATCCGTACCAGCCAGTAGCCGAAGGGCATGCTCCCAGCGAGGTAGCCGGCCGCGATCAGGAGGGCATACTCCACCTCGCTCCTATACCGGGATCCCGTAGGCCTCGACCCAGCTCGACACGACCGCCCAGTCGAGGTTGCGGAAGAAGGCGTCGATATAGGAGGCTCGGTCGGTCTGGTAGTCGAGGAAGTAGGCGTGCTCGTACACGTCGAGGGCGACGAGAGGGGTGGCGTTCCAGATGGGGAACGTGTTCTGGGCATCGCCCAGGTAGTTGAAGAGCCGCCCCTCGTCCCAGTCGTAGGCGGTCCAGGCCCAGCCCCGGCCGGCCATGGCGGTGGCCTTGAGGTCCGCTCGCCACGCCTCCACCGAGCCGAAGTCGCGCACGATGAGGTCGGCGATCGGGCCGCTCGGGTCGCCGCCGTCGCCACCCAGGTGCTGGAAGTAGATCTCGTGGTTCTTCACCCCGCCCACGGCGAAGGTGAGCTCGAGCTTGAGGGCGCGGACGTCCGAGTAGACCTGGCTCGCTCCCTCCAGGTCGACCTCGGCCAGCCGGGCCAGGATCTCGTTGCGCTTGGACACGTAGCCCTGGTAGAGGCGGTAGTGAGCCTCCATGGTGACGCGGGAGATGCCATCCAGCTCGAGCAGGCGGGAGTCGAGCGGACGGGGGGCGATCTCCTGGGCGTTGAAGGCAAGCGTCGTCATAGGCATCCTCTCCTCGGGTCGTTGAACGACGGAATAGGGGGTCGGCCGCTTGAGCATAACGGCGGGGATGGCTGGCCTCTCCCTCGTCTAGCCTGAATCCGGCCGCGGCGACAGGCCGTATCCGCTTGCGACGTGGGCGATGCTCTGTCGGTTCCCCTTCCCTTGCCCCCACAGGCGAAAGCGGCGACGATCTCGTCTATGAGGGAGGGCTCACCGACGGACGGCGAGCTTCTGGCCCGCGTCGCCCGCGGCGATAGCCGCGCCTTCGAGGACCTCTACCGCCGCTACGCCCGGCCCATCCTCGGCCTGGCCCTGCGGCGCCTGGGCGACCGGGGGCGAGCCGAGGAGGCGGTGCAGGAGACCTTCCTCTCTATCTGGCGGGCAGCTCGCTCCTACGTGCCCGAGCGCGGCCAGCCGGCGGCATGGCTGTACGCCATCGCCCGCAACGCCATCGCCGACCGGGGGCGAGCCCGACAGGAGCCGCCCACCGACCCCCCCGACGGCCCCGACCCAGAGGCGGGCCCCGAGGAGCGGGCCGAGCAGGCCTGGCTCGCCTTCCGCGTACACCGGGCCCTGGAGGCGCTGCCGGCCAAGGAGCGGGAGCTCATCGAGCTAGCCTACTGGGGCGGCCTGTCCCAGAGCGAGATCGCGGAGCGGGTAGGCATTCCCTTGGGGACGGTGAAGACGCGGACGCGCTCTGCCCTCTCCCGCTTGGCCGACATCCTGGAGGAGGAGCGGTGAGACGGGATCCCCCCGACGTCCGGGAGCTCGTGGGCGAGGAGGGATCCCCGCAGGAGCTCGATCGTCTGCGCCGGGTGCACGACCTTCTGGTCGCGGCCGGGCCTCCCCCTCGGCTTTCCCCGGCGCTGGTACGGCCCCCGCGCGTCGGCCGCCTCGCTCTTCTCGCTCGCCCCCGCCGTCGCTCCCTCGCCGCTCTGGCCCTGGCTGCCGCCCTGGCCGCGGGCGCCTTCGCCGTCGGCTACGCCGTCGCCCCCAGGGGCGGCTTCCGGGCCGCCTGGGTCGTCCCCATGCACGGCCTGGGCCGTCACGCTCAAGCCCACGCCGTCCTCAAGATCGGGAGGGCCGACGCGCACGGCAACATCCCCATCGAGATGGAGGTGCAGGGGCTCCCCCCGCTTCCGGCCAGCGCCTACTACGAGCTCTACCTCGCCAAGAAGGGTAAGCCTTCCGCCTCCTGCGGCACCTTCCGCACCGGACCTGGCACGACCTTGGTGCGTCTCAGCATCGCCTACCAGCTCCAGCCCTGGGGCCGGCGCTGGGACGGCTGGATCGTGACCGTCAACCGGCCCGGACGGCCCCCTGCCTTCGAGCTGGTCGTCCTCACCACCTAGCCTGGGGCGCTTCCGTCGCTAGGGGGCGACCCGCCCCGTGGCCACGAAGGCGGCATGGGTGACCGGCATCCTCTGAGCGAACAGCGTCTCCACCGCCTGAGCGTAGGAGCGGATCTCCCGCTGGGCCGTCTCGTGAGCGCGGAGAGACACGAAGTTCATGAGCGAGCGGGCGTTCACCGTCCAGTAGAACTCGGTGTAGGCGCCCACGGGGAGGGCGCAGCGGGCAAGCTCGCGGGCCACCCCCATCTCCACCATCCGCTCGTAGGCGGCGTAGGCGTGCTCGTAGACCGCCTGCAGCTCGGCCCGCGCTTGCTGTGCTACCTCGGCCGCGACCGGCTGGAACGAGTAGGCGCCCGGCTTTCCCACCTGAGTACGGACGTCCTCCGGCGCCGGCAAGTAGAAGTCCTCGCTCGCCTTGGCGTAGCGGAGGCTGAACTCGTTGAAGCTGCCCACGCGGTGGCGCATCCACTCCCGAGCCACGAAGATCGGGGCTCGGATGTGGAAACGGAAGGCGTTGTGCTCGAAGGGCGTTCCGTGCCGGTCGCGCATGAGGAAACGAATCAGGCCCTCGTCGGCCTCGTCCATCGTCTCCTTGCGGCGCCCGAAGCTGACGCGGGCGGCGTTGACGACGGAGAGGTCGTCGGCCATAGCAGCGTCCAGGCGCACGAAGCCGTGGTCGAGAACCGGGATCGCGCCCTGAGGGATGGTGTCGGTGGCGACGGCCACTGCACGCGAGTGTACTCGCCCAAGCGGCCGGAGCTCCAAGGCCGGGTCTCCCCTGCAGCCGGGAGCGAGCGTGCGACCGTGCGACGGGCAAGCGCTGGCAATCGAGATTCTCGACCCCTCCTCTGAGAGAGATCCTGGCCGACCGAAGCCAGCGGGTGGCCGAGGCCAGCTCCTAGCGAAGGGCGAAGACGACCGCGCTGAAGACGACGAGCGCGCCCACGGCCAGGACGAAGGCGACCACCACCACCCGGGACAGGCGGGCGAGCCAGCGGGGAATGAGGTCCTCGGGCTTGGGCTCTGGATCGAGGCGGCTCACCGGCTGCCGCCGTGCTGGAGGTAGCGGGCGAGCCAGTCGAGGATGATCTGGAATCGCATCACTCGGTGCACGGGCGATCCCGATCGCGACAGCTCGTGGCTCTCGGCCGGGAACCGCACCAGCTCCACCTCCCGCTGGAGCAGGCGGAGGATGGCGAACAGGTGCTCGGCCTGCTCGACGTGGCAGCGGAGGTCCTGCTCCGAGTGGAGGATGAGGAGCGGGGTCGTAATCCGCGTCGCGTAGGTGGTGGGCGACTGCTCCAGGTAGGGTCGCACGTCCTCGAAGGGAAAGACGCCCGTGTAGCCCTTCATGAACCAGCCGACGTCGCTGGAGCCGAACTCCGAGAGCAGGTTGTTGACCGCCCGCTCGGAGATGGCCGCCCGGAAGCGGTCGGTGTGGGCCACGATCCAGCTCGTCATGAAGCCGCCGTAGGAGCCGCCCATCACCCCCAGCCGGTCGGGGTCGCAGAACGGGAAGCGCTCGAGCGCCGTGTCCACCACCGCCATCAGGTCTTGGTAGTCGAGGGAGCCCCAGCCGCCTCCCCCGTCGACGGGACCGCGGATCGCTCGACCCCAGGCCTCGCTGTAGCCAGAGGAGCCGCGCGGGTTGGAGAAGAGGACGACGTAGCCGGCCCGGGCGTACACCTGGAACTCGTCGAGGAAGCCGTTTCCGTACTGGCTGAAGGGGCCGCCGTGGATAACGAGCAGCACGGGGTAGCGGCGTCCCTCCTCGAACCCGACCGGGCGCATGATCCACGCGTCCACCTCGGCCCCGTCTTGGGAGAGAGCGGTGAAGCGCTCCGGCTGGACGAGGGGTCGGCCCTCGCAGAACGGGCGCGTGACCCAGGTCAGACGGCGCTCGCTGTGGAAAAGCTCGGCCGGCATGGTCGGCGTGGAGGCCGTGTGCACGAGCGTGCCGGCGACGGCGTCGTAGCCGCTGACCCGGAGCTCGCCGGAGACGACCGGTCGCGGCGGCCGCGAGCCGTCGGCAGGGACGCGGTAGACGTGCGTGGAGCCCCTATCCTCGATGGCAAAGAGGAGCGCGTGGCCGTCCCAGATCGGCTCGCGCATCTCCGGGTAGGGGCTGCAGTTCCGGTCGAGAGTTTGGGTGAGCACGCGACGCTTCCCGCTCTCGGCGTCCACCACCGCGATCTGGCCGTGGCGGGGGTAGTCGAAGCCGCCCGGCTCCCATCGGCAGGCAATCAAGGCGCCGTCCGACGACCAGGAGGGCGCCTCGTACCAGCCGTCCAGGGACGTCAAGCGCTCGGGCTCCCCTCCCTGGGGCGAGACGAGGTACAGGTCGCGCCTGAGATCGATGTCCCAGTGCTCGTGCCGAGCCGAGTCGAAGACGATGCGGGCACCGTCCGGCGACCAGGCCGGGCGAGCGTCCTCGCAGTCGCCGTCGGTGATCTGCCGCGGCGCGGCCGAGCCGTCGGCGGGGACGACGAAGAGGTGACGGCGGCGATCGCCGATCCAGCCCACGTTGTCGAGCTTGTACTGGAGGCGACGGAAGCGTCGGGGCGGGCGGCGCCGCTCGTCCTGCTCGGCGTAGGCGGGATCGGGCACCCGGGAGGCGAAGCAAAGGAGCCTCCCGTCCGGCGACCAAGCTGGCGTCTCCACGTCCTCGGGCAGGTGAGCGAGGCACCGGGGCTCGCCGCCGTCCACGGGCATGACGTAGAGCTGCTTGGCCTTGCCGGCTCGGTCGGAGACGAAGGCGACTCGTGATCCATCCGGCGACCAACGGGGATCGCTGTCCTCGGCCAGGCCGGCGGTGAGCTGGCGAGCGGGAGCGCCGTCTAGAGGGACGAGCCAGATAGCGCTCCGATACCGATTCTCGTCCCGGTCGACCTGGCGCACCACCACGGCCGCTGTCCTCCCGTCCGGCGAAAGGCGTGGGTCGGCAGCCCAGACGAGCGCGTAGACGTCCTCGGGAAGCACGGTGACGAACCTTACCCCCTGTCCCTAGAAGCGAGCCTCCCCGCCCAGATGGCGCTCGTAGGCGCCCGTCTCGACGATGTCCACGATGGCGGCCGCTGCCCGCTCGACCTCCTCGTCAGAGGTGAAGAAGTGAGGCCCCAGGCGGAGGCCTGTCTCGGGGCGGAAGTCGCAGAGGATATCCCGCGCCGCCAGCTCCTTGTGCACGCCCTGAAAGCCTGGGGGGCGTACGGTCACCGTGCCACCGCGGCGGGCGGGGTCGCGCGGGCTCGTCACCTCCAGGCCGGCGGCAGCGAGGAGCTGGGCAAGACGCTCGGTCTGGCGGAGCGACTTCGCCCGAATGCGCGCCACCCCTACCTCCTCGATGAGGTCGTAGCCCGCGGTAGCTGCGTAGAGCGCGGGCACGTTGGGGGTGCCGGTGAGGAAGCGGGCGATCCCCTCTGCATACTCCAGCTCCGGCTCGAAGGCAAAGGGCCGGGCGTGGGCCTGCCAGCCGACGAGCGTCGGAGCGAGGCGCTCGATCAAGTCCGGCCTGACGTAGAGCCACGCCGCTCCCGGCCCTCCACACAGCCACTTGACGCTGCCCCCCACGGCGAAGTCGACCCCGAGAGCGGCCACGTCTAGGGGCACCGTGCCGGCCGACTGGTAACAGTCGAGGACGACGGACGCGCCGACCTCGTGGGCACGGCGGACGATCGGCTCCACCTCCTGGATCATGGAGGTCTTGTAGAGCACGTGCTGGATAGGGCAGAGCTGCACGCGCTCGTCGATGGCGTCGGCCAGCGACTCACCCTCGGGCACGACTACGATCTCCGCCCCGCGCTGGGCTTGGTAGAGGTAGCGGACGCTGGGGAAGTTCCCCTCCTCGTAGACGATGCGGTTACGGGGCGGCTCGAGAGGAAAGCAGGAGAGGACGACCGCCTCGGCGAGAGTGACGTTCTGGTGCATGCAGACCGAGCCCCGCGGAGCGCCCACAATGCGGCCGACCTGGTCTCCGACCGTGAGGGGGAGGTCCCACCAGCCCTCTGCCCAGGCGCGCACGCCCCGCGTCTTCCAGGCCCGCGCGTACTCAGCCAGCCGCTCCTCGACGGCCGCCGGCATCGCTCCCAGCGAGTGGTTGATGAGGTACGTCACCTGCTCCAGGATGGGAAACCGGTCGCGGTAGGCGAGCAAATCCACGCGGGCAGACTACCTCGGCCAAGGCGCCACCCAAGCTCCCCGAGAGAGGCTGGGGGCTCCCCGAGAAGAGTCCCCAGCCTCCTTGCTTGGAGGGCTCAGGCGGTAGGCAGAGGACGAGGCCTGAGCGTGCGACGGAGCGCCTCGCCGGCGAGGCCGGCAAGGGAGAGCCGATACGGGGGCTTCGCCCGTGGTCGTCGAGACGAGCGTTTGCGAGCTGGGTCAGGACCTGGCCTCCTGGCTTCAGCGGGTGCAGGCCGGGAACGAGGTCATCGTCACCGAGCGCGGCAGGCCGGTGGCCCGCCTGACCCAAGTCGAGGGCCGAACCCGCGCAGCGTCGCCAGCCGCCCCAGCACTACGAAGGAAAGAAGAAAGAAGAATAAGCCCAAGGTCGAGACGGGGCGCGGGACGGGCCTCGATCGAGGTCGACCTGACAGCGAGCTTCGCCGAGCGGCCCTTGGGGCCACCCTAGCGGTGGCCCCGTAGGGGCGAGGCGCTCGCTGCCTGCGCCGGAGCCTGCGACGGCGACACCGGCGGGGGGCTGGAGTTGACGAGGATGGCCGCTAGGAGGAGCACCGCCATCCCTACGGCGCTCTCGCCGGCCAGGCTGTGGGGCAAGCGGGAGAGCACGCCTGGCCGCTCCAGCCGGGGACGGACGAGGAAGTGGTGCACGCCCCCCCAAGCGAGGGCTAGGACGACCAGGGAGAGCTTGACCACGAGCACCCGCCCGTAGCCCGTCTGCCACAGGTCAGCCAGCCGCGGCAAGCGGAGGATGGTCAGGTAGACGCCGGCGGCGACGAGAACGGTCAGAAAGACCGGGGCCAGGCGGGCGAAGCGGGCGAAGGCGACCCGGCGAAGCTCCGGGGCGGCGAGGAAGACAAGGAGGAGCGTCGCCAGGCCTCCCGTCCAGAGCGAGGCCGCGCTCACGTGCGCCCAGTCGGCCAAGCGCGACCACAGGGAGGAGTTCGGCTCGGACGCCGAGTGCCCAGACAGGGAGAGTCCCGAGGCAAGCCCCAGGGAGAGGACGAGAGCGGGCCAGAGAAGCCACCGCTTGTCGGTCAGCCAGGCCAAGAAGACGAGGGCAAGCACGCAGGCAAAGCCGAGGGTCATGGCGATGAAAGCGGAGCCGAAGTCGGTACGGGCGATAGCCGACAGGTCGGAGTAGAGGAAACGGGTGAAGGGAACCTGCAGGGCGTCATCGCCGCGGAGGAGGAAGGCGGCGATACCGGTCTCCAGGACGGAGACGAGGGCCACCGTCTGGACGAGGTAGAAGCGGCGCTCGAGCAGCCGAGGAAGCGGCCCCGGGAGTAGGACGAGGCGGAAGGCAAGCCCGCCCAGGACGAGGGAGAGGCCGGCGAAGTAGAGCCAACGGACGACGTACTCGGCGACGCCAGGGCCGGCTGCACCGTAGGCTCGATCAGGCTCAGGGGCGGCAGCCCTTACGCCGAAGGTGAAAACGCCGGCCACCACGTGACCGTCTCCGGCGGACAGGGCATGCCAGCGCACCGTGTATCCGCCCCGGGGGAGGGAGAGAAGCGGGGTCACGATGGCGCGGCCGGTCGCAGACAGCCGCGGCCGGCCCGAGCGCAGGCGCCCGGCGGCGTCGTACACGCGCACCGACCCGGGAAGGAGGCGTACCCGCTGGTTGAAGGCAAGAACGACCTGAGCCGGAGCCCGACTCAGCCGCTTCTGGTAGGGAGGAGCGGTCCTCTCCAAAGTGGCGTGAGCAGAGGCCAGGCCCGGCAAGACGAGGGCAAGGAGCGAGACGAGGAGGAGAGCCCGCCTCATCGGTGGGGGACCCCCGCCTCCGGGGAGAGGTGGCCAAAGATGGGAGCGACGTCCCGAGAGGCGTAGAGAACAGTGGCGAGCACGATGAATACCGCGGCGAAGCCGGCGTTGTAGGCAAGCGAGCGCGGCCGGAAGGTGGCAAGGAGCGGGAACACGGCCCCTCCGATGAGGAGCCAGCCAGCCAGGTGATGGACGAAGGCCGAGCGCGAGTACAGCCACCCGTTCTGCTCGTGGACGAGGAAGGCAGCGCCGGAGACGATGAAGGCAAGAGGCACGGTCAGGTGCCAGCGCGGGTCGCGTAGCTTGCCAGCGGCCAGGCCCAGCTCGGCCGCTCCGGCCAGCATCATCACTTGCGCCCACGACCCATGGGCGAGTACGTGCAGAGTGGAGTTGGTGAAGAAGACCATCACCGGCCACATGAGGATGCCCATGAGGAAGGCCACGGTCGGCCACAGGTACCTGCGCCAAGCCCGCCGATCCCACACCGCCGGGCCGACGATGGCCCTGGCGAGCAAGCACAGGCCAAGGATGAGAAACCCGGTGGCAAACCACCAGTGCACGTGCTCGGCCGGCGGCATGAGCGCGAGCGCCGTCATTCTGCCCGCTCCTCCTCGAGGTCGGCGACGACCCCAGGCGCGACTAGAGCGTGGAAGAGGAGCCCCACGGCGATCACGTACAGGGGCGGCTGGGCTAGAAGCCACCAGAAGCCCTGGCCCTCCGGGTCGAGGAGCGTCACCCGCCAGGGCTGGAGGATCGCCCAGGCAAGGCCGGCCAGCGCCGTCAGCGGCCCCAGCAAAAGGACAGCCAGCGCGCGACCCGAGCGGCGAGCGCGGGAACGGGTACGGCTGGACGACTCGGTTGCGACAGTACTGCTCATGCTGCCTCCCAGCTCGACGGGACGGGGACGGTTCCCGCGAGCCCTGCCCGCGGGCTAGGCAGGAAGAGGAGGCGGGCGGCTCTCGAACGCGAGCCCGAAGAGTTGGCGGGGAGGGTACAGGTAGGCGGTCGCTCGCGGGAGCGAGGGGGGGCAGGCCCCTCGCATCAGGCACCAGGCCTGGGCTGCCACTTCCTCCGCCAGCCGCTCGTACTCAACGAGCCAACGCTGCACGGTGCCCCAGAGAAGGGCTAGAGCGACCGACACGACGGCGAAGACAGGAAGGGCGGAGGTATGGAGCCAGGGGTCGAGGAGAGCGACCCGCCCGGCCACTGCCTGCTCGGCGCCGGCCTGGAGGAGGTACATGACCGAGGTGGCGAGGAAGAAGGCAGCCCAAAGGGAAGGCGAGAGCCGAAGCGACACCCGCGGGGCCGTCCTCCCCGGTCGAGGCCCGACCGCGCCCAGGAGGCGACGGGCTGCGACCTCGGTGGCACGGGCGCGGGCGACCCGCCAGGCTAGCCGGGCCAGGAGCAAAGCCACGGCCAGCTTGAGCGCCGCCAGCAGCACGGGGTAGTAGTCGGCCTCCGGCGGCACCGGCGAGGACAGGTGCCGACCCACGTCCAGGCGGTGAACGAGCGCCCGCCCCCCCACCTCCGCCACCAGCGCGAGCAGGCAGAAGGCGGCTGCAGACAGGAGGCGTTGGTGCCGTCTGGCACGCTGCACGGAGGCGATGATAGTCGGCCCTGGCCAGCCTCCGCCACCCCTGCCCCGACCTCGCTGGCCCTGCCTCCGCGCCAGCGCGAGGCTCGTCCGCCTCTCGGCCGCGCTCAGCCGACGACGGTGAGGGTGTACTCCCCGCTCGCGTCCCCGTTGAAGCCGAAGATGAGGACGCGCTGCCACTGGCCCAGGCACAGGCGCCCCTCCACGAACGGGATCGCCTCCGTTCGGGGGCCGAGCAGAGCCACGATCAGCCGCTCACGCTCGGCGACGTCGAGGGGAACGAGGCGCTCCAAGAGAGCCTCGAAGTCGCAGAAGAACCCTGACTCGCGCTCGGTCACCCGCACGAGCGAGGAGGGCGAGCAGGCGGTGACGTAGGCGAGGCCGGCCGCGATTCCCGACCGTCGCACCTGGCGCGAGACCTCGTTCGTGATGTCGAGCACGGACAAGGTTGGCAGCGCCGCCGCCACCGAGGTGGGAATCTCGACCGAGGTCATGCCAGTACCTCCCTGGGAAGGCGGAAGTGGACGTCCTCGCGGGCCACGGTGACCTCCTCCACCCGATCGTAGCCGCGAGCAGCGAGCTGGCCCAGCACAGCCTGGACGAGGCCCTCCGGGGTGGAGGCGCCGGCGGTAAGGCCGATCACGGCATGGCCAGCGAGGAGATCGCCGGCAAGCTCGCTCTCCCCGTCGATCAGGGTCGCTTCCGCTCCCGCCGCTCGGGCCACCTCCACCAGGCGGTTGGCGTTGGAACTCGTGGGCGAGCCGATGACGAGGATGAGAGTACCGCCCCGACGGGCGATCTCCTTGACCGCGTCCTGGCGGTTCTGGGTGGCGTAGCAGATGTCGTCGGCGCCGGGCCGCTTGAGCTGGCCGAACCGGCGCTCGAGCACCTCCACCGTGGAGGCGACGTCGTCCAAGGACAGGGTCGTCTGGGTGATGACGGCCAGGGGGCGGCCGTTCGTGTCCAGGCGCTGGGCGTCCTCAGGCGACTCCACCACCACGATCTGGTCGGGGCGCTCGCCCTTGGTGCCGATCACCTCCACGTGGTCGGCGTGGCCGATCAAGGCCACCAGGTGCCCGGAGTCGGCGTAGCGGCGGGCCTCGGCGTGTACCTTGGAGACGAGGGGGCAGACCGCGTCCACCACTCGCAGCCCCCGCCGGCGACAGTTCTCGCGCACCGCCGGCGGTACCCCGTGGGCCGAGAGCACGCAGATCTCGCCAGGCGGGATCTCCTCCTCCGACTCTACGAATACCGCCCCCAGCCGTTCCAGACGGCGAACGACGTTGTCGTTGTGGACGATCTCGTGACGGACGTAGACAGGGGGGCCGTGCCGCTCCAGCAGGCGCTCGACGATCTCGATCGCCCGATCGACGCCGGCGCAGAAGGATCGGGGAGCAGCGAGGA
>PSLH01000149.1:386-3283 GCA_040289505.1 Thermoleophilia bacterium | reverse complement strand
CCCTGCCGGCCGGCAGGCGAGAGATCGACGCGGAAGGGCTCATCCTCATGCCCGGCGTCATCGACCCCCACTGTCACCTAGGCGTGAACTACCCCTACGACGAGGACATGCGCACAGAGACGGCACAGGCCGCGCGCGGCGGCATCACCACCGTGCTCCTCTACATCCGCACCAAGGAGCCCTCCTACATCCCGTTCTACCGCGAGCGATCCCGGATCGGGGAAAAGCACGCCCACATCGACTTCGGCTTCCACTTCGGCATGCAGCGCGAGGAGCACATCCATGAGATCCCCCGGATCGCGGCCGAGACCGGCGTTCGCTCGTACAAGCTCTACTTCGGGTACGAGGCCGACAACCCAATCGGCATCGTCCCTGCCACCGACGGCTGGGTCTACGCTACGATGCGGGCGGCGAGGGACCTCGGCGGCGTCGTGTCCGTCCACTGCGAAAACACCGACATCGCCGCGTGGCTAAAGAGGGAGATGGTGGCAAGCGGGCGGCAGGACTTGGCCGCCTATACCGAGTCGCGGCCCGCCTTCTGCGAGGAGGAGACCATCCGGCGGATGATCTTTCTCGCCGAGCTGACCGGCTGTCCGCTCTACGTCGTCCACACCACCATCGCCCGGGGCCCCCGACTCGGAGCCGAGGCACGAGCCCGCGGCGTCGACGTCACGATCGAAACCTGCCCCCACTACCTCGTTCGCACGGCCTACGACCCGGATCTAGACATGCGGGCGAAGATCTCTCCGCCGCTCCGCGACCGCGACGAGGTCGAGGGGCTCTGGCGCGGGGTGCTGGACGGCACCGTCGGCAGTCTTGGCTCCGACCACGTGCCCTTCTTCCCCAAGGAGAGGAAGGATCTCTGGAAGGAGAAGCCGGGCATCGTCTCGTTCCCCTGGGAGCTCGCGCTCCTCCTCTCGGAGGGAGTGCACAAGCGCGGCCTTACGCTGGCGCGGCTGGTCGAGCTGAACTCGTACGGCCCTGCGCGCCGCTTCGGCCTTTACCCACGCAAGGGGGCGCTTCAGGTGGGCTCGGATGCCGACCTCGTGCTGGTCGACCTCGACGAGGAACGGGAGGTCGTCCACGGGGGAAAGGGAACGTGCATCTATGAAGGCATGCGCCTCAAGGGCTGGCCGGTTCTGACGGTCTCGCGTGGCAGGGTGATCTTCGAGAGCGGGGAGGTCGAGCCCGACGCCTCTGGCCACGGTCGCTGTGTAACCCGCCCGGCTCAGCGCGACGGATAGCGCGAGCGCAAGTAGAGATAGTCGCCCGCCCGGCGCACGCTGAGGAGGCGCGGGACAGGCGTCGATCCCGAAGGGAAGCGCACCCCTTCGACAAGGCTGGGGCGCGGCGGACCCTCGTCGTCGTCACCGAGCACGAGCGGAGACAGCGTCAGGAACTCATCCAGCGGCAGCCCAGCACGCAAAAGCGATCCGTACACACGTGGCCCTCCCTCGCAGAGGAGAACTCGCACGGCGTACCGGTCTGCGAGCGCGTGGACAAGGCGGCGGATGTCGGCCTCTGTCTCGCCCAACTCAAGCACATCCACGCAGGCCTCGCGGCCCCGCACACGCTCGCGCAGGTGGCGCGCCCCCGTCGCCGTCGTGGCGAAGACGATCCGGAGCTCGGGCCTGGCGAGCATCGCCGCCCCAGGCGGGATGTCGCCGCTTAGAGTCAGCACCACCTGGAGAGGGTAGGTCCTCCGGTTCTCGTGCTGGCGCAGAGCCGAGAACGCCTCAGCATCCTCGGGGGAGATGTCCTCGGCCGTCCAGACGTGATTGGGCTCGGTCCGCAGCGTCCCCTCACCCACGAGCACTGCGTCCGCCCGCGCCCGTAGCAGTCCCATGAGCCAGCGATCGCACGGGTCGAAGCGAGCCACATGTACCCCACCGATGTGCTCCGGGTCCCCGAAGGAAACTCGGCCGTCCCTCGACACTACGAAGTTAACGCAGAGATACGGGTACTCGTCCCAGCATGGAAGCCGCCAGTCGCCGCCGTACACCGCCCTGAAGGCCTCAGGCAACCCGATTCCAGCACTCTCTTCGAACTCGAAGAGGACCTCGAACGATCCGGCCGGCATGACCGGGGTGGACATCACGCGTCGCCTTCCAACGGCGGTCCTGCTACGGGAACGCCTGCGCGCAACACCGTTCGGCCATGGGGTCGTCGCCCGAGCGCATCTCGCACCGAGGAGGCCTCCACGAGCACGAGGTCGGCAGGATCGCCCGCCTCGATTCGCGTCCGGCCGTCGCAGATCCCGGCGAGCAAGACGTCCTCGTCATCCACGTGAGCGGCGATCGAGGCGAGGAAGGCGGCCTCCAAGGGATCGGCGCTTCCGTAGGGAAAGAAGACGTCTTGGACGTTGTCGCTGCCGAAGCGTACGGGCACGCCGGCCTCGTGCAGCTCACGGACGAGCGTTAGTCCACGCAGCCTCGGCGTGGCCGCACCACGGTCCTGCAGGTACAGGTTGAGAGCCGGCAGCACAACCACGGTGATGCCGGCAGCAGCCACCTTCGCCACCGTGCGGGCGGCCACGTCTACCGGGACGGCTGAGAGCGAGCAGCAGTGGCTAGCTGTCACCCGGCCCTCGAGCCCGCGCTCCAAGGTGGCGTCGGCGAGACACTCGAGGAGGAAAGAGTCGGGATCGATCGACTCATCCACGTGGACGTCGACCTCCACGCCGAGGCTGCCGGCGAGGTCGAGGAGAGCGTCCAGCGAGCCCCTCGGCTCGGAGTAGAACCCGACTGCGGCGCCGAGCAGGTCGGCCCCGGCCTCGATAGCCCTCTCGAGGCGGCGCCTTCCCTGGCTCGTGGCCGGATCGAGCAGCGCTGTGGCGAAGGCCACGATCTCGAGATCGACCCGCCCGGCGAACTCGCTGCGGGCGACCAGCGCTCCCT
>PSLH01000149.1:0-217 GCA_040289505.1 Thermoleophilia bacterium | reverse complement strand
CCCCGCCAGCGAAGGCCCTGTCCGCGTGCACGTGGAGGTCGGTGAAGGCAGGGAGGGCGAGGAGTCCGGCGCCGGCCCTGCTCGGCCTGATGGCAGCGATGGATCCGCCCGCGAGCTGGAGCTCGTAGGCGCCCTCGCGACCCGGTAGGAGCACGGGACCGAGCACTACTCGTACAAGGTGGTCGTCACCGGCGTCGTCGAGCGATCGAGACCGGCG
>PSLH01000017.1:0-30305 GCA_040289505.1 Thermoleophilia bacterium | reverse complement strand
TGGCCTGCGACGAGGAGCGGGCCCGCGCCTGCCTAGGCGCCTACGCCGCTGCCCGTGGGCAAGGCGACGACCGGGCGGCGCGAGCTGCCCACGCCGGCTTCCACTTCGCCCTCTACGAGGCATCGGGGTCGCGCTGGCTCGTCCGCCTGATCCGGCCAGCCTGGGAGAACTCGGAGCGCTACCGGGCCCTGTCCCTGAAGAGCCGTGGCTTTCCCGACCGGCAGCACGAGCACGAGCGCATCCTGGCTGCCTGCGTCCGCCACGACCCCGAGGCCGCCGCCGCCGAGCTTCGCCGCCATCTCGCCCTCACCGCCAACCTGGTGGCGCGCCAGATGGGCTCGTCCGACCTCTTCCCCGAGCGATGACCGACTACGCCGACTTGCGCGTCGACCCCAGCGTGGTCCTCCTCCGCGGCCTCGTCGAGGCGGACAGCTCGTTCGCCCCGCCCTCGGAGGCGCCGGCCGCGGTCGACCCAGAGGCGTTCAAGGCAGCCATGCGCGTCCTGGCGAGCGGAGTAGTGATGGTCACCGCCCGCAAAGGGGAGCGGTTGTGGGGGCTCACGATCAGCGCCTGCTGCTCGATCTCAGCCAACCCGCCTCTCGTCCTCATCTCGCTTGCCCGCACGGCGAGTTGCCTTCCCGCCGTCCTCGACACGGGCCGCTTCGGGCTGTCGATCCTCCGGGCCGACCAGAAGGGCCTGGCCGAGCTCGGCGCCATCCCCGGCGCCCCCAAGTACGTCGATGCCTTCTGCGAGGAGCGGGAGCCGGGCTTCAGGACGACCATGATCGCCGGCGCCCTGGCCCACCTCGACTGCCGGGTGACCGCCACCTTCGAGGTCGCCGACCACGCCCTCGTCATCGGCGCCGTCGAGCGGGCAGTGACCGAGGCCGAGCTCGCGGAGCCTGGCCCCCTCCTCTACTTCAACCGCACCTTCCACGCCCTGGGAGACCCGCTTCCATGACCGGCGCCTACGACGTCGTCTTCGTGGGCAGCGGCATCAACGCCCTCGCCTGCGCGGCTCTTTTGGCCAAGGGCGGCAGGCGCTGCCTCGTGCTGGAGCGAAACGACTGGCTGGGCGGGGCGATCAAGACGGCAGAGATCACCCGGCCCGGCTTCCTGCACGAGGTCTTCTCCTCCTGGCATCCGCTCTTCACCTCCTCGGCTGTCTACGCCGAGCTCAAGGAGGACCTCCACGCCCGCGGCCTTCAGTACCTCAACACCGACCTCCCCACGGGGACCCTCTACCCGGACGGATCGAGCATCTTCCTCTCCACCTCGCGCGAGCGAAACGTGGAGGAGCTGGAGCGACACTCTCCTGGCGACGGCGCGGCCTGGGATCGCGCCTGCCAGGCGTTCATGCCCCACGCCGACCTCGCGTTCGGCCTCCTCGGGAGCGAGCTTTGGTCGCCGGCGGGGCTTCAGCTGGCCGTCAAGGCCTACCGCCGGCTCGGCCGCCGTGGCCTGCTCGAGCTCGCCGGCACGCTCCTTCAGACCGCCCGAGACTGGCTGACCGAGACCTTCACGTCCCAGCACGTGCATGGGCTTTTCGCGCCCTGGGTCTTGCACGCCGGGCTTGGCCCCGACGCCGCCGCCTCCGGCTTCATGACCCAGGTGATCGCCGTGGCCATCGAGTCGACGGGGATGCCGGTGCCCAGGGGGGGCGGAGCGAGGCTGGTCGAGGCCCTGAGCGGGATCGTGCGTGACGCCGGAGGAGCCCTGGAGACCGGGCGGGAGGTGGAGCAGATCCTCGTCCGCGAGGGCCGCGCGGTGGGCGTGCGCCTGACCGGAGGGGAGACGGTGGCAGCTACCGAGGCGGTGGTCGCCTGCGTCACGCCCACCCAGCTCTACGGTCGACTCCTCAGCGAGGCGCCCCTCCCTGCTCGCGCCCGGGAGGACGGGCGCCGGTTCCGGTACGGCCGGGCGGGTATGCAGATCCACATGGCGCTCGGCGAGCGCCCCCGCTGGCAGGGCGACGAGCGCCTGGAGAGAGCAGCCATCCTCCACCTGACGCCAGGGCTCGACGGCGTGTCGCGGGCAGTCAACGAGGCCGAGCGGGGCTTGTTGCCGGCCGAGGCCACCATCGTCGTCGGCCAGCCCTGCGCGGTCGATCCCTCGCGCGCCCCCGAGGGCTCCTGGATCTTGTGGATCCAGCTCCAGGAGCTTCCTCGCCAGCCCCGAGGCGACGCCGCCGGAGAGATCGACGTGGGCGACGGCTCCTGGACGGAACAGCTTCGCGAGCGCTATGCCGACCGCATCCAGGCCCGCCTGGCCCGCCACATCGCAAACCTCGACTCGGCTTTGCTCGAGCGGGTTACCCTTTCCCCGGCAGACATCGAGCGCGCCAACCCCAACCTCGTGGGGGGAGACATCTACGCCGGCTCTCTGGCCCTCGACCAGAACTTCCTCTTTCGGCCGCGCCCCGGACTTCCTGGCCACCGCACCCCTGTGCGGGGGCTGTACGAGGTAGGGGCAAGCACCCACCCCGGCCCAGGGCTGGGGGCGGGCTCGGGCACGCTCGTGGCCAAGGAGATCCTCGCCGGGGGAGCCTTCGACCGGGCTCGACGCTTGCTACAAGAGGTAGTCGCGACCACACGGAGGGGAGCATGAAGTTCTCGATCTACTCGGAGATCCAGTACTGGGGCGGCAAGTCGTACAAGCGTGCCTACGAGGAGGTGATCGACCAGGTCGTGCACGCCGACCGGCTCGGCTACGACTGCTACACGATCATCGAGCACCCCTTCTTCCCCAAGTTCTCGATCTCGACCAACCCCTTCGCGCTGTTCGCAGTGTGCGCCGAGCGCACCAAGCAGATCCACTTCCGCTGCATGGGGCACGTGCTCCCGTACCACAACCCGACCTGGCTCGCCTCCCAGATCGCCTTCATGGACACCCTCTTCGACGGGCGCTACGAGGCCGGCCTGCTGCGCGGTCACGGCTGGCACCCTCTCAAGGGCGGCGTGCCCACCCTGGAGACGCGCGAGCGCTACGAGGAGGCGCTCGACATCATCGTCCAGGCGCTCGAGAACGGGCGCGTGAGCTACCAGGGCAAGTACTTCACGATCGACGATGCCGAGATCTACCCGCCTCCGCAGCGGCCGATCCGCATCTTCCTGGGCGGAACGAGCGACCGCACCTACGTCCTCGCTGGCGAGAAGGGCTGGGGAGTGGCGGTGCCCCCCCTTCTCCCCTACGCCGCCCTCAAGGAGCAGCTCGACATCTACCGAGAGACCTGCGCCGAGCACGGCCACGATCCCTACATCGTGTGGATCCACGCCTGCTACCTGGACGAGGATCGCGATACGGCCCTGCGCGAGGCGGAAGCAGGCATCCGTGGCTTTCTCGCCGGCAACGCCTCCCCGCTCACAGGGGGAGCGCGCCTTGCTCCCAAGGAAGAGCTGGAGGCTGCCGGCTACGGCTTCTACGCCTCCGGCATCTTGGAGAAGCTGGCCGAGACCCCGTACAAGGAGCTGATCGAGGGCGACGTCGTCTGGGTGGGAACGCCAGAGGACGTGATCGAGCGGATCGAGCAGACGATCGAGGTATGCGAGGGCTTGGCCGAGATCTCGATCACCGTCAACCCCGGCGGCTTCGCCCACTGGCAGGCGATCAAGGCCCAGGAGCTCTTCGCCGACCGGGTGATGCCGCACTTCAAGGCCCGAGCGAGGGAGGCGGAGGAAGCCCTTGCCTAGCCCCAGGCTCGGCATCTGCGAGTTCACCACCCTGCCCGCGCCGTTCGAGGAGGATCTCGCCGCCTACCGGGCGGCCGGCGCCGATGCGATCGGCATCTGCGAGATCAAGCTCGAGGCGGGACGGGAGCGAGAGCAGCTCGCTGCCTTCCGGGCAAGCGGCCTCGCTGCCTCTGCCTGCGTTCCTGCCGTGCCCTCCATCCTCCCTCTGCCGCCCATACCAGGACCAGAGGAGCCCGAGGAGCGGGTGCAAGCGCTCGTCGCCGGGATGCGCCGGCTGGCCCCGTTCCAGCCAGCGGCCATCGTGTGCCTCACCGGGCCGGCTGGCGAGCGCTCGCAGGACGAGGCCCGACGAGTCGTGCTCGAGGGGCTGCGCGCCGTCTCCGAGGAGGCAGAGAGGCTTGGCCTGCACGTAGGCCTAGAGCCGATCCACCCATCTTTCAGGAGCGAATTCACCGTGATCAGCACCCTGGCGGAGACGACGGCTCTCCTGGACGAAGTCGGCTCGGAGGCCCTCGGTATCACCTTCGACACCTGGCACCTGTGGGACTCGCCAAAGCTCGAGGAGGAGATCGTGGCCTACGGCGACCGGATCGTGGCCGTGCACGTCGCCGACTGGCGCCGGCCGACCCGGGGCTGGTGCGACCGGGCGCTGCCGGGCGAGGGGGCGATCGACTTCGGCTCCCTCCTTCGAGCGCTCGAGAACGCGGGCTGGGAGGGAGCGTACGACCTGGAGATCTTCTCCGACAACGGCGCTTTCGGCCAGCGCTACGAGGACTCGCTCTGGGAGCTCCCCGCTTTCGAGCTCGCTCGCCGCGGCCGCCAGTCGTTCCTGACCGTATGGCAGGAGGCGCTCGCGGAGGAGCGAGCATGACTAGACCACAGCTCCCGCAGGCGCGGTGGTGTAATAGACATCCCCAAATGGAAGGAGGAAGTGGTATGAGTCGCTCGAGAAGGTTGATTGTCGCTTCCGCCCTCGCTCTGGCGGGGGCTGTGGCTGTCGTAGCAGCCACGTCCGCATCCGGCGGCCAGGCGGCGAAGAAGCCGATCGTTATCGGCGCGGCCGTCGACCTGACAAGCAGCATGAAACCGTTCGACGCCCCTGCTTTGGCGGCGGCGAAGATCCGTGCCGCCGAGATCAACGCCCGCGGCGGGGTAGGCGGGCGCAAGATCGTGATCAAGGTCTGCGACCACCAGCTGAAGAACCAGAAGGCCTGCGCCGCCCAGCTGATCGGCCAAGGTGCCCAGGTCGCGCTCGTGACCTGCGACGTCGAGTTCGCGGCACCAGCCGTCCAGGAGTTCATCAACCGAGGCATCCTCACCGTCTCGCCTTGCATCTCCACCGACGAGATGGGCCCCAAGCGGTTCGGTAAGAAGGGGCGCCTGGCCTTCACCCTCGGCTCCCTGGCCCAGGACGAGGGCGCTGCCCAAGCGGAGTTCGCCATCGCTCGAGGCTGGCGCAAGGCGATCGTGGTGAAGGACAACCTGCTCGTCTACTTCCGGGACGTGTCCGATGCCTTCGCCAAGCGCTTCCAGGAGCTCGGCGGCCAGATCGTCCAGCGCGAGGCCTTCACCTCGTTCGACAAGACGATCACCAACGTCATTAGCCGGGTCGCTCCTACCAAGGCAGACGTGATCTCCTTCGTCACCGCCTTCGGCGAGCTGCCCCAGTTCGTGGCCGGGCTGCGATCGCTGGGCAACAACACGCCCATCCTCAACTCCTGGGGCGGCGACGGCACCTATTGGAACCCGGACAACCCCAAGGTGACGAGCTACTACTTCGACACCTACGCCTCAGTGTTCGGGGACGATCCCGATCCAGCCGTGCGCCGGATCATCTCTAAGATGAAGGCGGCCGGTCAGGCACCGGTAACAGGAGGCTTCATCCTGGGAGCAGCCTCGATCGACGCCATCGCGGCAGCCATCGAGCGCAACCACGGCTCTACCAAGGGATCGCTCCTTGCCTCCACGTTCGAGAAGTTCCGAGGGCTGCAGACCGTGTCCGGCCCTGTCAGCTACTCCACGAAGTTCCACGGCGTGGTCGGCCGGCCTTTCCGCATGATGGTCATCAACAACAACCGGGCGAAGTTCCTGCGCCTGTGGAAGGCCAAGAAGCCGGCCGACATCGGCTGATTCGAGCCGGTTGAGCGGCCAGAACCAAAGAGGGGCGAACGGGTGGCCCGGAGGATCCCTCCGGGCCACCGCCATCTCGCGCTCCTTCGAGGGCGTGCACGCCCTCCGCGACGTCACGCTCGAGCTCCATCGACACGAGGTCGTGGGCTTGATCGGGCCCAACGGAGCCGGCAAGAGCACCCTCGTCAACATCATCACCGGGTTCGATTTCCCCAGCTCGGGACGGATCGAGCTGGAGGGGAGGGACATCACCTCCTGGAGGGCGCACCGCCGAGGCCGAGCTGGGCTCGCTCGGACCTTCCAGCACAGTCGCTCCTTCCGCGGCCTGTCCGTGCGGGAGAACGTGGAGGTGGCGGCGCTTGGCTGTGGTGCCCCAGCGCGAGAGGCGCGGGCCCGAGCCACAGAGCTCTTGCAGCTCCTCAACTTGGCCCATCTTGCCGACCTCCCTGCCGGAGCGCTCGCCCACGGTGATGAGCGGCGGCTGGGCGTCGCCCGCGCCCTCGCCACCCGACCCCGGTACGTGCTCATGGACGAGCCTGCCGCCGGCCTTCCCGAGGCAGAGGTGCCTGACTTTGCCGCCGTGGTCCGCTCGATACGGGACGAGCACGACGCCGGCGTGCTCCTCATCGACCACAACATGGCTCTGATCATGGACGTGTGCGACCGCATCCACGTCCTCGACCAGGGCCGCACCTTGGCGGAAGGGACCCCCGAGGAGATTCGGGCCAACCTAGACGTGGCTGCCGCCTACTTGGGAGAGAGCGCCCTCCACGAGGAGACTAGCGGTGTCTGAGGCACACGCGCGTGATGAATGCCCTATGCTCGAGGTCGAGGACCTGGAGGTCAGGTACGGGGCAGTGCCAGCGGTGCGGGGGGTGACGCTCCAGGTGGCCCAGGGAGAGATCGTGGGCCTGATCGGCCCCAACGGCGCCGGCAAGTCGACCACCCTCCACGCCATCGTCGGCCTGCTCCGTCCGCACCGGGGGGACATCCGCCTCCAAGGCCGCTCGCTCCGTCAGCGGCCGCCGGAGGCGGTGGCTCGGGCCGGCGTCGCTCTCGTGCCAGAAGGGAGGCGCATCTACGCCGACATGACCGTGGAGGAGAACCTCCGTCTGGGTATGGCCGCCCGCCCCACACGGGCCGGAGTGGACGAGGATCTCGACTGGATCTACAGCCTGTTTCCCGTGGTCAAGGAGTTCCGCTCTCGGCCAGCAGGAGCCCTGTCGGGCGGGCAGCAGCAGCAGCTTGCCATCGCCCGCGCTCTCATCGCCCGGCCTCGAGTCCTCCTCCTGGACGAGCCCTCGCTCGGTCTGGCGCCCACCCTCGTTCGCGTCGTCTTCTCCGCTCTGGCCGAGATTCGCGCTCGAGGGGTCACCGTTCTCCTCGTGGAGCAGCGAGCCCAGCGGACGGTGGCCTTCGCCGATCGCACGTACGTCATGGCCAACGGTCGCCTCCGCATGACGCTCCACCCAGCGGACGCTGCCGACAGCGACCGCCTCGTCGCCGCGTACTTCGGGGCATGACGGTCCTCGCTCTCATCGGCGCCCAGGATGTCCAGAAGCTGGTGGACGCGGTGGCGCTCGGCTCCATCTACGCCCTGATGGCCGTAGGCATCGGCCTCGTCTTCGGCGTCATGCGCCTGGTCAACTTCGCCTACGGCCAGCTCGTCATGGCCGGAGCCTACGCGCTCTACCTCTCCAGCCGTCACGGGGCATCCACGCTGGAGGCCATCCTCGTCTGCTTCGCCGTCGTCATCGGCCTCGCCCTCCTTATGGAGGTAGTCGCGTTTCGGCGGCTGCGCCAGGCGACGCCGGCCACCATGCTGGTCGCCACATTCGCGATCAGCTACCTCCTGCAGAGCATCGCCGTCCTCTGGTTCGGCACCTTGGGCAATATCGACCCTGTGCTCCAAGATCTCCGTCGCCCCTTCTCGCTGGGAAACGTCTACGTCGCCAAGATCACCGTCGTCACCGTGGTCGTAGCCGCCCTCGCCCTGGCCACGCTCGCCCTCCTTCTCAACCGTACGACAATCGGCCTCCAGCTCAGGGCCGCGGCCGCCGACTTCGTTACCGCTCGCCTCTTAGGAGTGCGCGGAAACGCCGTCGTGGCCGCGGCAGTGGTGGTGTCAGGGGCTCTGGCGGCGACGGTCAGCGTCCTCCTTCCCGTGGCCCAGTCTCCCTTGATCACGCCCGACTACGCCCTCAGGGACACCATTTTCGTGCTGGTGGCAGTGGTCGTGGGCGGCATCGACCGCCTGCTCTCTGCCACCTTGGGCGGCTTCGCCGTGGGCTTCGCTGTGGGACTGATGGGAGGCTTCCTCCCCACCCGAGGCGAGTGGCCATTCACGAGCAGCATCTACATCGACTCGGCGCTGTACACGGCCGTCATCCTCGTCCTCCTCTTCCGGCCGACCGGCATCTTCGCTCGCCGGGGCCAGCGGGCCGTGGAGCGGGTATGAGGCGGGTCGAGGCGCTCGTCCAGCTGGCCGGGCCAGCAGCGCTGCTCGTGCTGGTGGGAGTAGTGGGGAGCTTCATGGACCGGGCCCGCGAGATCGAGTTCCGGAACGCCCTCGTGGCCACGGCCATCGTGGTCGCGCTGTACGTGTTCGTCGGAAACTCGGGCGTCCTCTCCTTCGGTCAGGTGGCGTTCGTGGCCGTAGGTGCCTTCGCGGCCGGAGAGATGACCGTCCCCGCCGATGCCAAAGAGGGGGTGCTCCCCAACGTCTTCTCCCTCATTGGCGACCACACCATCGGGAACGCCGAGTCGCTCCTCCTCGCGACCGGCCTCGGCGGCCTCTACGCCTTGTTGGTGGGCATTCCGCTCATGCGCCTCTCCGGTCTTGCCGCCGGCATCGCGACCTTCGCCGTGCTGGGGGTCACCTTCAACATCCTCCGCAACTGGGAGAAGATCGGCCCTGGGCCCCAGACCCTCTCCACCGTCCCCGAGACAACCGACCTTCTGCAGGGGACAGTGGGCGCGATCGCGGTCGTGGCCTGCGCCTTCCTCTACCAGCGGAGCCGTCTTGGCCGCCAGCTCCGAGCCACCAGGGAGGACCCGGCGGCAGCGGCCGCGGCTGGCATCGACATCCATCGGCAGAGGCTGTGGGCGTTCGTGCTCTCCGGGGCGCTCTCCGGCTTCGCGGGAGGTCTTCTCGTCCACGCTCGTGGCACCCTGGAGACGCGGGACGTGTACCTCGACCTCACCTTCCTCAGCCTGGCTATGCTCGTCGTGGGCGGCATGGCCAGCCTGTGGGGAGCTGTGCTGGGATCGCTCCTCGTGAGCGGCCTCGACTCCTTCCTCCTCAACGCCGAGAACGGCCAGATCCCTGGCCTGGAGGCGCCAGCCGGGACGAGGCTGGTCGTGGTCGGCGCCTTCATGGCGCTCGAGCTCGGCCTTCCCAGGAGGCTTCGCGAGCGACTACGACCCCAGGCGCAGGGCGCCCCCGTCGAGCAACCCTCCGGCCAGAGCTGACACGCTTCCTCGCTCCCTCAGCCTCGCTCCGTCAGCGAGCGAGGCACGCGCCCAGGGCAGCGAGGACGCCGCCTGCCACCTCCTTCCCGGTGGAGTTCCAGCCCATGAGGGCGAGGCCGAAAAGCGGAGGCGCCCCAAGGATCGACGACCGAGCGCGGCGATCGAGGCTGCCATCCGCGCACGGCATCGAGGTAGGGAGTGGCCTTCCTCGGCACCTCGATGGCCGTACGCTGACACAGGCGTACGTCGTCCTGGGCCAAGATCTCGAGATCGAGCCCTGCAGTCCCTCCTGGAACGCACAACCAGGTGAGCGTGACGCTCTTCTCGGCGCAGCTTTTGGGCGCCTTCCCGAGCGCCAGCCGGAGCGCTCGTGCAGGCCATAGGCGAAGGCGGCAGGAGCGATGTGGTGGGAAAGGCAGGAGGTCGCTTCACCCAAGTAGGGGGCCAGAAGCTCGAGATCGAGGGGGAAGGGAGGATGCGCGTAGCTCGCTCGCCCACGCGATCGAGCGCTCGCCGAGACAGCGTCACCGGCGCGATGCCGGTCACCCCGCCTCGGCACGTATGCCTACAGAAGCACCGGAGGCGATACCACCCGCGCTAGGGACGCGCGCGCCAAGCCTTGACGAGCCTCTCCGTAAAGAGCGCATGCCCCAGCGGGGCGGAGATCTCGCCGACGGTCGCTCCTACGCGGCGAGCGATCGCGGCAGGCGGGCGGCGAAGTAGCGCCCATGCCCACCACGACCGTGTCTCGGGCTCGAGTCCCGCCTCCATAGCCGGCGCGCCCGGGAATCGACGTTGGCGGGCCCTGGGTCGCAGAGCAGCCGCTGGGGAGATCGCGGGGCGCAGGTACCTGGACCATTCATGCGGGCGTCTCCCCGCCCCGAAAGATGCGGATGGGAGCGCGGGTGAGGGGCACGCCGCCCTCCTTGGTGACGAGCCAGGTGTCCTGCATGTAGAGGCAGGCCCGCTCATCGGCCGAGATGGCGTGGGGGTGCATGGAGAGCACCATGTTCTCGCGCAGCTCGACCTCGTTTCCCTCGCCCACCCGCGGGTGCTCGATCATGGTCATACCGATCGAGTGGCCCGTTACGTGCCCGAGCGTGAAGCCGCGATCGAGGAACCCCTTGCTGACCGCGCGGTGAACGTCGTGAGCCGTCCTCCCCGGCCGCATCGCCTGCTTGGCCGCCTCTGCGTACTCGAGGTAGGCGTCCAAAGCGGCCAGGGTCTCCGGGGACGGCTCCCCAGCGCAGGTAGGCCGAGAGAACTCCACCCAGTGGCCGCCGGGGCCAGCGATCTCCAGCCCGTAGACGATCAGGTCGTCGCGCTCGATCCGCCGCGTCGGCGAAGGGAACACGAACTCGGGCCGGGCGCTCCCTCCTGGGCCGGAGATGATCATGTCCATGGTCGTGCGGTAGCAGCCCATGGCGGTGAACACGCGCTCTGCCTCGGCCATCAGCTCGGCCTCGGTCTTTCCCACGGCGTAGGCGCCGATCACCGCCCACACGCCGGCCTCGTTGATGCGCACGCTCTCCCGCACCGAGCGAAGCTCCTCCTCGCTCTTGACTGCTCGAGCGAGGTCGAAGCCTTGATCCCACGAGACGAGCTCGGCCGACCCCTGGGCAAGGGCCGCGTAGTCGCGCACGGCCATGACGAAGTCGAGCCCGTACACCCCCAGGCGGCGGTAGCGGCGCTCCTTGGCCCGCTCGCGCAGCCACTGGCCAGGGTGCTCGGCGAACACCTTGTCCTCCAGCCAGGTCTCGCTGTGGTCTCCCACCCAGCGGGCCTCGCGGGGAAAGACGATGGTGGGCTCCCCCTCGAGAGGGATGAGGACGTAGGCGTAGCGGTGGAGGATGCGGAAGCCGGACACGTAGCGCACCGCCCCCTCGAAGCCGGTGTACTCGCTCCCGCAGACGAGCACTGCGTCCAAGTCGTCCCTCGCTGCCGCCTCGCGGATAGAGGCATACCTGCGCTCGATCTCAGCCTGACTCTCTGTCACCCGCCATCCTCCTTCGCTCCTCGATTCCCTTGACGAGAGCGGTAAGCGCCTCGTTGAGCGGCGCGTCCACGCCGTAGCGCTGCCCGAACGACACGATGGCGCCGTTCAAGAAGTCGATCTCCGTGTCTCTTCCTGCCTCCACGTCCTGGAGCATGCTGGGCTTGTGCCAGTAGGCGACGTCCTTGCGGGCGGCGTAGTCAAAGAGCTCCTCCGGACTCATGTCTAGGACGATCCCTTGAGCGTCGGCCACCGCTCGTCCCTCGGCCATGACTGCTCGAGCGAGAGCGTGGGTAGGGGGAAACTCGGCGATCTGGCCATGCGTCATCCCGGTCAGGGCGCCGATGGCGTTGGAGGCGGCGTTGAAGATGAGCTTCCGCCACTGGGCGCCTCTGGCGTCCTCGAGCGCATGGGTGGGCATGCCTGCCCGGGTGCAGGCCTCAGCCAGGGTGCGCACCTTCTCCATCGGCGCCGGGCTGGGCTCGAAGGGGCCGATATGGGTGTCGCCCTTGGTGTCCCACACCACGTGGCCGGGGCCAGCGACATGGCCGGCGGGGAAGGTCGTGCCCCGAATTACCTCGCGCACGAACTCGGCGATGATCTCCTCGTTCCCGGCCCCGTTCTGGACCGAGCAGACCGCTCCCTCCCGGAAGGCGTGAGCGGTGGCCGCGATCGCCTCCCGCGTGTGGATGCTCTTCACTGCCACGATGCCAAAGTCGCTGGCAGGAAGCGCGGCCGGGTCGGAGGTCGCCCTTACCCGGCCCACCACCTCGCCGGCGCCCGAGAGCCGCAGGCCGTGCTCGTTGATGGCTCGCACGTGCTCGACCCAGGGGTCGTAGGCCCAGACCTCGACGTCTTCGAGCTGCGCGAGGTTAGCAGCGAAAAGCGACCCGATAGCCCCGCAGCCGACGACGGAGACCCTCATGCGTACGAGCTCTCCTTGGCCTTGACCAAGCGGTAGAGAGCCGTGTGCAAGGGCACGGGTACGCCCAGCCTGGCTGCCTCCCGGACGAGGGCGCCGGTGATGAAGTCCACCTCGGTCGGCCGGCGCGCGCGGACGTCCTGGAGCATGGAGGGGATGTGGGCGTAGGCGCCGGCGGCCGCCTCTGTCTCTCCCCGTTGCGTCGCCAGCACGTTCATCTCCCACGGATCCTCGTACAGCTCGACGCCGGCCGCAGCGGCCACCCGCTTTCCCTCCTCCATGAGATCGCGCACGAGGTGGCCGAGGTCGGTGAAGGCCTCCACGGCGGCGAACTGCCGCACATGGGGAAGATCGGTGAGAGCAGAGACGGTGTTCACGGTAGCGTTGAAGATGAGCTTCGACCACTGGGCGGGTCGTAGGTCGGGAAAGGCGCGGGCGCGGAGGCCCGCCGTCCGAAGCAACCACCCCACCTCCTGGACGGAGTCGAAGGTGGTCGTCCCGGCGTAGGGCCCCATCCAGGTCTCGGTGTCGAGCTCGTACTCGACGTGGGTGTCGGAGTGGCGCACGCCGCTCATGAAGGTGACGGCGGAGATGATGGGCCAGGCCCCCTGGGCGCGCACGATCTCCTCCGCTCCCAGGCCATTCTGGATCGTCATCACGGTGGCGGACGGGAAGTTGCCGGCTAGGCGCCGAGCCGCGGCCTCGAGATCGGTGGCCTTGGTGGCCACGATGACGAGGTCGGGGTCGGGGAGCTCCCCCGGATCGGTGGAGGCGGCGACCTTCGCCTGGAGCTCGCTCTTGCCCGAGATACGCAGGCCGAGGCTCTTGAGGGCGCGGGCCTGCTCCTCCCGCCGCGTGAGTACGCTCACCTCCACCACCTGAGCCAGATGGCCGGCATAGAGGCTTCCGATCACGCCCGCCCCGACGACGCACACGCGGTCGATTGCCACGACCCAAACCTACCCGGTTAGGGTCGTCTCCGTGGCGGCCATCGGCTTCTCCCTCGTCTCGGCTGCGCTCTTCGGCGCCCTGTCGGTGACGCTGGGCCTCGCTATGCGGAGGACCAGGGACGCCGACGCGGGCGCCCAGGCGACAGTCCTCGTCGCCCTTCTCGTCTGCGGCCTCACCGCCCTGGCCACGAGAAGCTGGCGGGGGGAGATATGGCCCTTCCTCCTCGCTGGGCTCGTCGCTCCTGGGGGATCGCAGCTTCTCTACGTGCACGCAGTGAGAGAGGCTGGTGCCGCCCGCACCTCCGTCGTCGTGGGGGCGGCTCCGCTCGTCTCGGTCACCATCGCCGTGGCCGTGCTCCGCGAGCCTGTCCGGCCGGGCCTCGTCGTGGGGGCGGTACTCATCGTGGCGGGCGGCCTCGCCCTGGCCGGAGAGCGCGACCGGCCGCAGCGCTTCCGGGCCGCCGGTCTTCTCCTCGCTTTCGCCTCCGCCTCGCTCTTCGCTACTCGGGACAACCTGGTCCGCTGGCTGGCAGAAAGCTCCCAAACGCCGCCCCAGCTCGCCGCTGCGGCCACTCTGGTCTCGGGATCGGCCTTCATCGCGCTCTACGTCCTCTTGCGGACCGGTTGCAACTTCCCCAGACGGGTGCTCGCCGCCTTCCGCCCGTTCGCGCTGTCGGGAGCCCTCTGGGGCCTCTCCTACGCTGCCTTGTTCGAGGCCTTCTACCGGGGTCGGGTGACCGTGGTCAGCCCTCTCGTGGCCACCGAGGCTCTGTTCGGCGTGCTCATCGCTACCTTCGTCCTCGGCCGGAGCGAGCTCATCGGCCGCCAGGTGGTGGTCGGCGCGCTCCTCGTGGTGGCCGGCGGCGTCCTCATTGGCGCGTTCCGCTAGAGGAAGAAAAAGACGAGGCTGTCCCCTCCTGGTCCACGTCCCGGGGCCCTTTCTTGCCCCTGAAGGCGGAGACCTCTCCGATCCGCCTTATCGCGAGAGCACGCCCTGATACTCTCGACGGCTCTCTTCCTCCTTCCCTGCCCCATCCTCCAGGTACCACGTCCCCCTCAGGGGTATTCCCCTGGTCGGGGTCGTCTTCGCTCTCCTCGTCGTGGCCACCGATCAAGACTCCCTGTGGGCGCTCAACCTCTTCCACGTCGCCGGGGGAGCCATGTGGACGGCCATCGACCTCCTCGTCGGCCTCGTGATCGGCCCATCCTCGGCCGCCTCTCGGTGCCGGCCCGGGCCAAGCTCGCGACCCGGCTCATGCCGGCCATGATGCTGATCATGCCCACCCTGGCGGTGACCACTCTCGTCGCCGGCTGGCAGCTTGCCGGCCGCTACGGGTACCTGGACGGCGGCTCCGTCCACCACAGCTGGATCGTGGCCTCCCGCATCGTGGTGGCGATCATGGCCACGGCCGCTCGCCTGCGGCGTGGCCACAGCTGTCGTTTTCACCGGTCCCCGTCACCAGACCCCCTGCCTGAGGCTCCTTTCCCGTAGCGCATCCCCACCCGCGGCCCCAGCCGCCGGGGGAGCGAGCTGACAAGGCGGGCCCTTGGCAGCGGTTGCCGCCCTTCTCCCTCGGCGTCCTCGACTGCCGCCATCGCCCAGCGAACGAGCGACCCGGCGAGGAACGTGATCGGCTCAGGGGGGAGCTTGGCGACCTTGCGGCCCACCAAGGGCAGACCCGACTACTCGTCGTCGACCCCGAGGACGAGCGAGGCGAGCGCCCGGCCGGCGACCCAGCTTGGCCCCACGCCGTTCCCGAGCCGACCGCGTAGTGGATCCGCGTCTTTGGCAGGGTGCCGACCAAGGGCGGGACGTCGGCGAATTGTCGATGGACCCGCCCCCGGGCCCGCTCGATCCGGACGTCGGCCAAGGCCGGGAGGAGAGCGCGCAGGCCGGCTTCCGCCCGCCCCGCTAAGGCGCGATCCTGAGGGAGACGACCGCCGACCCGCCCGGCGAAGTCGATCGGTTTCGACGCCAAACCCATGATGGCCCCGCCGTCCTCGGTGGCTCGGAAGTAGTCGAGGAACGTGCGCCCGTCCACGACCGACTCTCCTTTTGTCCAGCCGATCTCGGCCAGACGATGCGGGGCTGGCTCGGTGAGGACGATGGTGCTCCCGAACGGCCTGAGGAGACGGGCGAGGGGGCGCCAGCCGGCAGCCCAGGCGTTGGTGGCGACGACGATCTCGGAGGCGCGCAGCCGAGTCCTGGAGGTGACCAGGAAGCCGGGGTGAATGGCCAGCACCGGGCTTCGCTCGTGGATCTCCACTCTCGAGGCGAGCGCAGCCCGGCGCAGGGCTCGCACGAGTCGAGCCGGCTGGACGGTGGCCACCCTGGGGAAGTAGACGCCTTGGCGGAAGGCAGGCGATCCCAGGCGCTGGGCGACCTCGGCGGCCGAGAGCGGCGCTGCCTCCTCGGCACGCCCAGCTCGCGGGCGACCCTGACAGCGCGCTCCACAGCCGCATCCTGTCTAGGCGTGGCGGACACGAGGAGCATGCCTGCTTGCCGCAGCCACACGTCCTCGCCTAGGGCGCGGACGGCCTCGATCGCCCCTACCGAGACCCGAGCGAGGGCCAGAGCTGCCTCGACCCCACGCCGGTCGACGAGGAGGGGAAGCGCGGTCCAGTAGGTCTCCAAGAAGCCCCCTCTCGGCCGCTCGGCCCCTGACCGCAGCGGGCGGCCTCGAGCACCCGAACGCGCATGCTCCGGTCACGCCTGCGCAGCGAGAGCAGCCCAAAGACCAGTGTAGCCGCCGCCCACGATAGCGACGTCGGCCTCGGCCTCCCCCTCCAGCGGAGGAGGCTCCCGGTCGAGGGGAGCCTCCTCCAGCCACCAGGGCGGGTCGCGGGGGACTACGGCCGGCGCTCGAGCTCCTCCCACGCCTCGCTCAGCACCCGTCCCAGGATGTCCACGATCTCGTCGAACTCCGCTTGGCCGGCGACGAGGGGAGGGGAGATCTGGATCACCGGGTCTCCCCGGTCGTCGGCCCGACAGATGAGCCCGCACTCGAACAACCGCTGGGAGAGGAAGCCACGCAGGAGCCACTCGCACTCCTCGTCGGAGAAGGTCCTCCGCGTCTCCTTGTCCTTGACGAGCTCCAGGGCGTAGAAGTAGCCCGCTCCCCGCAGGTCCCCGGCGATGGGCAGGTCGAGGAGCTGGGACAAGGTGCGCCGGAACGCCTCCTCGTTGGCCCGCACGTGCTCGAGGATCCGCTCCCGCTTCATGATCTCGATGTTCTTGAGGGCGATGGCGCACATGACAGGATGGCCACCGAAGGTGATGCCGTGGGCGAACATGGCATTCTCGTCCAGGAACGGCTCCATGACCCGGTCGGTCGTCACCACTCCGCCGATGGCCGCGTACGAGGAGGAGAGCCCCTTGGCGATGGTGGCAATGTCGGGCCGGATGTCGTACCGCTCGCTGGCGAACCAGTAGCCAAGACGGCCGAAGCCGGTAATCACCTCGTCGGCCGAGAGCAGGATCCCGTACCGGTCGCAGATCTGCCGTACGCCCTGCCAATAGCCGGCAGGAGGGGTGAAGCTCCCGCCGGCGTTCTGCACCGGCTCCATGTGCACCATGGCCACCGTCTCCGGGCCCATAGCCTCGATCGCCTGCTCTAGGTCGTCAAGGAGGAAGCGGGTGAACTCCTCTTCCGTCTCCTGGGGCGGGCGGTGGTAGCGGTTGGTGTTGCGTACGTGGCGTACCTCGGGCACCAACGGCTCGAAGGGAGCGCGAATGGCTGGCACGCCGTTGATGGACAGGGCGCCCAAGGTAGTGCCGTGGTAGGCGATGTGACGAGCGATCGCCTTCCAGCGCCGCTCGCCTCGGAGGGCGTAGTACTGGCGGGCGAGCTTCCAGGCCGACTCCACCGCCTCCGACCCTCCGTTGACGAAGAAGACCCTTGATAGGTCGCCGGGCGCGAGCGAGGCCACCTCCGCTGCCAGCTCGACGGCGCGAGGGTGAGCGTACGACCAGTTGGTGTAGAAGGGCAGCTCGCGCATCTGCTCCCAGGCCGCCCGCCCGATCTCCTCCCCGAACGAGTACCCGATGTTGACCGAGAACAGCCCGGCCAAGGCATCCAGGTACCGCTTGCCGTGGACGTCCCACAGGTAGCAGCCCTCCCCGCGTACGATCAGCGGTACCTCGGCGGCGCGGTAGCTCCCCATCCGGGTGAAGTGGAGCCACAGGTGGTCGCGGGCAGCCTGCTGCAGGCGATCGAGGTCGGTAGCGGAGACGGCAGTGGTCATGGGACTCCTTTCGCACGACGGATGTTGACCAGGACGTTGACGAGCATGACGCCGACGGCGATCACGAAGATGGCGGTGCCGATCACGTTCACCTGAGGGGGAGCGCCGACTCTGGCCGCGCCCCACACGAAGAGGGGGAAAGTGACCGTGGTGCCGGCCACGAAGTTCGTGATCACGAAGTCGTCGACCGAGAGAGCGAAGGAAAGAAGAAGGGCAGAGAGAACCCCGGGAGCGATAAGGGGAAGCGTCACCTTGCGGAAGGTCGTCCACTCGTTGGCTCCCAGATCCATGGCCGCCTCCTCCAGATGACGGTCGAACCCGATCAGGCGGGCCTTGACCGTCACTACGACGTAGCTCACGTTGAACATCACGTGGGCGACGAGGATCGTCCAGAAGCCGAGGGCGGCGGTCATCGTCAGAAAGAGCGCGAGAAGCGCCGACCCCAGCACGATCTCGGGCGTAGCCATGGGTAGGAAAACGAACAGGTTGGCAGCAGAGCGGCCCCGAAAGCTGTAGCGAACGAGAGCGAGCCCCATGAGCGTGCCGAGCGCCGTCGCCCCCACGCTGGAGAGGGCCGCGATCTCGAGCGAGGTCTCGAGCGCGCTCCTCAGGCCAGGCACGGCATCCCAGCCCACCCAGTTGTCCCAGGTGAAGCCCTGCCACACGTAGTTGAAGCGGCCCCGGGGGTCGTTGAAGGAAAAGAGGGCGACCACCGCGATAGGCAAAAGGAGGTAGAGGAGGGCGAGGAGCGCGTAGACGGTCAAGGCATGGCGACGGACGAGGGCCAGAGCCTGCCGGCCGACCCGCCGCCGGGGGCGCGGGGGAGACAGAGCCTCCGCGACCGTCGTCACCCTGTCAGCCTCTCCGACCCCAGCACCCGCACGTAGACGGCGACGAGGGCGAGGATCGCGGCCATGAGCAGGAAGGAGAGGGCGGACGCGGTCGGGTAGTCGATCAGCTCGAGGAACTTCGACTGGATGACGTTGCCGATCATCCACTGCTTGGGCGTCCCTAGAAGCTGGGCGTTGACGAAATCGCCGGCAGCAGGGATGAACGTGAGGAGGGTGCCGGCTACCACCCCCGGCATGGACAGGGGCAGAGTGACGCGGAGGAAGGCCTTGGCCGTGGAGGCGTATAGGTCCTTGGCAGCCTCGACGAGCGAGCGATCGACCTGCTCCAGCGACACGTACAGAGGGAGCACCATGAAGGGGAGGAAGTTGTAGGTGATGCCCGCGACGACCGAGAGCGAGGTGTCGAGCAGGCGGCCGCTCGGGGAGAGGAGGTGGAGGTCGCGGAGGAGGCCCACCACCGGCCCCTCGTCGGCCAGGATGCTCTGCCAGGCCAGGGTGCGGATGAGGTAGGTGACGAAGAAGGGGGCGATGACGAGCAGCAAAAGCACGTTCCTCCAGCGACCGCCGTGGAAGGCGATCCAGTACGCGAGCGGGTAGCTGATGAGGAGAGCGAGGGCGGTGGCCAAGGCCGCGTACTCGAAGGAGCGCAAAAGCTGGGGCAGGTTGCCCGAGATCGCGTCCGGGTAGTTGTGCCAGGCCCAAGCGAACGAGGTCTCGTAGGTGACCACGTCCTGCTCCTCCAGCGACTGGTAGGCGAGGAAGCCGAGCGGCACCACGAAGAAGACGGCAAGCCAGGCGACGCCGGGGGCGAGAAGGAGGTAGGGGACGAGCCGGCGGTGCCGGCGCAGGAAGGTCACGTCCGCCCCCGCTCCCTCGCTCCCTGGGTCAGGCTCCCAAGAGCTTCTGCCACTTCTCCCGGTAGTCCCGGTTGAGGACCGCCTTGGCGTCGAAGATGTGCACCTTGCGCAACATCTCTTTGGTAGGGAAGATGAGGACGTTCTTGGCGATCGAGGGGTCGCTCTTGAGGAGCACGTTCCTCGCCGCTGCCACGGGCGAGACGTACTTCACGTAGGCCTCGATACGGGCTTGCACCTTGGGGTCGTACACGAAGTTCATGAACACGGAGGCTGTGTAGGCGTCTCCCCCCTTGGGGATGAGCATGTTGTCGGTCCAGATCATCCCCCCCGCCTTGGGCAAGGTCCAGCGGAGGCCAGGGTTGTCGGCCTGCAGCTGGACGATGTCCCCCGACCAGGCAAGCGCGGCGGCGATGTCCCCCTTGGCCAGGAGAGGAGCGTAGTCGTTGCCGGTGAACTTCCGGATCTGGCCGGACTTGACGGCCCTCTCGATGCGCTTGATGGCCCGCTCGAAGGCGGTGTCGGTGACCTTCTCGGGGTTGTCGCCGTTGTCCAGCATGACGAGACCGACCGTATCCGCCATCTCGGTGAGGAGCGTGACCCTCCCTTTGAGCCGGGGATCGTCGAGGAGCTGGCCGACCGAGGTCACCGGCCTTCCCGTCAGCTTGGGGTTGTAGCCGATGCCGGTCATGCCCGACTGCCAGGGCAAGCTGTAGTCTCGGTTGGGGTCGAAGCTGGGATGGCGCAGCGCTGGCTGTAGGTACTTGATATTGGGGATGACCCTCTTCACCAGCCTCTCTGCCCAGCCGCGCTCGATCATCAAGGCAGGGAAGCCGACATCGTCGGTGAGAACGACGATGTCGCGGCCGGTCGACTGGCCCCGGGACAGAGCTCCCTGGATCTTCCCGAAGAAGGTCGCGTTATCGTTGATGTCCTCGATGTACTTGACCTTCACGCCGTAGCGCCGCTGGAAGAGCTCGAGCGTGGGCCGCTTCTTCGTCTTCTCGTCCACGTCGATGTAGAGCGGCCAGTTCGAGATCACGAGGGTATCCTTGAGGCGAGGGTCGCGAGCCTCGCTAGCCGCCCAAGCCAGAGCAGGGGCAAGACCAGGAAGGGCGACCATCGCTCCTCCCACGACTAGGCGGCGGAGGGCCTCCTCGCGGGTGAGAGTCTCGCTCATTGCTCGTCCTCCTTGTCGATGGAGACAACGAAGACCGCGTCAGGGCTGAAGGAGAGGACCACCCCTTGGCCAGGCGCAGCTGCCAGGGTGCCGCGGTCCGCGTTCTGGACGTATACCTGGATGGGGCCGTGGTCGGTGTCCACGAGGTACTGGGTGGCCACGCCCAGGTAGGCAACCTCCGCCACTCGGCCCTGCAAGCGATTCTCCTCCACGGGGCCCAGGCGGATCTTCTCGGGGCGCACGCCCACCGCCACCCTACCCGAGCAACCGGCGAGGACGGCCTCCCTCACTCGTACCTCGCCCCCTCCGTCGAGGCGGACGATGCCGTTGCCGTTGGCGGTACCCGCGAGCAGGTTGGACGCGCCTAGAAACGAGGCCACGAAAGCAGTGCGGGGGCGCTCGTACAGCTCGTCGGGCGCGCCCAGCTGCTCGATGCGGCCCCGGTTCATGACCGCGATCGTGTCGGCCATGGTCATGGCCTCTTCCTGGTCGTGGGTGACGTGGACGAACGTAATCCCCACCTCGTGTTGGATGCGTTTCAGCTCGAGCTGCATCTGCTTTCGGAGCTTGAGGTCGAGAGCCCCCAGCGGCTCGTCCAGAAGGAGCACCCGGGGGCGGTTGACGAGCGCTCGGGCCAAAGCGACCCGCTGCTGCTGGCCCCCGGAGAGCTGGCGGGGCCTGCGCCTGGCCACCTCGGGGAGGTCGACCAGCCGCAGCGCCTCCTCCACCCGCCGCTTCAGCTCCTGGCCGCGCACGCCTCGCCTCCTCAGCCCGAAGGCCACGTTCTCGAACACGGACAGGTGGGGAAAGAGGGCGTAGCTCTGGAACACGGTATTCACGTCCCGCTTGAAGGGAGGAAGGTCGGTGACGTTCACGCCGGCAAGCCAGATGCGACCTGCGGTCGGCTGCTCGAAGCCGCCGATCATGCGCAGGGTGGTCGTCTTGCCGCAGCCCGAGGGGCCGAGCAGGGCGAAGAAGCGTCCTTTCGGCACGTCTAGCGAGACGTCGTCCACGGCCACCACGTCGTCGAAGCGCTTCGTCACCCGCTCGAGGCGAACGTCGGGGGCCTGGGAAGCCCCCTCGGCCCCTGCCTCCTTCTGGCGGGCGCTCGAGGACATAGGTCTGACGGTCGGCTGGGACACCTCTTCCTCCCTCATGCCCTCGCCTGCTCAGGCTCTCCAGCCCCGTCCCGCAGGCGAGCGCCCCAGTCGTAGATCTGCTTCCAAAGCTCCAGGTAGAGGAAGGTCTCCGTGGATACGACACCGGGGAGAGCCCGGATACGATTGGTGAGGTCGAGGAGCTGGCGGCGGTCGGCGCAGACGAGCTCGACCAAGAGGTCGAACTGGCCAGCGGTGATGACGACGTAGTCCGCCTCGTCCCAGCGGGCGATTTCGTCGGCCACCTCCTCGGGCGGACCAGCGGTGCGGATGCCGACCATAGCCATGGCGTCGAAGCCGAGGCCCAGCGGGTTGGTAACGCCCGTTACTTGGAGGATGTTCTGATCGCGCAGGCGACCGTAGCGAGCCCGCACGGTCGCCTCGGACACGCCGATCCGGGCCGCGATCCTGCGAAAGGGCTCGCGGCCGTCTTTCTGCAGGGCCTCGATGATGCTCTTGTCGACGGGGTCGAGGGAAGGCGCGCGCGACACCGGGCCGCGCCGCCATCCCTGCGCCTTGCGCTGCTCACCGGGTGATCGGCCACGCAATGCGATGGAAATGCTCGCAAATAGCCCGCATTCAGTCAAGCACCGGCGCTGGCTTTACCGATCGAGGGACTCGACCCCATGGCCAAGCTGGGCGCAGCGGCTCTCCTCTCCGCGCCGATCACCTTCCGCTCTAGGACGGAGCCGGCGGCCAAGGCGGTCTCGTGCGCCCACCCCCCTAAGCCGAGGAGACCAAGGCAAGCTTGCGCTCCTGGGACCCGGCGTTCGTAGACTGCACGATCGCCAGCATCGGCAGCAGGCTCGACGGTGCCGTCTTCGATACCGCCTGGGACCGAAGGCAGGGGACGGCCGAGGAGGCCGTCGCGCTCGGGCTCGACCGCCCGAGCACGTCCGCCTGAGCGCCCCCTCAGGCCAGCTTCACAGCCACGTGCTTGACCCGGGTGTACTCCTCCATCGAGTAGAGGGACATGTCCTTGCCGTAGCCCGACTCCTTAAAGCCGCCGTGGGGCATCTCGGAGGCGAGCGGGAACAGGTGCTCGTTGATCCAGACGGTGCCGAACTCGAGCTTGGCCGCTGCCTTCATAGCTCGGCCCACGTCCTTGGAGAACACCGACGCCGCCAGCCCATAGCGAACGCCGTTGGCCATGGCGATCGCCTCCTCGTCGGAGGAGAAGCGCTGCACGGTGACGACCGGGCCGAACACCTCCTTCTGCACGATCTCGGACTCCTGGCGGACGTCGCAGACGACGGTGGGCTTTACGAAGAAGCCGCGGTCGCCCAGCGTGCCGCCGCCGGTGACCACGGTAGCCCTGTCTGCCACCGCCCGCTCGATGAACCCCAGGACCCGCTCCTGCTGCTCCCTGGAGATCACGGGCCCCATCTCGATGTCCTCCCCCTGAGCGGGGTCGCCGACCTTGATCGACTCCACTGCCTTCACCGTCTCGGCCAGGACGTCGTCGTAGATCCGCTCCGAGACGAGCACCCGGGAGGAGGCGGTGCAGTCCTGGCCCGAGTTCCAGTAGCCGCCGACGCGGACCGCCTGGGCCACCGCCTCGGGATCGGCGTCGTCGAGCACGACCATGGGTGCCTTGCCGCCGAGCTCGAGGTGCACCCGCTTCACGGTGGAGGCGGCGTCGCGGGCCACGATCTTGCCTGTCTCCACGTCGCCCGTCAGGGAGACGAGGCGGATGTCGGGGTGCTTGACCAGGCCCTCTCCCACCGGGATCCCCTCCCCGGTAATGACGTTGAGGACGCCGGGGGGTAGGACCTCCTGAGCCAGCTCGCAGAAGCGGAGCGTGGTGAGCGGCGTCTGCTCGGCCGGCTTGAGGATCTGGACGTTGCCGGCGGCGAGGGCTGGCCCGATCTTCCACACCGCCATCATGAGCGGGTAGTTCCAGGGCGTGATGCCAGCAACGATCCCGAGGGGCTCGCGGCGGATGAGCGAGGTGTAGCCCTCCACATACTCGGCCGCCGCCTTGCCCTCCAGCATGCGGGCAGCCCCGGCGAAGAAGCGTAGGTTGTCGGCCGCGAAGGGGACCTCGTCGCGAGCGATCGAGAGAGGCTTTCCCACGTTCGCGCACTCGAGCTGGGTCAGCTCGTCGGCGTGCTCGTCCAGGATGTCGGCTAGCTTGAGCAAGAGCTCCGAGCGCTCCTTGGGCGTCTTGTCGAGCCACGTCTCCGCCGCCTTCTTGGCCGCCTCGACTGCCCGCTCCACGTCCTTGGCCGATCCCCGGGGCACGGTAGCGATCACCTCGCCCGTGGCCGGATTCAGCACCTCCATCGTCTCCCCGTCCACGGCCTCCAGCCACTGGCCGCCCACGAAGTTCTTGTAGCGCGTCACGGTGGCTGCCATGCCAACGACCTCCTTTCTCGATCGGAATCTAGCGCCGCCTGAGCACGCCCGTCTCCCGGGTAAGCCGCACGGACACGATGACAGGAAGGAGGGTGAGAGCGATCACGGCCAGGATGGTGGCGTTGACCTCAGGCAGGTTTTGGCCTTGCCGAATCATGCCCAGGATCTGGAGAGGGAGCGTGTTCTGGGCGCCAGCGGTGAAGTAGGTAACGATCACCTCGTCGAAGGAGAGCGCGAAGGCAAGCAGGCCACCGGCCACGAGCGCGGTGGAGATCATGGGCGCGGTCACGTAGCGGAAGGTCTGCCATCCGTCCGCGCCGAGATCCATGGACGCCTCGACGAGCGACGTGGGCGTCCGCCTGAGGCGTGCGAGCAGGTTGTTGTAGACGATCACGATGCAGAAGGTGGCATGCCCGATCACGATCGTCCACAAGGAGAAGTCGATCCCTCCGGTGGCGAAGAACCGGTTCAGGGCCATGCCGGTGATGATCCCGGGGAGGGCGATGGGGAGGACGACGAGGAACGAGATCGCCTCCCGCCCGAAGAAGCGGAAGCGGTGGACAGCGAAGGCGGCGAGAGAGCCGAGGACGAGGGCGCCTCCCGTCGCCAGAAGGCCCGCCTTGACGGACAGCCACAGCGCCCCCCGAATCTCGTCGTCGTGCCAGGCGGCCCCGAACCAGCGGGTGGAGAAGTCGGTGATGGGCCAGCCTTGGACGTTGGAGGCATTGAAGGCGTACACCACGATGAGGGCGATAGGGAAGAGCAGGAAGAGGACGACGAGCGCCGTCCATAGGCCTAGGACCACCCGCGTCGCCACTCCTTCCATCACAGAGCCTCGAAGGCGCCCGTGCGCCGAGCAAGGAGGAGGTAGATCGCCATCACCGCCACCGGGATGGTGGCGTAGGCAGCGGCGAAGGGGACGTTGCCGGCGATGCCGACGTTGGAGAAGACGACGTTGCCCATGAGCTGCTCTCCCCCGCCCACGAGCTGAGGCGTGATGAAGTCGCCCAAGGTCAGCGAGAAGGTGAAGATGGATCCGGCCACCACGCCGGGCAAGGCGAGCGGCACCACGATGGACGCGGTCGTACGCAGACCCCGGGCACCAAGGTCGCGCGAGGCCTCAAGCAGGGAGTCGGGAATCCGCTCGATAGCGGCGAGCACGGGCAGGATCATGAACGGAAGCCAGATGTAGGAGAACACGATCCACATCGCCCACAGGGAGTAGCCGACCCCGATCGTGGGAAGACCGAGCTTGCCCAAGGTCCAGTTGAGCACGCCCTCCTCCGACAGAATCAGCCGCCAGGAGTAGACCCGAGCCAAGTAGCTCGCCCACAGCGGCACGAGCACGCAGACGAACAGGGCGGCCCGCAGCCGGGGGGAGGCCATCCGAGTCATGAAGTAGGCTAGGGGGAAGGCAAGAAGGGCGTCGGTGACGGTAACTGCCGAGGCGATGCCGATGGTGCGGAGGGCGATGGCGCGATAGCTCGGGCTCTCGACGATGGTGCGGAAGTTGTCGAGAGTCCAGTCTCGCACCACCTCCGAGGTGAACTCGTCCACGCGCCAGAAGGCATTGAGGAAGAGAGCGGCCAGAGAAAGCAGGTACACGACGAGAAGCCAGGCAAGAGGCGGCGCAAGAAGCCCGGCCGCCCGCAGCCAAGGGCGCGCCCATAGAGCCTGGGAAAGACGGCGGCGGGCCGCCCACAAGGGACGGCCCGCCGCAACCGTTGGAGCGACCGCTCGCTCCACGAGCCTCCTAGCCTTTGATCTCCTGCCAGGCCTGTACCCACCTGGAGTAGGGGACGCAGTCCTTCCTGCCTCCGAAGCCGCAGTCGGCGACCGGCGTCTTCCAGAACTTGATCGTCTTGAAGTAGGAGAGGGGAGCGTTGGCGTGGTACTTCGCGCACGACCCCTTAGCGATCTGGTCCATGTACTTGCAGGCGAGCTTATTCGCCGGCGTCTCGCCGAAGAACACCGCCTGCTGGGCTTGCACCTTGGGCGTGGAGATCCACTGCATCCACAGGTAGGCGCAGTTCGGGTGCTTGGCCTTGGACGAGAGCATCCAGGTGTCGGCCCAGCCGGTGGCCCCTTCCTTGGGGATCAGATCCTTGACCGGCACCTTGGCGTCCTGGAGCGTGTTCGTCTGGTAGGGCCAGGAGGCCCCCAGCCACACGTCGCCCCGCTTGAAGAGCTCGATCTCGTCGGAGGCGAACACCCAGTGCTTCTTGATCAGCCGCCGCTGCTCCTTGAGGAGCGGGGTTACTGCCTCGAACTGGGGCGGCGTCAGCTCGTAGGGATCCTTGATGCCGAGGGCCGGCTTCGTCTTCATCAGGTAGAGAGCGGCGTCCGCGATCTGGATGGGGTTGTCGGGGATGGTGATCCGGCCCTTGTACTTGGGATCGTAGAGCGCTCCCCAGCTGGTGGGCGCCGGCTTCGCCTTGTCGGTGCGATAGAGGAGGGTATTCGGCCCCCACTGGAGAGAGATCCCGTAGTGGACGCCCTTTATCGTGTTGTGGGGCGGAGACTTCAGCGGCTCGATGAAGTTCTTCCAGTCAGGGATCAGGTTGACGTTCACGGGCTGCACGTCGCCCCCGTAGATGAGCCGTAGGCTGGCGTCGCCCGACGCGGACACCATGTCGTACTGGCCTCCGCCTCCTTGGCGCATGAGGGTGACCATCTCGTCCGAGGAGCCGGCGTACTTCGGCTGCACCTTGCAGCCAGTCTTCTTCTCGAACGGCGCCACCCACTGCTTCTCGGTGTAGCCTTCCCAGGCGACCAGCGTGAGCTTGCCCTCGGGCTTGCCGATCTTGGTGGGAAGACTTTGACCCTGCGAGCCCGAGCCGATGCTGGCCGCGGGGACGACCAGGCCCGCCAGGAGCGCCCCGCCTAAGATCACGGCCAGTAGGTGCTGCTTGCGCGCGTGGTTCCTCATGCCTCCTCCTTGTGGTGATCCTCCTTGCGGTGGGAAGGCTGAATCGTAAAGGTGCTTTCGGGCCTCCAGGCAAGTCGCACCGGCTCGCCCCGGGAGAAGGCCGCCCCATGGACGCCTTCCGCGTTCTGGCAGACGACGGTGAGGGAGCCGCCTCCCTCGAGATCGACCACGTATCGCGTGAGCGCGCCGACGTAGATCGTCTCCCGCACCTCGCCCGTCTCCGTCTCCATCCCCTCCTCCCCCGGCTCGTCGAGCTCGAGTAGGCGGATCTTCTCGGGGCGTATGGTGAACCGTCTCCCGCGCCGCTCGAGCACGTTGGATACCCCTACGAAGCCAGCCACGAACTCGCTGGCCGGGTGCTCGTACACCTCAAGCGGCGTTCCCACCTGCTGGATACGGCCGTGGTTGAAGACGGCGATGCGGTCGCTCATCGTCAACGCCTCTTCCTGGTCGTGGGTGACGTACACGAAGGTGATCCCCACTTCTTCCTGGATGCGCTTGAGCTCGATCTGCATCTCCTGGCGGAGCTTGAGATCGAGGGCGCCCAGCGGCTCGTCCAGGAGGAGGACACGAGGCCGGTTGACGATGGCGCGGGCCAAAGCGACCCGTTGGCGTTGACCGCCTGAGAGCTGGCTCGGCTTCCGAGAGCCGAAGCCTTGCAGGCGCACCATCGCGAGCGCCTCCTCTACCCGTCGCCGCCGCTCCTTCTTGGGCAAGCCCTTGACCTTGAGCCCGTACTCCACGTTCCCGGCCACGGTCATGTGGGGAAAGAGGGCGTAGTCCTGGAACACCGTGTTCACGTCCCGGGCGTAGGGCGGCGTCCGGGCGACGTCGACCCCGCCCAGGAGAATGCGGCCCGCGTCTGGCCGCTCGAAGCCAGCGATGAGGCGCAAAGTAGTCGTCTTCCCCGAGCCGGACGGGCCGAGCAGGGTGAAGAGCTCGCCTCGACGAATCGCCAGGTCGATCGAGTCCACGGCGATGACCTCGCCGAAGCTCTTGCGGACGCCGATGAGCTCGACGTCGGCTACCGCCGGGCCGGCCTGGACCGGTCTAGCTCGCTCCTGCGCCAGCGTGGACAAGCGACTCCTCCAGGATGGCAAGCCCTTCCTCGATGTCCTCGTCCGGCGCCAGGATGGGCGCCAGCACGCGCAGCACGTTTCCGTAGAGGCCACAGGAAAGGAGGATGAGGCCCCGGTCGCGGGCTCGTTCGACCGTGCGCGTGGCGAGCTCCGAAGCCGGCACCTTGCTCCCCCTGTCCTCCACCAGCTCCATCGCCAGCATGGGCCCCAAGCCGCGCACCTCCCCCACGCAATCGAGGCGAGCGGCCATTTTCTCCAGGCGGGCCCGGATACGGTTACCTAGCTCCTCCGCCCGAGCGCGAAACTCCGGCCGCGCCACCTCGTCCAAAACGGCTACGGCCGCGGCGCAGGCGACCGGGTTGCCGCCGAAGGTCCCGCCCAGCCCTCCAGGAGGGACGGCGTCGACCACGGCTGCAGGGCCCGTCACCCCGGCCAGAGGCAGGCCGCCGCCGAGCGACTTGCCCGACACGACGAGGTCGGGCTCGACCCCGTACCGCTCGATCGCCCACACGGGGCCGGTGCGGCCGATCCCAGCCTGCACCTCGTCGTCGACGTACAAGATCCCGTTCCCCGACAGGAGGCGCTTGAGTCGCCCGGGGAAGTCCTCGGGCATAGGGATGAAGCCGCCCTCTCCCTGCACCGGCTCGAGCACGCAGCAGGCCACCGACTCGGGGTCGACCTCGCTCTTGAAGAGACGCTCGAGCGCCCGGAGGGCGTCGTCCGAGGAGATGCCGCGGTAAGGGTAGGGAGCGGGGACGCGGTAGACTTCGGGCGCGAACGGGCCGAACCCCTTCTTGTAGGGGACGACCTTGCTCGTCATCGTCATGGTGAGGAGCGTGCGCCCGTGGAAGGCGTTCTCGAACACGACTACGGCCGGGCGGCCGGTGGCGGCGCGGGCGATCTTGACCGCGTTCTCCACCGCCTCGGCGCCCGAGTTGACGAGGAGCGACCGCTGCTCCTTCCCCCCGCAGGGCGAGAGCTGGGCTAGCCGACGACACACCTCCACGTAGGGCTCGTACGTCGCCACCATGAAGCACTGGTGGAGGTAGCGATCGACCTGCTCGTGGATGGCAGCGACCGCGGGTGGAAATCCATGGCCCGTGTTCTGGCAGCCGATGCCGCCGGCGAAGTCGACGTAGCGTCGCCCGTCCACGTCCCAGACGCGCCCGCCCTGGGCCCGAGCCACCACCAAGGGGCTGGAGGCAACCCCGCGGGCCACGTAGCGCCGCCTCGCCTCGAGAACGCGCTCGGTCTCTGTCGTTCCCTGAGAGGCCACCGTGGAGGAGAGCTTACGTGGCCAAGGAGCGCGTTGCACGCCCTCCGCCGCTGGCTGGGCGCCTCCTCGGCTGAGCCGGTAGCGTAGCGACAGCGAGTATGCGGCAGGGAAGACCATGACGACGTCCCCGCGCGTCAGTGCTCCGTCGGTGGCCCCCCGTCCCGGGAGGGCACCCGCCTCGCGGCCCAGGTGAGGAGGGCGGCACCCCACGGTCGGGCCGCGTACCTCGCCCTCCTCGGCTTGGGCGCGCTCGATGCTGCCGGATACGGGGTGATCGCGCCCGTCGTGCCCGAGATCGCCGAGCGCACGGGCGTCGGCCCTGGGGTCATGGGCTTGCTCGTGACCACCTTCGGTCTGGGACAGCTCGCTGGCTACCCCCTGGCGGGCGTCGGCATCCGCCGGTTGGGCGCGACCCCGATCCTCGCCGTCTCGCTCTTCCTCACCGCCGCCGGAGCCGTAGGGTTCGCCGCGGGGGACGGGCTTGCGGCCTGGTTTCCTGCCCGCGCCCTGCAAGGTGTCGCCGCCGGAGGGCTGTGGATGGGAGTCGTCTTCTCCATCCTCGAGCGGTGGCCAGGGGAGGAGTACCGCCGGCTCAGCAGCATCCTCGCTGCCTACTCGATCGGAGGCGTCGCCGGACCCGCCTTGGGCGCCGTCGGAGGTGTGGCAGGACCTTTCCTCGCCCACCTCGGTCTCGTGCTCGCCGGGGGAGGAGCCTTGGCTCTCGCAGGGACGCCCGCCAGTCGGCCCCGATTCGCCTCCGATCGGGCAGCGCTGCGGACCCCCGGCTTCGTGCTGGCCTCGGCAGGAGTGCTCCTCGTGGCCTTGGCCATCGGCGTCCTCGAGGGCCCGGTCCCGCTCCACCTCGGCGAGGAGCTGAGCCAGCAGGAGATCGCGGCGCTCTACGTGGGGACCTCGATCGTGGTCGGGATCACCGCGCTTGCGACCGGACGAGCGCCGGCGCGGGCTGGGCTGGCGCTCGGGGCCATTCTCATACCCGTGGGCGTGGGCGCGGTGGGGATCGCCGACACCCCGGCGGCCTGGGTGGCAGCGCTGGCCGCGGCCGCCATCGGCTTCGGGGCCGGCGAGACAGGCGCCCTGGGCGTCCTCCTGGGGGCGGTGGGCGCCCAGAGGATGGTGCTGGCCATGGTGGTGTGGTCGCAGGTATGGGCGATCGGCTACCTGGGCGGCCCTGCCCTGGCAGGCGGAGTGGCAGAGAGCCTC
>PSLH01000148.1:0-3402 GCA_040289505.1 Thermoleophilia bacterium | reverse complement strand
CCGCTCCCGCTCGGGCAGGTGGTCGAGCACGTTTCGCTCCTGTCGGGTAGGTGGGAGGCGCCCGGCTCCGCGCGGCGTGGCCGACTGGTGCCTGGTTTCCTCCCACCCCCCAGAGAACCGTGCGTGAGGTTCTCCCTCACACGGCTCAACGAGCATCGTTCACCGAGCGGCATGCGCAGCGGAGGCGTAGCGGACGGTTCCGGCCAGGCGGTAGATGCCGAGCCTCGTGTCGGACTTCATCAGCAGGTAGACCCCCATGCCTCGCCCGGGCTTGCCGTGCTTCCGGGAGAGGAAGCGAGCGACGCGCTCGAAGACGAAGTGATCGAGGGCTTTGAACTGCTGGGTGGAGTTGCCGTGTCGGAAGTAGGCGCCCCAACCCTCCAGGAAGCGGTTGATCTCCTGCACGACCATGATCGCGGGAAGGCCAACGCGCTCCATCGGGGTCAGGTCCCGGATCCGCTGCCGGGCCGCTGCCATCGCCCGCTGGCTGGGCCAACACGCACAGTAGAAGCGGCTCGGGTCGCGGCGGACCGGGAGTCGGCGGAAGTGGTAGCCGAGGAAGTCGAACCCCTCGCCTGCCACTGCGAGGTTGACGATCCGGGTCTTCTCCGGCGAGAGCTCGAGCCCCAGCTCGGCCAGCAGCCGGGCCAGGGCGCTTCTCGCTCGCTGCGCCTGCCCGGGTTGCCAGCAGGCGATCACGAGATCGTCGGCGTAGCGCGTGAGCTTCCCGAGCCGCCAGTAGCGTGCCTGCCACGCCCGGTCGAGCGCGTGCAGGTACACGTTGGCGAGGCACGGTGAAACCACGCCGCCTTGCGGGGTTCCCGCCGTGGGGCGCAGAAGCTCCCCATCGGCGAGCACGCCCGCCCTCAGCCACGCGTCAATCAGGGCCAGGACGCGCCGGTCGGAGATCCGCTCGCGCGGCAAGCGTTTGAGGATGCTCCGGTCCAGGTTGTCGAAGAAGCCCTTGATGTCGGCATCAACGATCACGTGACGCTGCTCGCGCTGGACGTGCGCCCGGATCCGCTCGCGCGCTTCTCGCGCCGAGCGTTTGGGTCTGAAGCCCCACGAGCAGCCCAAAAAGTCGGCCTCGAACACCGGCTCGATCACCAGCTTCGTGGCTGCCTGGACGACGCGATCCCGGACGGCGGGAATACCGAGCATTCGCTCGCCTCCCGATGCCTTGGGGATCGCGACGCGCTTGACCGCCAGCGGGCGGTAGGTGCCCTCTCGCAGCTCTGCTTCGAGCACTGAGAGGAACTCCTCCACGCCCTGCTCGCGGATCATCTCGATCGTCACGCCGTCGACGCCGGCGGCACCGCCGTGCGCGGCTACTTCCTTCCACGCGCGCTCCAGGACGTCCCTGCGATGGATCTTGTCGTAGAGCGCGTGGAACCGTCGGCCAGGCTGCTGCTTGGCCGCCCGATAGAGCTTGCGTTGAAAGACGCGAACCTTGCCTTGGACGTCGTTAGCCATCTTCGGCATTCGCCAGCCCGCCTCCTCGTGCAAACGTCGATGTCGCAGGGGCCCTTCCCTCAGGCGGCGTTGTGTTGTCGCACGCCCTCAAGCGGTAGTACGGTTCCCTCCGCCACCCTTCCGGCTGACCGGCGACTTCGCGGGGCTCACCGCTTATACGCCGTCGCGCTCCGCCCGATCGCAGCGGGCGGGCCGGGGAGGGCTTCTCCAGTTCCTGCGTCCACCTTCTGATCGTTCCGCTCCCCATACCCCGGGAGGTTCTTGGGCGCTGCAATCCAGGCTCTTCACGCCGTCCATCGGCCTTCGCCGTGACACACGCGGCTCGGCTCCTCCTTGGTCCCTTGCGGGCTGCAATCACGAGGCGGCAGGATTCACTTGAAGTTACGGACCGAATCAGTTGCTCCCCCCAACGGGGCTCTCGACACTGGGCTTCGACGCCGGGCGTTTCCCCCCGACAACGCGTCTCGGAACTGCTGTAACTTCGCCGGCTCCGCAAGGAGGGCGGCGTAGGCTACTCGTAGTCGTCGAAGACAACGAAAGGAGGCCTACGCCGTGAGACGGACACTACTGCCGTCGGTGGAGATCGACGAGGAGATCGACGCGCTGCTCTCGGGTGAGCGCGTCGATGTGCATCCGCTCGAGGTGGTGAGCGAGCTGGGGCGGCTGGGGGTGCGGCTGGTGCTGCAGCGGGTGGGCGAGGAGGAGGTGGAGGCCTGGCTCGGCCGGGCGCGCTACCAGCGCCGGGGGGAGGCGGCGCCGGGGAGGCGGAACGGCTACCGGCCGCGCAGGCTTTAGACCGGCGAGGGCGAGCTCGTCGTCGAGGTGCCGCAGGTGCGCGACGCGGGATCGCCGTTCACGAGCACGCTCTTCCCCCGCCGCAAGCGCTTCCTCGCCTCAGAGCCGCTCAAGGCGCTTCTGATCGGCGCCTTCGTGCGCGGCCTGTCGATGCGCGACGTCGAGTCGCTGTGCGAGGAGGCAGGTGGTGTCGAAGTCGACCGCCTCGCGGCTCTGCCGCGAGCTCAAGGAGCGCTTCCGCGCCTTCCGCGAGCGCGACCTCTCCGGCATCCGCCTGGTCTGCCTCTTCCTCGACGCGATCTACCTGCCCGTTCGACCCTCGGGGGCGAAGGAGGGCGTGCTCTTGGCCTGGGGCATCACCGAGGAAGGCACGCGGGTGCTGCTCGACGTCTGCCTGGGGATGCGCGAGGCCGAGGACGACTGGCTCTGCCTCGGCCGCTCGCTCACCCGCCGCGGCCTGCCGGCGCCGCTGCTCGTGGTCGCCGACGGCGCGCCCGGCCTGGTGAACGCGATCGAGCAGCTCTGGCCCCAGGCCGACCGTCAGCGCTGCACGGTCCATCGGCTCAGAAACGTGCTCGCCAAACTGCCCGAGCGAGAGCGCGAGCGGGTCAAGGCCGCCTACTGGCACGCGCTCGACGAGGCCAGCTCGCAGCAGGACGGCGAGCGCAGGCTGCGCAGACTCGTCGGCGAGCTCGCCGACCAAGGCTACGCCTCGGCGGCGGCTTGCCTCGCCGACGACCTCGAAGCGCTCACCGTCCACCTGCGCTACCCGCTCCGACACCGCCGCGTCTGGCGCTCCACGAACCTGCTCGAGCGCTCGCTCGGCGAGGTCAAGCAGCGGACGAAGGTGATCGGCCGCTTCCCCGGCGAGACGAGCTGCCTCTCGCTCTGCTGGGCGGTGCTCGACCTCGTCATCGCCGGCTCAGGCCGCGTCCGCTTCGACGACCTCGACCGCCAGCTCATCGAGCGGACCGCAGCCGAGCACCATCGAAGCCCCGAACACGAGGAGGTGGTCGCCGCGTAGAATCTCACCGGATCCTACGCCGAGCGAATTTACAGCGCTCCGGGGACGTCACCCTCACAGAGCCTGCGCAGAGCGCGGAATTACGCATTACGAGAACTTGAGCAACTTGA
>PSLH01000147.1:0-3422 GCA_040289505.1 Thermoleophilia bacterium | reverse complement strand
ATTGTCAAATGTTGTGGATTGACGGGTGAGGAGCATCAGGCGGCGACCTCCTCCTGGGGTTGCTCTCTGTCCTCTTCATTGACAACGCGCTCGCCGTCCTTGAACTGGACGCCGGCGAGGACCTCGGCCACGAGCTCATAGCCGGTGAGCGCGCGCCAGCGCTCCTGGGCGGCGTCGAGCAGCTTGTAGGCCATGACGAGCGCGGCCTCTCTCAAGCCGGCGCCCTTGGTCACCCGCGTGCGCAGCTTCACGGTCGCGAAGCTCGACTCGATCGGGTTCGTGGTGCGGACGTGGCGCCAGTGCTCGGCCGGGAAGTCGTAGAAGGCAGTCAGCGCCTGCCAGTCGCGCTCGAGCTTCGCGTAGGCCTTCGGGTACTTGGACTGGAACTCGCTCCGGAAGGCCTCGCGGGCGCGCTCGGCGTCGGCGCGGGTCAGGGCCTCCATGGTCTCGTGCAGCATCTGCCTCGCCCCTGCAGCCGCTTGGGGAGGGCATCGAGGACGTTGGCGATCTTGTGCACCCAGCAGGCCTGGCGGCGCGCCTGCGGGTAGACGTCGCGCAGGGCCGCCCAGATCCCGAGCGCGCCGTCGCCGGTGACGAGCCGGGGCGGCTCCGTGAGGCCGCGCCCCTTCAGGTCGCCCAGCACGCTCGCCCACGACTCGGTCGACTCGCGGTAGCCGTCCTCGACCGCGAGCAGCTCCTTGGAGCCCTCCTCGCGGACGCCGATCACGACCAGCAGGCAGAGCTGGGGATCGTCGCCCAGGCGCACGGACACGTGGACGCCGTCGACCCACAGGTAGCAGTAGCGCTGAAAGTCGAGCCGGCGGCGGCGGAAGGCCCGGCGGCCAGTTCGGCCAACGTCACGGCGGAGATGGCGGACTCATCGGGCAGCAAGGTGTGATCGACCACGTCGTGGTCCATCACGGCCTCCTCGTCGGCCCGGAACCGGTCGGCATCGATCCGCGGTCCCCGCGCGGCTGCTTCAACAAGCACCGCTTTAGGCACGAACCGGCGTGGCTGTATGGGACGGAGCTCGGCAACCGGTACCCCGTTCCGAGTGACAATGATCGTCTGTCCTGCCTGCACTTCCCGGAGAATCGCTGCGGAATCGTTACGCAGCTCGCGCTGGCTGATGATTCTCGTCGTGGCAGGGGCGTACGTCTTGTAGCACCTCGTAGCAACAACGGACGACACCTGATCTTCCCGGGCGTTCCTGCCGATGTACTGACACATGAGCCAGTCATCGCCATCGGCTATCCCCGACCTCGTGCCGGCGCGGATGCTGAACGAGTTCGTCTACTGTCCGCGGCTCTTCTACCTGGAGTGGGTGGAGGGACTGTGGGAGGAGAACGCCGACACCGCCCAGGGAGCGCTGGCCCACGAGCGAAGCGACCGCGGGGGCGGACGCATTCCCGACCCTGCTGAGGTCGAGGACGAGGAGTGGAGCGGGGAGGCTCGCTCGGTCATGCTCGACGCCCCCCGCCTGGGCCTCATCGCCAAGATGGACCTCGTCGAGGGCGCGGACGGGTCGGTGAGCCCGGTCGACCACAAGAAGGGCCGCCCTCGTCCCAACGGGACGCCCTGGGAGCCGGAGCTCATCCAGTCCGCAGCCCAAGTGCTGGTGCTCCGCGAGAACGGCTACCGCTGCCAGCGTGGCTACATCAGCTACCGAGAGACGCGTACACGTGTGGCCGTCGAGGTGGACGAGGCACTCGAGCGTCGGGTGCGCGATCTCCTCCGCGAGCTTCGTGACGCTGCTGCCCGCTCCGAGCCACCCCCTCCTCTCGTCGATAGCCCCAAGTGCCCCCGCTGCTCGCTGGTCGGTATTTGCCTCCCCGACGAGACGAACGCCCTGCGGCTCGCCCGTGAGCGTCGTCCACGCCGCCTGATCGCTGCCAGACCTGACGCAGCGCCGCTCTACGTGCAGGAGCCAGGCGCTTCGGTGCGACGGCGAGGTCGCCGCCTCCCTGCGCATGATCGACGTGCTCGAGGTCGCCCTCTTCGGTGGCGCGCACATCTCGGGACCGGCCCTGCGGGAGCTGGCCGCGGCTGGGATACCCGTTACCCACTTCTCCTTCGGGGGGCGGTTCCAGGCCATGACGGTCGGAGTGGAGCCGAACAACATTGAGCTGCGGATCGCCCAGTTCCGTCACGCCGACGATCGAGAGGCGGCGCTCGACCTCGCCCGCCGCTTCGTCCAAGCGAAAATCCGTAACGGGCGCGTGCTCCTGAGACGAAACGGAGGTGGTCGCGTCGCCGAGCCGGTGGCCCAGCTGCAGTGGCTGGCGCGCATGGCGGCGAGAGCCAAGGACGCGGACACCCTCCTTGGCATCGAGGGCACGGCGGCGGTGGAGTACTATCGCTCGCTCGGTACCCTCTTTCGCCGCCAAGCGCGAAGCCAGGGGGTCGCCTTCGACTTCGAGCGCCGAAGCCGCCGGCCGCCCCGCGACCGGGCGAACGCTGTTCTTTCCTTCCTCTACTCCCTCTTGACCAAGGAGTGCGCTCTCGCCGCGCGACGGGTGGGCTTCGATCCTCTGCTCGGCTTCTACCATCGGCCGCGCTTCGGGCGTCCCGCCCTCGCCCTCGACCTGATGGAGGAGTTCCGGCCGCTGATCGCCGACTCGACTCTCCTCACCTTGGTCAACGGCTCTCGCCTCACTCCCCGGGACTTCGTCGAGCGGGCAGGCGCTGTCTGGCTCACTGCGTCTGGGCGGCGCACGGTCCTGTCGGGCTTCGAGCAGCGAATGGCGACGAGCGTCATCCATCCGACGTTCCGTTACCGCGTCACGTATCGCCGGGCGATCGAGCTTCAGGCGCGTCTTCTCGCCGCCGCCTTGCTCGGCGACGTCCCCGAGTACCGACCGTTTGTGACGCGATGAGAAGTCGCTATCTCCTCTGCTACGACGTCCGTGACGAGAAGCGCCTGCGCCGGACGATCAAGGTGGCCGAGTCCTGGGGCTACCGGCTCCAGTACTCGGTGTTTGTTTGCGACCTGTCTGAGGTCGAGAAGTCAGGTCTCGAGCGCGACCTGCGAGGGGTGCTTCGCCTTGACATCGACCGAGTTGTCCTGATCGACCTCGGGCCGCCGGGAGCCTCGAGCGCCCGCAGGCTCCATTGGGTGTCGGCTCCTGCCCCCCTTCCCGTCACGGGCGAGGCGACCATCGTATGATGGGCGCGAGCGGCCCGGTTCTCACACGAGTCGCGGTGCTCGCTCGCACCCCAGGTTTCCCCTGCTCTTTGACAACTTCGTCTCCCGCGCGCCCGCCTCGCCCCTCATACCGGAGGGTTCCCTACACGTCCGCCGCTGTCCTGCTCGCACCATGGGTCGCAACCTCTCTGCTGATGGGCTATTCTGAGCCTGCTGTTTCCCGGGACTACAATCCCGGGCCCCATTGAAGCCGGCACAACTAGCCAACATTCGGGAA
>PSLH01000146.1:0-3475 GCA_040289505.1 Thermoleophilia bacterium | reverse complement strand
CGGCGAGCCTCCGGCGTCCCCTCCCAGCACGGGAAGAGCCGAAAACGTATGATGCGGCCCCTGCCATGGCGCTCCTCCGCGTGGAGAGCCTCACTCGGCGCTTCGGCGGCATCGTCGCCCTGAACGACGTCACCTTGGACGTGCCCGCTCGCCACATCGTGGGGCTGATCGGGCCTAACGGCGCCGGCAAGACCACGCTCTTCAACCTCGTCACCCGTCTGTACCGGCCCGATCGCGGCCGCATTTTCTTCGGCGGACAGGATCTCCTGCGGATACCGGCCCACCGCCTCGCTCGCCTAGGCATCGGCCGCACGTTCCAGAGCGTGGAGCTGTCCGCGCGCATGAGCGTGCTCGAGAACGTCCTCGTCGGCTTCCATACCCGATCGCCCTGGACGCGCGAGCGGGAGGCGAGGCAGGCAGCCCTGGCCGCCCTCGACTACGTGGGCCTGACCGATCTGGCCGAGAGACCGGCGAGAGGCCTCCCCTTCGCGACGCTCAAGCGGATCGAGCTGGCCCGCGCCCTCGTCTCCGGGCCCAAGCTCCTCCTTTTGGACGAGCCGGCGGCGGGCCTCACCCACGAGGAGGTCGAGAAGCTCGCCCGCTTCGTCCGCCGCCTGCGCGACGACTTCGACCTCACCATCTTCCTCGTCGAGCACCACATGAACCTGGTCATGGGCATCTCCGAGATCGTGCACGTTCTCGACTTCGGCCAGCTCATCGCCACCGGTACCCCCGAGGAGGTCCGATCGAGCCCGGCCGTCATCGAGGCCTACCTGGGTCGGGAGGAGGAAAGTGGCGCTCCTTGAGCTACGCCAGGTGGAGGCCCGCTACGGGCCGATCACGGCCCTGCGGGACGTGTCGCTGGCAGTGGAGGAGGGCGAGATCGTGGCCATCTTGGGAGCGAACGGGGCCGGCAAGACGACGACCCTGCGCGCCATCTCCGGCACGGTGCGCAGGAGCGGCCAGGTACTCTTCGCCTCCCGCCGGATCGACCGCTGCTCGCCGGAGGCGATCGCCCGATTGGGCATCGCTCACGTGCCCGAGGGTCGGGAGATCTACGCCGAGCTGACCGTGTGGGAGAACATCCTCGTGGGCGCCGCCTGGCGCCGCGACCGGCGCCAGGCCACGGAGGATTGCCGGCGTGTCCTCGACTACTTCCCGCGCCTAGCCGAGCGGCGCAGGCAGCAGGCGGGCACCCTGAGCGGCGGCGAGCAGCAGATGCTGGCCTTGGCCCGCGCCCTCGTGGCCAGGCCCAGGTTGCTCCTCCTGGACGAGCCCTCGCTGGGGCTCGCTCCCGCGGTGGTCTCCCGCTTCTACGCCACCGTTCGCGAGCTGAATCGCGAGCAAGGGCTGACCGTGCTCGTAGTCGAGCAGAACGCGGCAGTGGCGCTCCAGGCGAGCAGACGCGCCTACGTCATCGAGGTGGGGAGAGTCGTCCTGGAGGGACCGAGCCACGAGCTGCGTCTCAACGAGCAGGTGCGGGCCTCCTACTTGGGGTACTAGGGTGGACTGGTCCGAGCTGGCGCAGCAGACCATCGCCGGGCTAGCCAACGGGGGAGTCTACGCCACCCTCGCCCTGGCGTTGGTCCTCATCCACCGCGCGACCGGGGTCATCAACTTCGCCCAGGGCGAGATGGGCATGTTCGCGACCTACATCGCCTGGTCGCTCATCTTCACCCACGGCCTCACCTACTGGCTCGCCTTCTTCCTCACCCTGCTCATTGCCTTCCTCGGCGGCGTCGGCATCTACGGGGTCGTGATCAGGCCGCTACAGCGAGGAGGCCAGCTGACTGTGGTGGTGGCCACGATCGCCCTGCTCGTCCTCCTCGACGGCCTCGCCGGCTGGATCTGGTCGCCGGAAGTACGGGCCTTCACGAGCCCCTTCCCCAACGATTTGGTGATCGTCGGCGGCGTGGTCGTGAGCTGGCAGGACTTGGGCACGATCGGCGTGTCCCTGGCCTGCGTCGCGCTCGTGCTCGCGTTCTTCCGGCTCACCCGCATGGGCCTCCATATGCGCGCCGCCGCCCTCCGCCCGGGGACAAGCCGCCTGCTCGGGATTCACGTCGACCTCATGCTCGCGACCGGCTGGGGCCTGGCCGCCGCGCTCGCGGCCGTGGCCGGCATGATGGCAGCCCCCATCCTGCCCTTGGAGCCCAGCTTCATGCTCACGGTGCTCGTCTACGCCTTCGCCGCCGCTGTCCTGGGGGGGATCGACAGCCCAGTGGGGGCAGTGGTCGGCTCCTACGCGCTCGGGGTGGGGATCAGCCTGCTCTCCACCTACGTGGACTTCATCACCGACGCTCCCGAGCTCGAGCTCCCGGTGGCGCTGGGGGTGCTCCTCCTCGTTCTCGTCGTCCGGCCCGCCGGCCTTTTCGGCCGACCCGTGACGAGGAGGGTGTAGTGCAGCGCCCGTCCTCCCGTTCCCTGGCCCAGGCGGCTCCGCTGGTGGTGGCGGTGGCCGTCTTCGCCCTCCTTCCGAGGCTCGTAGACGAGGCCTCGCTACCCCGCCTGGTCGAGGTGGGGATCTTTTTCATCGCCATCATCGGGCTCAACATCCTCACCGGCTATAGCGGCCAGATCTCGCTCGGGCACGGGGCCTTCATGGGGATCGGCGCCTACACCACGGCGGTGCTGGCCACAAGGTACGACGTCCCCGACGCCTGGACGATCCCCGTCGCCGGCGCCCTGGCCGGCCTCGTCGGGTTCCTCTTCGGCTTCCCGGCGCTTCGGCTCCACGGCGTCTACCTGGCCCTGGCCACCTTCGGGCTGGCGGTGGCGTTCGTTTCGCTTGTCCAGTCGACGAAGCTGGAGGGGCTCACCGGCGGCGGAGGAGGCCTCCAGGTCGGCCTGCCTCAGACCCCCTACTACCTCACCTGGGGGATCGCCCTGGGCGCTTTCCTCCTCGGGTGGCTCCTTCTGCGGGGCAAGCTTGGCCGAGCGCTGCGAGCGATTCGGGACGCGCCCGTGGCGGCCGTGTCCTCGGGCATCAACCTCGCCGCGTACAAGACCCTGGCCTTCGGCCTCGCCGCCGCCTACGCCGGCGTCGCTGGGTCGCTCTTGGCCCTCCTGATCGGCTTCGTCAACCCGTACTCGTTCCCGGTCTCGCTCTCCATCACCCTGCTCGTGGGAACCGCCCTTGGCGGCTTTGGCTCCTTGTCAGGATCGATCTTCGGCGCCCTCTTCGTCGTGTACGCCCCCCTCTATGCCGAGGACATCTCCAAGGAGGCACCAGCGGTCATGTACGGGCTCATCCTCCTCGGCCTCCTCTTCCTCCTTCCGGGAGGCGCTACCCAGCTTGGGCCCCGCCTTGCCTCCCTGCTCTCCCTCTTGAAGGTACGAACAAAAAGGCTGTACAGTCGTCCAAGCTAGCGGCAAGCATCCTTCGACCAGGAGGGCGGTATGAGAAGAGTGCTACCCGTGCTCGCCGTCGTTGCCTCCGCTCTGGCGGTTGGGCTGCCCGCGGCCCTGGGCGGAA
>PSLH01000016.1:23131-31457 GCA_040289505.1 Thermoleophilia bacterium | reverse complement strand
GAGGAGGCTGCGGCCGCCCCTGCCGGCGCCCACGATGAGGACGCGGCGGGCCTGGGAGCGATCGCGTAGGAAGGCCAACGCCCGGAACAAGGCCCGCTCGCCGAAGCGGGAGGCACCCACGAGCGCGGCGCAAAGGAGGGCGTCGACGGCGTAGATGCGGGCCGGGAAGTCGCCCAGGGGCCGCCCCATGGCCAGCACCACCCCTACCGTGAGGGCCTCGGACACGACGACGGCGGTCACGATGGCCGCCGCCTCCCGGGCGCCGGCGAACCGCCACACGCCGCTGTAGAGGCCGGCAGGGATGAAGGCAAGGTAGCGGGCACCGAGGAGGACAGGGAGGGAGGAGAGGAAGATGTGGCGCTGGTAGGCGCTGCCGGTCCCGTCCACGAGCAAGAGGTAGGAGGCGGTAAAGGAAGCGGAGACGAGGGCGAAGTCGACCGCCATCTCTGCCAGCCGGCGGGGCGCGAGCAGGATCGTCCGGAGGTGGACGGCACGAGAGGAGGGGGGTCCCTCGTCGATGTCGGTGAGGAAGCCGGCGAGCTGCACGAGCAGAGCGAAGGTGACGAGCACCCCCACCATGGTCACCCAGCTATTGTCGAGCCCGGAGTAGGCCAGGCTGCTTCCTCCTAGCCCAGCGGCGATGGCGGCGAGGAGGAGCACGGTCGCCTTCTCCGAGATGCCGCCTCGCACCAGCCGGTGGGAGGCGTGGTCGCGGCCCCCCTGGTGGACGGGGCGGCCCTCCACCAGCCGAACGGCGGTGACGAGGGCGGTATCGAGAAGAGGGACGGCGAGCACGAGCAAGGGGAAAATGAGCGTGGCCACGGTCGTCTCTGCCACCTTCCAGCTCGTGGCCAGGCCCAGGGCGGCCAGCACCAGCCCCAGCGTCTGGCTACCGGAGTCGCCCATAAACGCGGCTGCCGGCCGGCGGGGCCGGAAGTTGAAGGGGAGAAAGCCGAGGACGGCTAGGGCCAGCGACAGCGACACAGCGAGAAGGACGGAGTCGGGGTGGACGGTGACCGCGTCTACGGCAAAGAACGCGGCTGCGATCACGGCCAGCGTCCCTGCCAGGCCGTCCATGTTATCGAGGAGGTTGAAGGCGTTGGTGATGCCCACCAGCCACAGAAGGCCGATGGCGGTCGCGGCCACCTCGTTGTCGACGATCTGGACGCGGATCCCGGAGGCGAGGACGAGCCCGGCCGCTGCCGCCTGGCCTGCCAGCTTCAGCCCCGGGGAGAGGGGGTGGAGGTCGTCTACGAGCCCAAGGACGAAGACGAGCAAGGCCCCGCCCAGGATGCCTGCCAGCTCCCAGGTGGGCTCGAGGCCGAGGAGCAGGGAGAGCCCCATGCCGGAGGCGAAGCCGAGGAAGATGCCCACGCCGCCCAGGGCCGGGGTCGAGCTTCGGTGCCAACGGTCGCGGGAGGGGGCGGCCACGATCGCCCCGCGAAGGGGGGAGCGGAGCAAGACGAGCACGGCCAGCGCGGCCACTGGCGCGGCGACCAAGGCGGGCAGGGCGATCATCCCGCCGCGCTCCCGGTAGGGTGGAGCGGCACGGGCAGGAAGCGTACTGAAGGCCTGTTAAGCGGGTGTTTGGCCGTCCTCGGGTACAGACTAGAGGCAACGGGTGACGTCCCTTCTCTTCCACCTCCTTCGCTGCCCTGCCTGCGCTGGCGCTCTGGCTGAAGGACCGAGCTCCCTCGCCTGCGACCGCTGCCAGGCTCGCTACCGAGTAGAGGAGGGGATCCCGCGCCTTCTCCCCGATGGGCTGCCGGGGATGGAGGCTAAGCGGAGGGAGATCGAGGGCTGGGTGGAGCTGGCCAAGGCCCAGGGCTGGTACGAGCCCGACGAGGAGGTGGATGCCCGCCTTCCCTACCTCTGCCGCGATCTTGGCTGGGAGGACAAGACTTGGCGGGCGACCGAGCACTCCTTCGACCTCTTGCTCGAGCGCTACGTCCTCCCCGGCATGCGCGTGCTCGAGGTCGGGGCGGCCAAGTGCTGGGCGGCTCAGCACCTCATCCCCCGAGGGTGCGAGTACGTCGCCTGCGACCTGCTGGCCGACTCCAAGATCGGCCTCGGCCGCGGGGGCTTCTACGAGCGTCGGGTCGGCCGCTCCTTCCTGCGCGTGCAGGCAGACGGCGAGCGCCTACCCTTCATCTCCTCTGCCTTCGACCTCGTCTTCTGCGTAGCGGCCCTCCACCACGCCCTCGACCTGGCGGCCATGGTGGGGGAGATGGCTCGGGTGACGCGACGGGGCGGCTACGTCTGCGCGCTCAACGAGGGCACGCGGGCCCTCTTTCGCTCGGGCGAGGCTCCCGACCAGGCGGCGGAGCGGGCGCTGGGCATCAACGAGCACGTCCACACGCTGTATGCCTACCTGTGGGCTTTCGCCCGAGCTGGCCTTCTGGTCAGGCGGGTAGAGCAGGCGGAGGGGTACGCTGACCTCGCCAGGCGGCGCATCGCCGGTCGACTCCTTGCTCTCCCCCTCGTAGGCCGAGCCGCCGCCACCCTTTTCTCCCAGAGCTGCCACGGCTACTCGGGCGTGTCCCTGTACGCCCAGCGCCTGCTGTAAGCCCGGGCGCTCTACCGCCCCCGGCGCCCTACCGCCTTCCCCGGGGTGGGGAGCTTGGGGATGGTAGCGGCGAAGGAAAGCGTGGGCGGAGGAGCCACCGCCTCTGCCGCGCAGCCGCCGGCGACGATCGGTGGATCGGTACAGGGCCTCGTCTCCAAGGCCACGTCGGCGACGAGCTGGAGCCTCTGCAGGCGCGCCGTCTGGGCGATCCGGGCCCGGACCGTGAACGTGCCATCCTTCTTGGTCGTGGCCGTTCCCAGCTGCACGCCGCTCTCCTTGGCGATGGTGACGTGGGCTCCCCCGCGCCCTGTGCCGAGTGCCAGGAGGCGCCCCTGCACGAGGAGCGAGCGGGCGCGGGGGAGGTAGCGGGCCCGCGCGCTCAGCGACTGGGGAAGAAGCACGAGGGCGCGGGCCTCGAAGGTGGCGTCGACGTCGGAAGAGTGGGATCCGGGGGCGTAGGGGAGGACGAGGAGCCGCCAGACGTGGGTACCGGCAGCGGGGTTGACGAGCATTCCCTCCAGGTCGAGGCCGAGGCCGAGTAGGCGCTTGCCGCCGGCCAAGCCTCCCTCCGCCGGCGGAAGCTCGGGCGAGGGCAGGCAGGCCGTGATGCGGTAGGCGGCATCAAGGCTGTCCGGTGAGGCAGGGTCGACGAAGAAGACGACGGTCAGGGTCCCTAGGTCGAGCCCGAGGGGAAGGGGGGCGAGCCAGGCGGCGGCGTGCAGGCCGGGGGCGCAATCCTGAGCCTTGGCGTCGAGGAGGTAGCGGGCAGGATCGTCGACCACGACTGGGACCCGGCGCAGCTGCCCGGCGAAGAACGACTGGCGAAGGAGCGCCGCTCCCATGCCTACCCTCTCCCCTGGAGGCCGCGACAGGTCGAGACGGTAGCCCCGTGGGACGAGCACGGTGACGGAGGCGGGGATGGGCCCGTCCTCCCCGAAGAGCAGAGCGAGAAAGGTGCCGCTAGGACGGCCTGGCCGGGCGTCGGCGGGGGCGACGGCCAGGACCGCGGCTGGCTCGTGGGTGGTCGAGCGCGAGGGAGCGGCCGAAGCCCCGACCAGGGCCAGGAGAGAGAGGGCCACGATCGCCGACGGGTGTCGCACGAGCTCCTCCTCGCTCGACCGACCCAGGGAAGGATGGCCCATGGGAGAGCGCCTGTCCAGGGGGCGCGGGGAGGACTGGCCTCTACACTACTCTGAGTGGGCGTCCGTCCGCCGTGATGACCGTCTACGCCGACCTCTTCCGCTACCGAGAGCTCTTCGCGAGCCTGTTCCGGCGCGACTTGCACGCCCGCTACAAGGGAACGGTCCTGGGCGTGGCCTGGTCGCTCGCCAACCCCTTGATCCTCATGGGCGTGTACGTGCTCGTCTTCTCGCTGCTGTGGAAGGTGACCACGATCGACCACTACCCGCTCTTTTTGCTCTCCGGCCTGGCCGTGTGGGTCTTCCTGGCCGCGTCTCTGCAGTCGGCCGCCCGCTCCATGCTCGACTACGCCGAGCTCATCAAGAAGGTGCGGTTCCCCCGCCAGCTCGTTCCCTTCTCCACGGTGGCCACCCATCTTGTGTCTTTTGCCGCTATGCTCGTCGGCCTGGTGGCGGCCAGCGCCCTCGTCCTGCCCCGCGCGAGGGAGACGGCGTGGCTGGCTCTCCTGCTGGCGCTCCCCGTGGTCGCCTTGGTGGCCGGACTGGCTCTCGCGGTCGCCTCGGCCAACGTCGTCTTTCGCGACGTGGAGCACCTCGTCTCTGCCCTGCTCCTTCCCTGGTTCTTCCTCACCCCCGTGCTCTACTCCCTGGAGGAGCTTCCCGGGGGCCTCGAGCGCTACGGCACGGTGGTGGAGGTCCTCCGTTGGGCCAATCCCCTCACCCCGCCCATCTACGCGCTGCGGGCCCCTCTCTTCTTCGGGGAGCTTCCCGCCCTGGGCGACGTCCTCTACCTGTTGGCAGCCGCTGTCGCCTCCCTGGCGGTGGGCGCGCTCGTCTTCAGCCGCGTCGACGACCGAATGGCGGTCGAGCTTTGATCACCAGGCTGCCGTCGTAGAGCCACGGCTCGTCTGCCGGGGGTCGAAAGGCGGGCAGGCCGTGGACGTCGGGAAGGCGCTCGAGCTCCACGCCCCGGAGCACGGATGGGCAGAGGAGAGGGTGGGCAAAGCCGGGCACGCGGCCAGGACCAGGCGCCCAGGCCGAGAGCACCCGGCGTAGGCGCCGGGGAGGGTCGATGGCGCCCGTCACCACCGCGTACCCGTCGGCGTGGGCGGCGAGAGCGCGCTCCTCCCACCCCTGGGCGGGCTGGCACCACTCGGGAAGGTGAAAGACGGCCACCTCGGCCAGGCTGCTTGCCTCTACCCGGGGCAGCACCTCCACCTCCTCTTGGGGGGAGGCGCTGCCGAGCTCGGCCAGCCACGCTCTCCCCTCGGCCACCAGGTCGAGGGCGAGGCGGTAGCGGCCAGGGGGAATGGGCATGCGTAGGGCGAGCTCGATCGCGACTCGCTGCCCGGGGGCGACCGGAGCGGGAAAGGGGGTGCGGAGGCCGTCCCAGACGATCGGGTTCCCGCGCTCGTCTAGCCAGTGGTACGAGGCGAGGACGTCCTTTCGCCAGACCGCCGACCCCACGTTCTCGACCACGAGCGCCGCGTGAGAGCGCGTGCCTGCTCGAAGGGGTGGAAGCGCCCAGGAGACGAAGCGCGCGGCGAGGGGAGGGGTCACCCGGCTAGTCTAGTTCCGTGCTCGCTCCCCTCCTCGTACGCGCCTGCCGGCGGGAGCCCGTCGAGCGCACGCCCGTGTGGTTCATGCGCCAAGCGGGCCGCTCCCTGCCCGAGTACCGAGCCTTGCGCGAGCGCTACGGCTTCTTCGAGATCGCCGACACCCCGGAGCTGTGCGCTCAAGTCACCCTGGAGCCCGTCCGTCAGCACGGGGTGGACGCGGCCGTGCTCTTCGCCGACATCATGACCCCGGTTCGGGCCATGGGCGTCCCGGTGGAGCTGGTGGAGGGCATCGGCCCGGTAGTCGATCCTCCCCTCCGCAGCGAGGCCGACGTACGGCGGCTTCGAGTGCCTGAGCCAGAGGAGGCCTTCGCCTTTCTGCTCGAGGCGGTGCGGCTGGTGCGCCGGGAGCTCCCTCCTGACAAGGCTCTCGTCGGCTTCTGCGGAGGGCCCTTCACCGTCGCCTGCTACTTGGTCGAGGGACGAGCCGACAAGGACTTCCTGGCCACGCGGTCGCTCATGCTCAACCGGCCCGCCCAATGGCAGGCTCTCCTCGCCAAGCTGGCCGACACCTTCGCTGGGTACGCCGCTGCCCAGGCCAAGGCGGGAGCGGACGTGATCCAGCTGTTCGACTCCTGGGCCGGCATTCTCTCTCCGGCCGCCTACAGAGCCTACGCCGCTCCCTACGCCGCTCGCGTCCTGGACGCGGTGGAGGTGCCCACCATCCACTTCGGCACCTGCACCGCTGGCCTCCTTTCCCACATGCGCGAGGCTGGTGGCGACGTGATCGGTCTCGACTGGCGGGTCGAGCTCGACCGGGCCTGGGCAGCTGTGGGCCTCGATCGGGGAGTCCAGGGCAACCTCGACCCGGCCTACCTGCTCGGCCCTTGGGAGGAGGTGGAGAAGGCCGCTCTCGATGTTCTGCGGCGGGCGGCAGGCAGGCGGGGCCACATCTTCAACCTGGGGCACGGCGTCCTGCCCCACACCGATCCAGCTGTGCTCGCCCGCTTGGTCGAGCTCGTCCACGAGCGCAGCGCCACCTGGAAGGAGGGCTGAAGGTGACGAGGGCAGCAGTCGTCCTTATGGCCTACGGCAGCCCCGATCGGCTGGAGGATGTCCCCGCGTACTACGCCGACATCCGGGGCGGACGGCCGCTTCGGCCCCAGCTCGTGGCCGAGCTGGTGGAGCGGTACCGTCTGCTCGGGGTGGGCCAGGGGCCAAGCCCTCTCAACGTCGTCACCGAGGCGGTGCGGAAGGCGTTGGAGGAAGAGCTAGGCCTGCCTGTTTTTACCGGCATGAAGCACTGGCGGCCTCGTATTAGCGAGGCTGCCGAGCGGGCGCTGGCCGCCGGGGCGGAGACGGTCGTGGGCCTCGTCCTCGCCCCCCACTACTCGCGGCTCTCGATCGGCGGGTACCGGGATCAGCTGGAGCAGGCCCTGGCCGGGCGCGCTCGCCTCGTCTTCGTGGAGAGCTGGCACGACGACCCTGCCTTCGTCCAGCTCCTGGCGGAGCGGGTCAGAGGGACTCAGGCCCACGTCGTCTTCACCGCCCACTCGCTGCCGGCCCGCATCCTCGAGGAGGGAGACCCCTACGAGGAGCAGCTCCTGCGCACCTCCTCCCTCGTCGCCGAGGCCGCCGGGCTCGCTCGCTGGTCCTTCTCCTACCAGTCCCAGTCGGAGACCGGGGAGCCCTGGCTCGAGCCCGACCTCCTCGATCATCTAGAGGAGCTGGCCGAGAAGGGGGTGCGCTCCGTCCTCGTATGCCCGGTGGGCTTCGTCTCCGACCACCTAGAGATTCGCTTCGACATCGATGTGGAGGCCCAGGCGAGGGCACGGGAGCTGGGCATGTGCCTGGAGCGGATCGCCATGCCCAACGCCGAGCCCTCCTTCGTCCGCGCCCTCGCTGGCATCGCCCGCCAGGCCCTCGCGCTACCCTCGGTGCCGTAGTGCGCCCCGGCCGGATCGAGATCGAGGCGGTCAGTCGCCGCTTCCGCGTGTACCCCCAACCGGTCCGCACGCTCAAGGAGCTTTTAGTCGCCCGCCGTCGACTGGAGAGCCGGGACGTGTGGGCGCTTCGGGAGGTGTCCTTGACGGTAGAGGCGGGGGAGTCGGTGGGCCTCATCGGCCGGAACGGCTCGGGCAAGACGACCCTGCTCAAGCTGGTGGCGGGCATCATCAAGCCCACCTCCGGCAGGGTGGACGTGGGCGGACGGGTAGGGAGCCTGCTCGAGCTGGGAGCTGGCTTCCACCCCGAGCTCACCGGCCGGGAGAACGTCTTCCTGAATGGCTCCATCTTGGGCCTCTCCCGGCGTGCCGTCCGCCGCCATCTCGACGAGATCGTGGCCTTCGCCGAGCTGGAGCGGTTCATCGACCTGCCCGTCCGTACCTACTCGTCGGGCATGGTCATGAGGCTCGGCTTCGCCGTGGCCGCGCACCTGGAAGCGGATGTCCTCCTCTTGGACGAGGTGCTCGCCGTGGGCGACGAGGAGTTCCAGCGCAAGTGCTTCGGCAAGATCTTCGAGCTGAAGCGGCGGGGGGCCACCATCGTCTTCGTCTCCCACGACGCGGCCGCCGTGGAGCGGCTCTGCGGTCGCGGCGTCCTCTTGCGCCAAGGGCGGGTGGAGGTAGACGGCCCGGTGCAGGAGGCCATCGGCCGCTACCACGCCCTGCTTGCCGAGGAGCGCGACCCCGACGAGCGGGCCTTTGGGCTGCGCGAGTACGGAAGCGGCGAGGTGCGCATCGAGGAGGTGCGGCTCCTCGGCCCGGGGGAGGAGGAGCGGAGGCAGTTCCTGCCGGGGGAGCCTCTGTCTGCCTGTCTTCTCCTCCGCGCGTACGGCCCCGTCCCTGCCCCTCGCGTCGCCTGGACCCTTCACGACGAGGCGGGGCTGGTGCTGGCGACGGGAGCGGTGGATACGGGGACGCTGGGCTGGGAAGCAGGGGAGGGAGAGCGGCGGCTGCGCTTCGACGTCGACAGCTTGCCGCTGGCAGACGGCCGGTTCCGGCTGCGCTTCGAGGTGAGCGATCGCGCAGGCGAGCGGCTCTACCATTGGCTGGACGATGCCGCCC
>PSLH01000016.1:14119-23105 GCA_040289505.1 Thermoleophilia bacterium | reverse complement strand
GTCTACCCCGCCGACGGCAGGAGCGGCCTCGTCCGCCTGGAGGGGCGCTGGTCGGTGGAGGAGCCGAGCGCCGCGGCCGCGATCGAGGCACAATAGAGGGCCTATGAGCTACCGCACCTGCCCCGATTGGCCCGAGCTGATGGAGATCGCCCCCGATCTCCAGTTCAAGCACTACACCGCTCGGGAGGTCGCTCTCCCCGCCGATGCCTTGCTCAACTTGGAGCTGGACACGCTGTCTTTGGACGAGGTCTGGATCTGCTGCGACCTCGACCACCACGTCTACTTCGCCCGGCACACGGCGCCCGAGGTGGTGTCCGCCCTGCGCGCGTCGCACTGGTTCGACCTCACCGAGTGGACGACGACCGGCCCCGGGGCCGCCGCCTTGTAGGGGGGTCCCCTCAGCCTGTGCTCGCGGCTGCGGGCGAGACCCGCGCCCCTTCCCGCTCGTCGCTAGGGTCCCTGCCGTGACCAGGATCGCCGTGCTTTCGGGGGGCGTGGGAGGGGCGCGCTTCGTCTGCGGCCTGGTCGAGGTGGTGGACCCTGCCGCGGTGACGGTGATCGGCAACGTCGGCGACGACTGCGAGGTGCTGGGGCTCCACGTCTCTCCCGACCTCGACACCGTTCTCTACGCGCTGGCCAGCGTGGCCGATGACGAGCGGGGCTGGGGACGGGCCGACGAGACCTGGCACGCCTTGGCCGAGGTGGAGAGGCTGGGCGGGGAGACGTGGTTTCGCCTGGGAGACCGCGACCTCGGCCTCCACCTCGTGCGCACCCAGGCTCTGCAGAGGGGCCAGCCCCTGTCGGCGATCACCGCTCGGGCGGCCGCCGCCTTCGGCCTGGCCACGAGGCTCCTTCCCGCCAGCGACGATCGCCTCCGCACCTGGATCGATACGCCGGCCGGAAGCTTCCCCTTCCAGGAGTGGTTCGTCGCCCGTCGACACCGGGACGAGGTCGACCGCGTCCGCTTCCAGGGGGAGGAGTCGGCTCGACCCGCTCCCGGCGTACTGGAGGCGCTGGCCGAGGCGGAGCTGATCGTGATCGCTCCCTCCAACCCGTTCGTGAGCATCTGGCCGATCCTGGCCGTATCCGGGATCAGGGCTGCCCTGGAGCGGAGGCGAGCTCCCTGCGTGGCGGTGAGCCCGCTTGTCGGCGGGCGGGCGCTGAAGGGGCCGGCCGACCGCATGCTGGCGCGGCTGGCGGGAGGGACCTCGCCCGGGCGGGTCGCCACCTGCTACCAGGGGCTGATCGACGTCCTCGTCATCGACGAGAGCGACGCTGGCTTGGCCAGGGAGGTGGAGGTACAGGGCGTGCGGCCCCTGGTGACGGGCACGGTCATGGCCGACCGGGCCGCTCGCCGGAAGCTGGCAGAGGCGGTCATCACCTGTGCCTGACCTTCGTGTCATCCCCGTAGAGGGGTTGCCTGAGATTCGGGAGGGTGACGACCTGGCCGCCCTCCTCGCCGCTCGCGCCTCCCTGGAGGACGGGGACGTGGTGGTCGTCTGTCAGAAGGCGGTGTCCAAGGCCGAGGGGAGGGTGGTGCGCCTGGCCGAGGTCGAGCCCTCGCCCCGAGCGAGGGCCTTGGCCGGCGACCTCGATCCCCGCCGCCTGGAGGTGATCCTGCGGGAGGCGGCGCGGGTCGTCCGCGCCCGGCCGCCCCTCGTCATCGCCGAGACCCGGCACGGCTTCGTGTGCGCCTCAGCCGGGGTCGACGCCTCCAACGCTCCTACCCCGGGCACCGTCGTCCTTTTGCCCCTCGATCCCGATGCCTCTGCCCGCCGGATCCGGTCGCGCCTGCGCGAGCTCACCGGCCGCAGCGTGGCTGTCGTCGTCAGCGACTCCTTCGGTCGACCCTGGCGGCGGGGGATCGTGGGGGTGGCCATAGGCGTGGCCGGCATGGCTCCTCTCCTCGACCTGCGGGGCTGTCGGGACGCCAACGGCTACGAGCTGCACGCTACCGTAGTGGCGGTGGCTGACGAGATCGCCGCGGCAGCAGAGCTCGTCATGGGCAAGACGGCGGGAATTCCCGCGGCCATCGTCCGAGGGCTTGCCGCGAGCGGCGAGGGCTCCGCCCGCGACCTCGTCATGCCGCAAGATCGCGACCTCTTCCGCTAGTCAGCCTTCCTCAAGCGGCCTTGGCGGGCTGCCGATACGAGAGACGTGGCGACCCACCTCTCGCGTCCTGCACAGCCTGGCTCAAACAGGGGCGGATCCAGCCCCGAGACCCTGGTCGTCTCCTACCGTCGACTGGCCGAGGTCTTCCACCTCGTTCTCTCCGAGGAGACGCTGGACACCCTCCTCGATCGGATCGCGGACACCCTGGCCGAGCTCGTCCCCTACGATTCCCTCCACATCTACGAGGCTGACCTCGCGCGCCGCGAGCTGGTTCCGGTGCTCGCGCGCAGCGAGTGGGAGAAGGAGATCATGCGCACGCGTCCTCCCTTCGGCCACGGGATCACCGGATGGGCCGTCGCCAACAGCCAACCGGTGCTCGCCAACAAGGCCCACCTCGACCCCCGGGTGGCGTTCGTGCCGGGGACGCCGGCCGAGCCGGAGGCGCTCATCTCCGTTCCTTTGGTTGCCCGGGGAGCTCTCAAGGGCGCGCTTAACATCTACCGCCTAGGGGAGGCCGCTCGCTTCCACGAGGACGAGCTCGAGCTGGCCAAGTGGCTGGCCGACGCCGCCGCTCTCGCTATCGACAACGCCCAGGTGCGAGCCCGGCTCGAGTACCAAGCTCAGACGGACTCGTTGACCGGTCTGTACAACCACCGCACCTTCCACGAGCGGCTTCGGGCCGAGCTTGCTCGGGCGAACCGCGTGCGCGACTCGGTGGCCCTGGTCATGCTCGACATCGACGACTTCAAGCGGGTCAACGACATCTGCGGCCACGCCGTCGGCGACGGGATCCTAGTGGCGTTGGCGGAGACGCTGTCCTCGCTGGTGCGGGCGAGCGACATCGTCTGCCGGACGGGAGGAGAGGAGCTTGCGGTGATCATGCCCTCCTGCGGCTGCGGCGACGCGCTCGGCCTCGCCCGCCGGCTCCAGGAGAAGCTGGGGGCAAGCCCAGTTGACGGGGTGGGCGAGATCACCGTGTCCATCGGCATCGCTGCCGGGCCTGAGCACGCCACCAACCCTCGCGAGCTGGCAGCGTGCGCCGAGATGGCCATGATGACGGCCAAGGCACGGGGCAAAAGCCAGGTCGTCATCTTCGACGAGGAGGCAGTCGAGCGGCCCCAGGCTCCCGATCCAGCCCGGGACGTCCGCTCCATCGCCCACCTGAAGCTCCTCCAGAACCTCGTCAACACTCTTAGCCGGCTCTCCAGCGTGCGCGAGATCGCCGCGGCCATCGTGACCGAGCTCCGGGGCCTGATCGACTACCACTCCTGCCGCGTCTACTTGGTCGAGGGACACGAGCTCGTACCGGTGGCGGTGAAGGGGGACGTGGCAACGGACGAGGAGCACCTCGCCTCCCTCCGGGTCGAGGTGGGCAAGGGTCTCACCGGCTACGTCGCCGCCACGGGGTCCTCGCTGCTCGTGGCCAACGCCCTAGAGTGCGAGCACGCCCTCCAGATCCCGGGCACCGAGCCCGTGGACGAGTCGGTGATCGCTGTCCCTTTCCGCTTCGGGTCGCGGGTGAGCGGGGTCGTCTTCCTGTCCAAGCTCGGCGTAAGCCAGTTCGACGAGAACGACCTCCGCCTGCTCGAGGTGCTGGCTGGATACGCCTCGGTGGCCCTCGAGAACGCTCGCCTGTACGAGGCCGCCAAGCGGGAGGCAGAGAACGCCAAAGCTTGGCTCGAGTTCTTGGACGCGGTCTCCGCTACAAGCTCCGTCGAGGAGACGGAGGAAGAGATCGTCCGCAGGATCGCTGTCCTCGCTCGCGCTCGCCGCTGCTCGCTGTGGCTGGAGGATCCCCTGCAGCCGATCTACCGGCGCGTGGCTCAAGCTGGCGAGGCGGCTCCTTCCGGCTGGCCGGAGACTGTGCCCAAGCTGGTGGCCGAGGCCATGCTGGAGAGCCGGCCAGCTCCCTTCTTCCTCGACGACGAGACGCGACGGGAGCTGTACGGAAAGGGGGAGGGGAGGGAGGTGGTGGGGCCGCTTCCCCCTGCCCCTGGTGTGCGGGGGTGGATCGCTGTCGGGGATCCAGTCGACTCCTGCGAGGCTTGTCTTCGGCTGCTCGAGGGGCTTGCCCACCGTGCCTCGACAGCGCTGAGGGAGGCGCTCCTCCGCCGCGATCAGGAGCAGAGCCTGCACGTGGCCAACGCTCTCCTCGACTTCGCCCGAGCCCTCTCCCGAGCGGAGCGCTCCCAAGTTGCCCAGCGTATCGTCGAGCAGGCAGGGCAGACCCTCGCTGCCGAGGTGACCTCGCTGTGGCTGCAGGAGCGATCGGACGAAGATTTGGCGCCGATCGCCGCCTGGCACCGGGACTCGGCGAGCCGGGGGCGCGTGCTCGAGCTGCGCTACCCGCCGTCCCTGGCGAAGCCGTTCGCTCGGAGATCTGCGCCGTTCGTCCTTCGCTTCCAGGACTGCGCCCGAATCCCCGGCGCCGTCGAGCTTGCCGAGGGGCGTGACCTCGCCGTTTGCCCCTTCTCCTTCGCGGACGGCCGCACGGGCTTCCTCGTGGCAGGGGTCACGCCGCCTGCGGGCTTCGATCCCCTCAGCTTGAAGATGCTGGCTGGACTCGCCGACCAGGCCAAGCTGGCCCTGGCTAGCGCGCGCTAGCCTTTGTCCGTGGCCGCGCTCGAGCTCGAGGTCGTGGAGGGCGACATCACCGCTCTCGAGGTAGACGCGATCGCCAACGCCGCCAACAACCGGCTGTGGATGGGAGCCGGCGTGGCGGGTGCGATCAAGCGGGCAGGGGGCGACGAGATCGAGAGAGAGGCGGTGGCGAAGGGGCCGATCCAGGTCGGAGATGCCGTCGCCACCGGTGCCGGGCGGCTCAAGGCCCGCTACGTCATCCACGGGGCAGTGATGGGCCAAGATCTCCGTACGAGCGCCGAGCTGATCGAGCGAACGACCCGGCGCTGCCTGGAGGTGGCCGACGAGCTCGGCTGCTCCTCCATCGCCCTCCCTGCCTTCGGCACCGGGGTGGGCGGCTTCCCCATCGAGGAGTGCGCCCGCATCATGGTGGCCGTCGCCCGCTCCTTCCAGCCGACGTCGCTTCGCAAGGCGATCTTCGCCGTGCTGGGGGCCGAGGCGGCTCAGGCGTTCAGAAGCGCGCTCTGAGCCGGGGGAGGACGTCGGAGGCCAGCTGGTCGAGGAAGCGCCGCTGGTCGTGTCCTGGCCCGTGGAAGACGAGGTGGTCGAAGCCCAAGGCGACGTAGTCGCCGATCCGCTCTACCACCTCGTCCGGGTCGGAGGAGACGATGAAGCGGGCGTGGGCGCGATCACCGGCGGCATCGGCGAGGCGCTCCATCTCCACTGGATCCTCCACCCCCGACTTCTCCTCTGTGGTGAGCGCAAGGGCTGCCCAGAAGCGACAAGCCTGGCGGGCGTAGTCGAGATCGTGGTCGTAGGAGAGCTTGATCTCGATCATGCGGACGACGTGGCCGGCGTCGCGGCCCGCCGCGCGGGCGCCCTCCTCGAGAGCGTCGACGAGCTCCCGGTAGAGCTCTGGCCGCTTTCCGCTCGTGCAGATAAGGCCGTCTCCGACCCGTCCGGCCAAGCGGGCAGCGAGCGGGCCAGAGGCGGCCACGAAGATGGGCACGGGCTGGGGAGGGCGGTCGTAGACGGTGGCCCGGTGGGTGCGGTAGAAGGTCCCCTCGAACGTGACCCGCTCCTCGGTCCACAGCCGGCGCATGAGCTCGATCGCTTCCGCCAACCGGGCCCTCCGCTCTTTGGCCGGGGGCCACTCTTGACCGGTGGGAGGCGTCTCGTTCATTGCCTCTCCCGTTCCCACCCCCAGGAAGATCCGCCCTGGGTTGAGGCAGGCCAGGGTAGCGAAGGCCTGGGCCACGATCGAGGGGTGGTAGCGGAGGATAGGGGTGAGGACGCTCGTCCCCAGGCGGGCCTGCTCCGTACGCTCCCCCAGCGCTCCCAGCCAGGGGAGGACGGCCGGGGAGTGGCCGCCGTGGTGGCGCCAGGGCTGGAAGTGGTCGGAGACGGCGACGAGATCGAGGCCCACCCGCTCGGCGTGGACGGAGAGCTCGAGCAGCTCGCGGGGCCCGAACTGCTCGGCGGAAGCCTTGTAGCCGAGAGTCAGCGCCATGCAGCCAGGTCCTCGGGCGTGTCCACGTCGAAAGCAAGACCGGGCAGGTCGACCACCACCGCCTCCAGCCCTGTCCGGCGGGCCGCCTCCTCGTGGAGACGGCAGCTTTGAGGCGCTCCCAGCAGGGTCGCTATCGCCCCCGGGGGGCGCATGGCCAAGGCGTTCGTGCCCCCGTCCTTGGCCCGAGCGATGGCCACGCCGCGGCTGGGAACGGAGGCGACCAGCGCCTGCACCTCTGCGCTGCGCAGGAGAGGGAGGTCGGCGGCCACGACGGCCACGCACGGCTCGCGCACCACCTCGCGCATTGCCTGGGCCAGGGCCTCGTTCCACGGAAGGCCGCCATCGTCGAAGCGGGGGACGCCGTTCAAGGAGAGAGGGTGGGCGGAGACGACGGTGACGGGGCCCACCTTCGCAGCCTGGACGGCGGCCAGGACGAGGTCGAGCATCTCCTGGGTGAGGGAGGCCCTGTCGGCGGGAGAGAGCGCGCTGGCAAGACGCGTCTTGGCTTGGGCGAGGGGCTTGACGGGAACGAGGACGTGGGCAGTCACGGCCTGACCATAGCGGCTGGGCGTATGCTCACCGTGTGCTGACCCGAAAGGAGGCACTCGAGCTCGTCTCTCTGCCTGCGAGCGAGCTTTCCGATGCTGCCTGCCGGCTGCGGGAGCAGGGTAAAGGGAGGCTGGTGACCTACTCGCCCAAGGTCTTCATCCCCCTCACCACCCTGTGCCGCGACGTCTGCCACTACTGCACCTTCGCCCGGCCACCCCGCCGGGGCCAGCCCGCTTACCTGACCGAGGAGGAGGTACTGGCCATCGCTCGTGCCGGCGCGGCTGCCGGCTGCCGCGAGGCGCTCTTCACGCTCGGCGACAAGCCGGAGCTTCGCTACCGGGTGGCCCGGGAGGAGCTCCGCGCCCTCGGCTGCTCGACCACCGTGGAGTACCTCGCTCGCATGTGCCAGCGGGTCTTGGAGGAGACGGGGCTTCTCCCCCATGCCAACCCGGGCGTCCTCAGCCGCGACGAGCTGCGGGCGTTGCGGCGGGTGACCGCCTCCCAGGGGATGATGCTCGAGACGGTCGCCGAGCGCCTGTCGCGTCGAGGCGGTCCCCACTTCGGCTCGCCCGACAAGCACCCGGCCGCACGCCTGGAGACGCTGCGCCTGGCGGGCGAGGAGCGTATCCCCTTCACCACAGGGATCTTGATCGGGATCGGCGAGACGCGGGAGGAACGGATCGAGGCCCTGCTCGCTCTCCGCGAGCTCCAGGAGCGCTACGGCCATATTCAGGAGGTGATCGTCCAGAATTTCCGCGCCAAGCCGGGGACGCGGATGGCCACCCACCCCGAGCCCACGCTCGAGGAGCTTTTGTGGACCTGCGCCGCTGCTCGGCTGGTACTCGGGCCGGACGTGAATCTGCAGGCCCCGCCCAACCTCTCCTACGACGACTTCCCCTGCCTCCTCGAGGCGGGGATCAACGACTGGGGGGGCGTGTCGCCGGTCACGATCGACCACGTCAACCCGGAGGCTCCCTGGCCGGAGATCGCCCGGCTGACGACGGCCACCCGAGAGGCAGGGCTCGAGCTTGCCCCCCGCCTTCCTGTCTACCCCGAGTACGCGGACGAGCGCTGGGTCGATCCAGCCGTGCTTCCCTACGTGCTGCGCGCCTCCGACGCCATGGGCCTCGCTCGGGAGGGCGAGTGGGCGCCAGGAGCAGAGCTTACGGTGCCCTTCCTGCCCAAAGACGCCCTTCCCATCGACACCAAGGACGAGCTGGGCGAGGAGGAGATCGTCCGCCTCTTTCGGGCTCGAGGCGAGGAGCGAGACCGGGTCCTGGCTGCTGCCGACCGCCTCCGCCGGGAGGCCTGCGGCGACGAGGTGACCTACGTCGTCACCCGCAACATCCAGTACACCAACGTCTGCTACTTCCGCTGCGGGTTTTGCGCCTTCTCCAAGGGGAAGCTGGCCGAGAACCTGCGCGGCCCGGCCTACCTGGTCCCGCTGGAGGAGATCGTGCGCCGGGTGGAGGAGGCTTGGGAGCGGGGGGCGGTGGAGGTCTGCCTCCAGGGCGGGATCCACCCCCACTTCACCGGCAATTACTACCTGGACGTGGCGCGGGCGATCAAGCAGGCGGTGCCGGACATCCACGTACACGCCTTCTCAGCCCTGGAGGTGTGGCAGGGGGCAGCGACGCTGGGCCTGCCTCTGGCCGACTACTTGGAGGAGCTGCGGAGGGCTGGGCTGGGATCGCTGCCGGGCACGGCAGCCGAGGTGCTAGACGACGAGGTACGGCGCGTGCTCTGCCCGGACAAGGTAACGACAGATCAGTGGCTGGCCGTCCACGATACGGCTCATCGGGTCGGTCTTCCCTCCAACGTCACCATTATGTTCGGGCACGTGGACGGGCCTCGGCACTGGGCCCGCCACCTGATTCGGGCCCGGGAGCAGCAGAAGCGAACGGGAGGCTTCACGGAGTTCATCCCCCTGCCCTTCGTCCACATGGAGGCGCCCATCTACCTCAAGGGGAGGGCGCGCCGGGGGCCCACCTTCGGCGAGGTTTTGCTCATGCACGCGGTGGGGCGGCTGGCGCTCCACCCCTGGATCCGCAACGTCCAGGTGTCCTGGGTCAAGCTTGGCCCCGAGGGGGTGAGGGCGGCGCTGCGGGCAGGGGCCAACGACCTGGGCGGCACGCTCATGAACGAGTCCATCTCCCGGGCGGCCGGGGCTGGCTTCGGCCAGGAGATGCCTCCCGAGCGGATGGAGGCGCTCATCCGCTCGGCAGGGCGCCGCCA
>PSLH01000016.1:0-13970 GCA_040289505.1 Thermoleophilia bacterium | reverse complement strand
CTGTCGCCTGAGGACGCGCCGGTGGCCCGCCTGGCCACCATCCGGCCCGACGGCTCGCCCCGCCTGGTGCCGATCTGCTTCGCCTTGGAGGGCGACCGGCTGTACAGCGCGGTCGACCACAAGCCGAAGCGGAGCCGCCGCCTGGCTCGCCTGGCCGACGTCGAGCGCGACCCCCGGGTAGAGGTCCTGATCGACCACTACGACGAGGACTGGTCGCGCCTGTGGTGGGTGCGGCTGCGCGGACGGGCGCAGGTGGTCGCCAGGCACGAGCGAGCTCTCCAGCTCCTCTGCGGCAAGTACCCCGAGTACCGACGACGGCCGCCCGCGGGACCATTCTTGGTCGTGCACGTCGAGGAGCGGGCGGAGTGGCGAGCCTGGGCCCAGGCGAGCGCGGCTGCCAGCGACCGGGATCGACCTCAGCCGAGGTAGTACTCGTCGGCCACGCCCAGGGCCTCGTCCAGGATAGCCAGCCCTTCCTCGATCTCCTCGGGAGTGATGGTGAGCGGGGGGCAGATCATGACCACGTTCCAGTGGGTCATCAGGTATAGCCCTCGCTCCAGGGCCAGCTTGGCCAGGCGGGCGACCGGCTGGGCCGCCTGACCGCTGGCGTTGAAGGGGACGAGCGGCTCGCGGGTCTCGCGGCTCTTGACGAGCTCCAGCCCCCAGAAGCAGCCCAAGCCCCGTACCTCGCCGATCGAGGGGTGCGTGCGGCGGAGCCGCTCCAGCCCGGCGGCGAAGACATCGCCCATGGCGGCGGCGTGCTCGACGATTCCCTCCTCGCGGAAGGCCTCGATGGAGGCAATGGCAGCGGCGCAGGCCAAGGGATGGCCGGAGTAGGTGAGCCCGCCAGCGAAGAACCTGTCCTTGACCCACTCGCCGATGGGCTCGGACACGATCATCGCTCCCAGAGGCACGTAGCCGGAGTTGATCCCCTTGGCTACGGTGACGATGTCGGGGACGACGTCCCAGTGCTCGCAGGCGAACCAGCGCCCGGTGCGGCCGAAGCCAGCCATGACCTCGTCCAGGATGAGGAGGATGCCGTAGCGGTCGCAGACCTCCCGGATCGACTGTAAGTAGCCGGGCGGAGGCACGATGAGGCCGTTCGTGCCCACCACCGTCTCCATGACCACCGCCGCCACCGTGTGCGGCCCCTCGTACATGAGGATCTCCTCCAGGTGGGGGCCGCCGCGACAGACAGGGCAGGGATCTGGGTGCCCCGCCGGACAGCGGTAGGTGTAGGGGTCGAGCATGCGCACGATGCCCGGGAGCCCCGGCTCTGCGTACCAGCGCCGGGGATCGCCGGTGAGCGAGATGGCGCCGGCTGTCGCCCCGTGGTAGGAGCGGTAGCGAGCCACGATCTTGTGCCTGCCGGTGTACCAGCGGGCCAGCTTGATCGCGTTCTCGTTGGCCTCGGCTCCGCCGTTAGTGAAGAAGGACATCTTGAGGTTGCCCGGGGAGATCTCGGCCAGGAGCCGGCCCAGGCGCGACCGCGACTCCGTGGCCATGGGCGGGCCGATGGTGCAGAGCCGATCGGCCTGCTCCTTGACGGCCTGGACGACCTTGGGGTGCTGGTGGCCGATGGAGACGTTCACGAGCTGGGAGGCGAAGTCGAGGTAGCGCTTGCCGTTGTAGTCCCAGAAGTACCGTCCCTCGGCGCCAGCGACGGGGATGGGGTCGATGGCGCTCTGGACCGACCAGGAGTAGATCACGTACTCCTTGGCGTCGGCGACGATCTTTGCTCCCAGCTCGGCGTTCGCCTCCACGGTTGCCACGGCTACCTCTCCTCGACGTCGACGAGAGGATCGTAGCGGCGGCCGCCCGGGGAGGTCGTGGCGCGCTACGCTCTCCGCACGAGCGAAGGAGGAACGCTGATGACAGAAGTCGTGCAGGCGCCTGCCGCGAGGGAAGAGCGGGAGCTGCGGCGGGTAAGCCACTGGATCGGGGGCGCCGTTGTCCCCGGCACGTCGGGGCGCACAGGCCCCGTGTACAACCCGGCCACGGGCGAGCTCCAGGCCGAGGTCGATCTCGCCTCCGGGGAGGAGGTCGATCGGGCCGTGGCCGCGGCCAAGGCTGCCTTCCCTTCCTGGCGGGCTCTTTCCCTGTCCCGGCGGGCCGAGCTCATGTTCGCGATTCGCGAGATCGTCCACGCTCACCGCGAGGACATCGCCCGCATCCTCACCTCTGAGCACGGCAAGGTGCTCTCCGACGCCAAGGGGGAGGTGGCTCGGGGGCTGGAGGTGATCGAGTTCGCCTGCGGCATCCCCACTTTGCTCAAGGGGGGCTTCTCCGAGCAGGCCTCGACCGGGATCGACGTGTACTCCATCCGCCAGCCTCTGGGCGTGGTAGCCGGCATCACCCCGTTCAACTTCCCGGCCATGGTGCCTATGTGGATGTGGGCGCCTGCCATCGCCTGCGGTAACACCTTCGTCCTCAAGCCGTCCGAGAAGGACCCCTCCGCCTCCCTGTACGTGGCCGAGCTCCTCAAGGAGGCGGGCCTCCCCGACGGCGTGCTCAACGTGGTCCAGGGCGACAAGGTGGCGGTCGACCGCCTGCTCGAGCACCCCGACGTAGCCGCGGTCAGCTTCGTGGGCTCGACCCCTATTGCCAAGTACGTGTACGAGAACGGGACGAAGCACGGAAAGCGGGTGCAGGCCCTGGCGGGAGCGAAGAACCACATGGTCGTCTTGCCTGATGCCGACATCGATATGGCGGCCGACGCGGCCGTGTCCGCGGCCTACGGCTCCGCCGGCGAGCGCTGCATGGCCATCTCGGTGGTAGTGACCGTGGGCGAGATCGCCGACCCGCTGGTGGAGGCGATTCGGGAGCGGGCGCTCAAGGTCAAGGTCGGCGATGGCTTCGATCCTGCCTCGGAGATGGGGCCGCTCATCACCCGGGAGCACCGGGACAAGGTCGCCTCCTACCTCGACTCGGGTCGAGCGCAGGGGGCCACGGTGGTCGTGGATGGGCGGGAGACGGCTCCTGGCGGAGACGGCTTCTTCCTGGGCGTGTCCCTGCTCGACCACGTCCAGCCGGACATGGATTGCTACAAGGACGAGATCTTCGGGCCTGTGCTGTCCGTGGTTCGCGTCGACACCTACGACGAGGCGCTGCGGCTGGTCAACGAGAACCCGTGGGGGAACGGCGCCGCCATCTTCACCCGCGACGGGGGCGCCGCCCGCCAGTTCCAGTTCGACGCCCAGGCGGGCATGGTCGGGATCAACGTGCCCATCCCTGTCCCGGTGGGGTGGTACTCCTTCGGAGGCTGGAAGGCCTCGCTCTTCGGCGACTTGCACGCCTACGGGCCTGAGAGCGTCCAGTTCTACACCCGAGGCAAGGTGGTGACTGCCCGCTGGCCTGACCCGTCGACGAGCCGGGTCAACCTAGGGTTCCCGCAGACGCGCTGATCGCAGCCCCGGGAGGGATGCCCTCGCTCGCTGGACGGTCCTAGCTCGACTCGGGTCTTCCCTCCTCGCTGGGCGCGAGGCTCGTCTCCTGCTCGAGCAGGGCGTGGAGGTAGCGTTGGAAGGCGCGCTGCCGGCGCTGGGAGGCGGCGATCTCCTCCTGAAGCCGGGCGATCTCGGCCAGGCGCTCCTGGCGCTCCTCCTCAGGGCTAGCCCTCTCGTCCTCCTCGTCCAGCCAACTTGCCGCCACGCCGTCTCCCAGATCGAGGTCGGCCGTCTCGGCCTCGGTCCAGGCCGCCCGCACGGTCTCCCTCTCCTCGGGGCTGAGGCGAGAAAGCGCCTGGGCATCGACGCGCTCGCCCTCGACCTCGGCTGCCATGTCCTGGAGCTGGCCTCGCAGGGCAGCCTCCCTGTTGCGCTCGAGCTCGAGCGCCTCCAGCGCTCGCCGGCGCCGCTCGGCCCGAGCCAATCCCTCCAGGTCCACTCGGCAAAGATAATCGAGCCGTGCCCGCCTCTTCCGCGCCAGCCCGCGTCCTCGCTGCCGCTACCGCCGCCCAGGCCGCCGTCTCCTTCGTGAGCTTCGGCCTACCGGCGATCGGCCCGGAGCTGCGAGCGGAGCTCCACCTGAGCCTGCCTGGCTTGGGAGCAGTGCTGGCCGCGCCCATCTTCGGCTCAGGGCTCGCTCTCATCCCGGCTGGCATCGTCGTCGACCGGGTGGGCGCTCGGGCAGCCACGTTGGCGGGCACGCTGGTGGCGACGTCTGGACTGGCGCTGGCGGCCAGCGCCGGCCGCCTCGAGATCCTGCTCGCAGCCCTGGCCCTGTTCGGGGTTGGCGCCTCGGTCGTGCCTGTGGCCGGGGCAGGGGCGCTCTTCCATGCCTATCCTCCCGCGCGGCGAGGGTGGGCGCTGGGCGTGCGCCAGATGGCTGTCCCGCTCGGGGGTACGGTGGCAGCCGTCGCCATGCCCGTCTTTCACCGGGCCGGCGGTGTCGAGCTAGCGCTAGCGGTGGCAGCGGGGATGGTGGCGGTGGCTGGGGTCTCGTTCGCTCTTCTCCCCGAGAAGGGACCTTCGCCCGTCTCGCGTCGTGGGAGAGAGCGGCAGCCCTTGCTGGCGATCTGGCGGGCGTCCGGCATGCGCCGCTTGCTCCTCGTAGCCAGCCTCTACATCGTCGTCCTCCAGGCCGTCATCTCCTACGCCGTTCCCGCGATGCGAGAGGCCGGCCTCTCCTCCCTCGTCGCCTCGGCGACCTTCTTCGCCCTCAACGTGACTGCCATGGTGGCCCGGATCGTCTGGGGCAAGGTCGCTGACCGTGAGCAGGGATCGCGGCGGGCTCGCACGCTGGCCGAGGCCGGGCTGGTAGCGGCGGCTGGGGCTTGCCTCTTCGCCGCCGCCCTCCATACGGGAGCGGCGGGGGCCGTGGTGGGAGCAGTGATCCTTGGCTTCGGAGCTCTGGGCTGGAACGGCCTGCTCTACGTCGCGGCTGGCGAGCGGGCCCACCCCGAGCTTGCCGGTCGCTCGGTGGCGGTGGCGGCCACGGTCGTCTTCCTCGTCTCGGCGGCGAGCACGCCGCCCTTGGGCGCGCTGGCGGCGGAGGTAGGCTGGGACGTCTTCTGGGTCTCGACGGCGGCGGTGGCTCTGGCTGGCGCCGTTTTAGCCTTGGGCCTAGGCAGGGTGCCTTTGCCCGAGGAGACACGAATCGGGACAGCCTAGGGAGCGCAGGCTCTGGCGAAGATCAGGTTCAGTGGCAGAGCCCGCCGGAACTGAGCAAGCACTGGCCGCGCTCTCTCGACGGAGAAGAAGGCGATCTCGGGGAGCTCGAGCGCTAGCGCTAGCCGAGCTCGTGCCAGGCGATCGGCGTGCGCTCTCCCGGCAGGGGAGGAGAGGTATGGGCCGATGCTGCTCCAGGCCTCTTCCAAGAGCCCGCGGCGAGCGAGGGAGCGGAGCACGCTGGGGACGCGCTCGCTGCCGTACACGGCCCCAATCTCAGCAAAGAGCGGGTGCTCGCCGGAGTCGGGCGCCTCTGAGAGCGACGTCGGGGTGCCTTGAGGAAGCTCGGGCAGCGCCAGCGGCGGGGGCCGACGGCGGGGAAGCGCACCGTCCAGGGTTGCGACCAACGAGGAGACGAGGAGGAGCAGGGACGGAAGCTCGCCGGCGAAAGGAAGGACGGCGATGCGCACCTCTTGGCTGGGGAGGTAGGAGAGCGCGTCCCGAACGGAGGCGGAGAGCCGCCCGGCGAGCTCCTCTCGGCGGGGGTGCTCGTACAGCGCCCGCGGCTGCAGCCAGGCCTGGACGAGCGCTTCGGAATCGGAGGCCAAGGCCACGAAAAGGGCCGGTACCAAGGGCAGCCGGCGCGAATGTCCAGGAGCAGCGAGGCTGCGACCCGCTCTGCCTCGGCGCCCTCGACGAGAGACGTAGAGCGATTCGGCATGAATTGCATACTGTATTCTTCAAAGCCGTGACCGGGGTTCTTCACCACCGCCAGCCGCTCGTCCGCAACGCGAGCGCCATTGCCACCGAGCTGATCCGCCAGGCGATCGTAGACGGCAGGCTCTCTCCTGGCCAGCGGCTGAAGGAGGAGGAGCTGGCGCGGGAGCTTGGGATCAGCAGGACGCCGGTGCGGGAGGCGCTCCTCATTCTCCAGGCGGAGGGGTTGGTCGAGGCGGCCCCCAACCGGGGGGCGACGGTTCGTGTGCACACGGCCGAGGACCTCGAAGACCTCTACCAGCTCCGAGCTCTGCTCGAGGGATACGCCGCACGGCGGGCGGCCACGAGGATGAGCGACGAGATCGTGGCCGCTCTGTGGTCGAGCTGCGAGCGGTTCGAGGCTGTGGCCAAGGACGGAGAGGTGGTCGATCTCGTCAAGGAGAACCTCTTCTTCCACAACGCCATCCTGGAGACGGCCGGGAGCGCACGTCTGGCGGCCATGGTCCGCAAGGTAATCGAGCTTCCCCTCGTCTACCGCTCCTACATCTGGTACACGCCTGAGCAGCGGCTGATCTCAGCGCACTACCACCGCCAGATCGCGCGTGCCTTCGAGGCGCGGGACGCCGAGCGGGCGGAGCTCCTCATGAAAGAGCACGTGTTCGAGGCCCGTGACTTGCTCGTCGCCCATGTGCGGGAGCTGGAGGGAAGCGGGTGACAGACGCGACGGAAACGGTCGAGGCCCAAGACGCGCCGGTCCGCGATCTCCACGGCCCCGGGCCGTTGGCAGGAGTGCGGGTGATCGAGCTCGGCATGCTCCTTGCCGGGCCGTTCACCGGGCGGCTGCTCGGCGACATGGGCGCCGAGATCATTAAAGTCGAGGCGCCCGGTCAGCCCGATCCCCTACGCGAGTGGGGGAAGGCCAGGTACAAGGGGAGATCCCTGTGGTGGCCTGTACAGTCGCGGAACAAGAAGTGCGTGACTCTCAACTTGCGCTTGGAGAAGGGCCAAGCGCTCCTCCTTGAGCTGGTCAAGCGCTCCGATGTCCTGGTAGAGAACTTCCGCCCTGGGACCTTGGAGCGCTGGGGTCTAGGCCCTGAGCAGCTGTGGGAGGCAAATCCAGGACTCGTTATCGCCCGCGTCTCTGGCTACGGCCAGACGGGGCCCTACGCTCCCCGGGCCGGCTTCGCCTCCGTGGCCGAGGCCATGGGCGGCATCCGCTACATCAACGGCTTTCCCGGCCAGCCGCCGCCCCGCCTGCACATCTCGCTCGGCGACTCGCTGGCGGGCATGTTCGCGGCCATAGGGGTCCTGGCCGCGCTGTACAAGCGCGACGCGCTCGGCTTCGGTCGCGGCCAGGTGGTGGACGTCTCCCTGATGGAGTCATGCTTTGCCCTGCTAGAGAGCATGGTGCCGGAGTACGACCGCCTGGGGATCGTTCGCGGCCCGGGTGGGACCGGCCTCCAGGGCGTCGCCCCTTCGAACATCTTCAAGTCGCGCGACGGCAAGTGGATGGTCATCGCCGCCAACGCCGACACCGTCTTCCGCCGCCTTTGCCAGGCCATGGGGCGGCCAGAGCTCGCCGACGACCCGCGCTTCTCTACCCACCTAGCCCGGGGCGAGCACCAGGAGGAGATCGAGGGGATCGTGGCTGCCTGGGCGGCCGAGCGGGACGCGGCCGAGATCGATCGGGTGCTAAACGAGGCGGGCGTGATCTGCGGCCCCATCTACACCATCGCCGACATCTTCCAGGACGAGCACTACTGGGCTCGAGAGATGCTGATCGAGCACGTCGACCCCGAGATCGGGCAGTACATCGGGCCGGGCATCGTGCCCAAGTTCTCGGAGACGCCAGGGCAGGTGCGCTGGTCGGCGACCTGGGAGGAGGGAAGCCACAACCGCGACGTCTACTGCGGCCTTTTGGGCTTGGCCGAGGAGGAGCTGGCCCAGCTCAAGGCGGAGGGGGTCCTGTGACTGGTTCCCGCGGCCCTCGCTCTACGTTGGCCCACGCCTCGCCCGTCCCCTCTCCTTGTGAGCACTCGGTACAAGCCGAGGAGGTGGTGGCGTGCGGGTGACGGTCTGCGACGTCGGCCCCCGCGACGGGCTCCAGAACGACCCCAAGGTGCTCGCGCCAGCAACGCGAGCCGAGCTCGTCGACCGCCTGGCCGCCTGCGGGCTTCCCCGCATCGAGGCGGTGAGCTTCGTCAACCCCGCCCGAGTCCCCCAGATGGCAGGAGCCGAGGAGGTAGTGGCGGCCCTCCAGCGGCGGCCGGGCGTCGTCTACGCAGGCCTCGTCCTCAACGAGAAGGGCTACGAGCGCTTGGCCTCCACCGGCCTGGACGAGGCTCACTTCGCCTTCGCTGCTAGCGAGAGCTTCAACCGCCGCAACCAGAACGCCAGCGTGGACGAGTCGCTCCAGACGGCTGCCCGCATCATCGCTCGGGCTCACGAGGACGGGATTCGGGCCACGGCCACCGTCGGCACCGCCTTCGGCTGCCCCTTCGAGGGCAGAGTGGATCCCGGTCGGGTGGTCGACCTCGCCGCTCGGCTGGCGGAGGCTGGCGCAGACGAGGTGGTGCTGGCCGACACCATCGGCGTCGCCGTGCCCAGCCAGGTCAAGCGGCTGACGGAAGCAGGGGCCCGTCTCGGCCCTCCGGTGGGCGTCCACCTGCACAACACGCGCAACACCGGCTTCGTCAACGCCTACGCGGCTTTGGAGGCCGGGGCAAGCGTTCTCGACGCCTCGGTGGGGGGGATCGGCGGCTGTCCCTTCGCCCCCCGGGCTACCGGCAACATCGCTACCGAGGATCTCGTCTACCTCCTCCAGGGCGAGGGGGTAGAGACGGGCGTCGACCTCGAGGGGTTGATCGCCGTCGCTTCCTGGCTGGAGGGCATCCTCGGCCGCCAGTTGGAAGGACAGGTCTACCGCGCGGGAGTGTTCGCTCCCGTGGCGGCGTGAGAGGAGGATAGAGAATGGCCTACAGGCTGGGAGTCGACGTGGGGGGGACGTTCACCGACCTCCTCCTCGTGCACGACGAGACCGGCGCCATGTACCGCGTCAAGACCCCCTCCACCCCGAGCGACCCTTCTCAGGGAGTGCTGGCCGGGGTGCGTAGGATCTGTCAGGAGTCAGGTATCTCTCCGGGAGAGATCGCCTTCCTCCAGCACGGGACGACGGTGGCGACGAACGCGATGCTGGAGGCTAAGGGAGCCCGGGTAGGCCTGATCACGACCCAGGGCTTCAAGCAGATCCTCCACCTCGCCCGCTCGCAGACGCCGGGGCCGCTCGCCGGCTGGATCATCATGATCAAGCCCGACCCGCCTGCCGCCCTAGAGGACACCCGGGAGGCGAGGGAGCGGATGAGCGCTCAGGGCGAGGTCGTGGTGCCCGTCGACCGGGAGCAGGTGAGGGAGATTGTGCGCGATCTCGTCGAGTCGGGCGTGGAGACGCTGACCGTGTCGCTCATCAACTCCTACGCCAACCCTGCCCACGAGCGCGAGATCCGCGACATCATCGAGGATCTCTACCCCGGCTTCCCCGTCACCATCTCCTCCGATGTCCTCCCCGAGTTCCGCGAGTACGAGCGCACCCTCACGGCCTGCCTCAACTCCTACGTGCGTCCGCGAGTGGAGGCCTACGTGCGTCACCTCGAGTCGTCCGTGAAGGAGATCGGAGTGGCCGGGCAGCTCAATTTGCTCCGTTCCGACGCCGGTCTCATGACTGCGCAGGTAGCCTCTGAGCACCCGATCTACGGCATCCTCTCCGGCCCGGCCGGAGGCGTGGCCGGGGCGCTCTACGTCGCCCGCCGCGCAGGCTACGAGAACATCCTCACCTTCGACATGGGCGGGACCTCCACGGATGTCGCTCTCTGCCAGAACGGGCAGGTGACGATCGAGCGGCAGACGGAGGTTCCCTACGGCTGGGGGCTTCCCGGCGAGGTCATCCCGATCAAGGTGCCGAGCGTGAACGTGCGCTCGGTGGGCGCCGGGGGCGGGTCGATCGCCCACGTGCCCGAGGTCACTGGGGCGCTTCGGGTAGGACCCCAGTCGGCCGGCGCTGACCCGGGGCCCGCCTGCTACGGCAAGGGAGGAACGGAGCCGACCGTGACCGACGCCAATGTCATCGTCGGCCACTTGCCTCCCCAGCTTCTGGGCGGGGAGATGCAGCTGGACGTGGAGGCGGCCAAGGCGGCGGTGAAGAAGATCGGCGACGCTCTCGGCCTGGACGTGTACCAGGCAGCGGAAGGCATCCTGGACATCGTCAACGAGAACATGGCCGGGGCCCTGCGGCTCGTGTCCGTCCAGCGTGGCTACGACCCGCGCGACTTCGCCCTGGTCGCCTTCGGCGGCGCCGGGCCCATGCACGCCAACGCAGTAGCCAAGGTGATGGGCTCCTTCCCGGTGATCGTGCCGCCCGCGCCAGGGCTCCTCTGCGCCACCGGCGACCTCGTGGCCGACTTCCGGGGGGAGTTCGCCCAGACCTTCATCCGCACCATCGACCGCACGAGCGGAGAGGAGCTGAGGGCAATCCTGGAGCGCCTGGGCGAGGAGGCGCGCCGGTGGCTGTCCGAGGAGGGCATCCCTGCGGAGGCGCAGCGCGTCACCTTCAACGTGGACATGCGCTACTACCGCCAAGGGTACGAGATCCCGGTAGAGATCGATCCCGCCCTTCTCGCCGGCAACGGCACTGCCATGCTGGCCGAGCGCTTCAACCAGCTGCATGAGCAGTACTACCGCTTCAAGATGGAGGACACGACGTGCGAGATCGTCAACTTGCGGGCGATCGGCTACGGAGACGTGCCTAAGCCGCGCCTTGCCGAGGCAGGCGAGGACGCAGGGCCAGATGCCTCCCACGCCGTCGTCGACGAGCACGAGGTCTACTTCGACGGCCAGTGGCTGCCGACCAAGATCTACGACCGGGCCAAGCTCCTGCCCGGGAACCGCATCGACGGGCCAGCGGTCGTCACCGAGTTCGACTCCACCACGGTCGTCCTGGCCGGCTTCCAGGCTCAGGTCGACCCGTTCATGAACCTGATCATCAACCCTGCGAGCAGCTGAGGAGGGGCGGCGTGAACGGCGTCAAGGTCGCAGAGATCCCCGACATCAAGGTCGATCCCATCACCCTCGACATTATCGAGGGGGCGCTTAAGAGCACGCGCTTCGAGATGGACGCGACGCTCTTCCGCACGGCCATGAGCCCGGTCATCCGCGAGCAGCACGACGAGTTCCCGATGATCACCGACCCCAACGGCCGCATGGTGGTCGGCCAGTTCGGCTCCTACATCGCCGAGATGCTGGAGACGTTCGAGGAGCCGATCCGGGAAGGCGACGTGATCATGACCAGCGACCCCTACAAGTGCGGCGGGGCGATCTCGCACGTCAACGACTGGCTCGTCTGCCTCCCCATCTTCTGGGACGGCGAGCTGATCGGCTGGGCGAGCATGTTCGGCCACCAGATGGACGTGGGCGGTCCGCTTCCCGGGTCCCTTCCCACCGGGGCCAAGACGATCTTCGGCGAGGGCCTCCGCATCCCGCCGGTCAAGCTCTTCCGCGAGGGCAAGCCGAACAAGGACGTCTTCGACCTCATCCTCAACAACGTCCGTCAGCCGGAGATGAACCGGGCCGACCTCATGGGCATCGTGGCTGGCTGCCGGACTGCAGAGAAGCGGGTGCACGAGCTGTGCCAGCGGTTTGGCAAGGACACCTACCTCGCTGCCTGCCAGGCCCTGCTCGACCGCACCTACAACGCGATGGCCAAGCTCATCGTGAACGCCATCCCCGAGGAGCCCCAGTCGTTCGAGGATTGGATCGACGACGATGGCTTGGGTCACGGCCCCTTCAAGATGAAGCTGACAATCTGGAGGGAGGGCGAGCACGCCTACTTCGACTGGTCGGGCACCGACCCGCAGGCGATGGGCCCTGTGAACTTCTACCTCTCCGAGGCCATGTTCAAGATGTTCATCGGGGTCTACCTGATCATGGTGTTCGACCCCCAGATCCTGTTCAACGACGGCTTCTACCCTCTTCTCCACATCATCATCCCGGACGGGTGCCTTCTCCACCCCAAGTTCCCCTCCGCCCTTGGCTGCCGTACCCACGCCCTCACCCGTCTCTTCGACATCTTGGGTGGGGCGCTTGCTCGGCGAAGCCCCGAGCACACGACAGCCGCCGGCTACGGCACGAGTCCCTACATGCTCTACTCGGGCTGGGATCGAGACGGCCAGTTCTTCTACCTCATGGAGATCTCCTACGGCGGCATCCCCGGGCGGCCGATCGGGGACGGCATGGACGGCCACTCCTGGTGGCCTCTTTTCCAGAACATCCCTACCGAGTACCTGGAGGCCTACTACCCGGTACGAATCGACGGCTACACGACCATTACCGACTCCGGCGGAGCCGGCTTCCACCGAGGTGGGAACGGGATCGAGAAGCGGTACGTGTACTTGGAGCCGGGCGAGGTGTCGATCCACGACGACCGTTGGCTCACCTACCCCTGGGGCATCTTAGGAGGAAAGCCTGGCCGCCGCTCGGAGAAGATCCTCGTTCGCGCGGACGGCACCGAGGAGCGTCTCCCCTCCAAGTGCGACGAGATTAGGGTCGAGCCGGGCGACATGCTGATCTACCGTACTGCCGGAGGCGGGGGCTGGAAGGATCCCCTCGAGCGGCCCATCGACAAGGTCGTGGCCGACGTGCGCAAGGGACTCGTGTCGCCCGAGAAGGCGGAGTTCGACTACGGCGTCGTCATCGACCCCAAGACGCTCCAGGCGGACGAGGCGGCCACCGCCGCCCTCCGGGAGCGGCTGCGTGAGGAGCGCGGGGAGGTCCGCGACTTCGACCTCGGCCCGCCTCTGGAGGAGATCCTGGCCCGGGCTGAGGAGGAGACAGGGCTCAAGCCTCCCGTGAAGCCGACTCCGCTTCCCTGGGCTCCCATGGAGTCCCCGGAGGAGGCGATGCGGCGGGTGCGCGAGTACGGCGACCGGCAGATGACGCGGACGGAGTAGCGGTGGAGCGCCGCTTTCAAGGCTTCCACGGCAGGGCGGGCTTTGGCAGGCGGCCCGCCCTGCTCGTGGTGGACGTCAACGTGGGCTTCACCGACCCCCGCTCGCCGCTTGTCTGCGATCTCGAGGGGGTGGTCACCGCCATCCAGCGGCTTTTGGAGGAGGCCAGGCGGGCGGGGTTGCCGGTGGTGTACACCACCGTGGCCTACGACGCTCTCGGCAAGCGCGCGGCGAGAGCGTTCATCGACAAGGTGCCGGCGCTCTTGACGCTGGAGGCAGGTAGTCGGTGGGTGGAGATCGACCCCCGGATCGCCCCCTTGGCTCAGGAGCCGGTCCTCGTCAAGCTGTTTGCGTCCGCCTTCTTCGGCACCCCCCTTGCCAGCCTGCTCGCCGCCGAGGAGGTGGACAGCGTCATCGTCACCGGTGCCTCCACCTCGGGCTGCGTGCGGGCGACGGTCGTAGATGCCCTCCAGCACGGCTACCGGCCGATCGTGCCTCGAGAGGCAGTCGGCGACCGCGACCCTCAGGCCCACCAAGCCAACCTCTCCGACATCGACGCCAAGTACGGAGACGTGGTGTCGGTGGACGAGGTGGTAGCTCATCTGGAGGAGCTGGCGGCCGCGACTGCCGAGGCATGATCGTCCGAGACCTCGGCAGGGTCTGGCAGGTCGTCCTGCAAACGGACCACGCCGACCTCGCCGCCGCCTTCGCTACTGCCTGGGCCGAGCAGGGGCCGAGGCACGCCTCGCTCATTGTGGCCGCCCGCCGCCACGACGACGGCTGGGCGGTGTGGGAGCGCTCGCCCCTCGTCGATCCGCAGACGAACGCTCCTGTGAACTTCCTGGACGTGGACGTGCCCACCCACCTTGCCTTCTACCGGGCAGCCATCGCCGCCGTGACGGCCGAGGATCCGTACGCCGGCCTCCTCGTCTCCATGCACGGCGCCGGCATCTACCGCCGCCGCTACGGTCTCGACTCGGCGCCCGGTCTAACCCACGCCGGCGAGGTGGCCGAGCAGGTCGATGCCTTCGTGGCCGAGCAGGAGGCGGGCTACGCGCGGCGGATGGCCGAGGCCGGAGTCGACGACGAGCGCCGCTGGGTGGACTACGGGCTGCTCCAGCTCTACGACCGGCTCTCGCTCTACTTCTGC
>PSLH01000145.1:0-3598 GCA_040289505.1 Thermoleophilia bacterium | reverse complement strand
CAACCACGAGCACCGCCACTCCGGGATCGGCCTGATGACCCCGGCCGCCGTCCACCAGGGACACGCGGCCGAGCTGTACGCCGAGCGCGCCCGCGTGCTCGCCCAAGCGTACGCGCGCACACCGGAGCGGTTTGTCCGCCGGCCGCCCGTGCCGCCGGCGCTACCGACCGCCGCCTCGATCAACAAGCCCACGACCGAGGAGGTTGCTTCCTAAATTCCGACGCCGACCGTCTCACTCGGGTTGACAGGCTCCGGGTTACTGACCCAGGCTCCTAGCGCTTCGACCGGCAGTTGGCGCAGAGCCCGAAGAACGTCACCTCGGCCCGACCAAGCGTGTAACCCGACGACGAACCGATCGGCGTTCACGGCGCCGACGTTCGAGATCTTCAAGGCGCTGGTCGGCGGCTTGATCGGCCGCGTTGGTGAGCACACGGTTACCGGTGTGTGGCAGGCGGCGCGCCTCGCCGGGCGCCTTCATCACTCCCGCGGCCACGACTTCTTCGCCCGCGCCGCCTGGTCACCCGACCGTCTTGGGTTGCTGGTGCTTGACTTCCTGGTTGAGCGCTTCGTCGATCCGGGGGCGCCGCTGGCGCTCGCCGTCGACGGCTCTGTCTTCGCGCGGGCGGGGCGCAGGGTGTACGGGGCGGTCTGGCATCACGACTCGTCTGCCGCGCCCGGCGGGCGCGACTTCAAGTTCGGCGACTGCTTCGTCGTGGTGGGGCTGGTCGTCCGGATCGGGGCGCTCGGCGAGCGTGCCTGGTGTCTGCCGGTGCTCTTCCGGCTATGGCGGCCGACGGCGAAGCCGACCAAGCAGGACGCGCAGCCGAAGCGGCGGCCCTCCCAGCCCGAGCTGGCTGCGCTGCTGGTCGGGAAGGTCGCCGAGCGCTTTCCAGGGCGCCAGATCGATGTCGTGGGCGACGCCGCGTTCGGCTGCAGGGCGATGGCCCCGGCCTCGGAGCGCACCACTCTGACCACACGGCTTCGCTCCAACGCCGTGGTCCACGCGCCGGCGCCGGCACGGTCGGGCCGTCCGGGCCGACCGCGGGTCAGGGGCCAGCGCCTGGGCAACCCCTCAGAGATCGCCGCCGCGGCCAGCGCAAGCGAGTGGCAGGGAGTCGAGGTCGCGGGCCGCGGCGCCGCGATCGTGCTCGCCGTGCGCGGCCTCTGGTACTCGGTCTTCGGCCCGGCCGCCGTCCAGGTCGTGATCGTGCGCGAGCCCGCAGACCAAGACGGCTACCGGATCGCGCTCGTCTCGACAGACGCGCACGCGACCGCCGCCGAGGTCATCGACCGCTACGCCGACCGCTGGTCGATCGAGGTCGCCTTCCAGGACGCAAAACAGACGGTCGGGGTCGGTGAAGCACAGAAACGCCACCCCTCGATGCTCGACATCGTCGCCACCTTACGACGAGAGCTGATCCGCGCCGAATTTCAGGCACAAGCCGGGTGCGGGCGCTCACCGCAACAAATCAAGCTTCGCCCAACACCACGCATGAAAGCAGCCGCGTAGATCACGAAAGTCGAGTCTCCAACATCGTCTCGTCTACTCCGATCTCGCCCTCGAGGACTCACTGATTTCAAGATCAAGACCGTCTCATACGAGGTTGACAGAGAGGGCTTACTCCAGTAGTGTCGGGGCGTTCTGAATCGAGGGAGCCTTTGTCTCGGCATCGCCTTCTCGCCGTCAGGACGTTCTGCATAATCAGGCCCTTTCGCGACAGCATGGGCCGCGTCCTGCTCGTCGCACTCGCGATAGCCGTTGTTGCTGCGTTCGGCGCAGCACCTGCCGCCCAGGCGCACATCATCCACTCGAACGGCACCTGGTCGTACAAGTACATGACGCGCGGGTCCTCGAGCGACTGCGGCGGCTCGGGCGGGAAGGAAGACCCATTGAACGTGCTGTTCTGGCAGTACGGAGAAGGGAACCGGATGAACAGCCATATGGAGGCTGATACCGACCTCGGCTTCTACTCCGCGCCAGGTGTAGTCAGGAAAGACCAGTGGATCTGCGGCGACTCTGATTCTGCCGTCGGCAACTACACCGTCAACGTCCGCGACAACTTCGACGACCAGCAGGGACACGGCGGGATCTACTGCACTTGTCGCGTCCGTGCACATGCGCGGATCTTCTACGCGCCGCACTCACACACTGGAACGACCGACAAATGGTCGATCATCGACGCGCACCACGCGGAGACTGTCTTCTGCAGCTCCACCGCCCTGTGTCACAAGATCGATGAGGACTGGGAGACGTGGGAGATCCACATCGGCGCGGAGTTCGGATCATCCGGTCACAACTTCTATTACGACTACTGGGCCCGCCAGGGTAACCAGATGATCAAGGGATTTTTTGACGACGGGTTCATCACGCGTGTCGGCGGACTGCACAACGGTGTCTACTAGAGCGCGGCGCGGGAGGAAACTGTGGGCAAGAAACTGAAGATCGCTTCTTTCGCCGCCTTTGTGGCCACGGTGGTGGTAGTCGCCGCCGTCATATTGCCGGGTGCATTCGCGGGCCGAACTGAAACCTTCAACCAAGACATCTACAAGATCACCTTCACATCGAACGAGGCGAGCGGCAGCGTCCCTGAATGGGTCTCGCTCGCGACCGGCACGTGGCGGGCGGAACGGGAAGACCAGACGTTCATTGCGAGCAACGACAGCTACGTCGTGATCGACGAGAAGACTGGCAGCATCTACCACCGCGCAGGGTCACCACCGTTCATCGGTACCCTTAGCGACGCCCCCGATGGCGTGCTCGCTTTGCGCGCGCACCTGAAGGAAGATCCGACACTGTCGAATCGCGGCTTCACGCTCCGCGTCAGTAAGAACAACGGAGGCAAAACGACCCTCGATGCCGTCGACGGTTCTGGTCGGGTCGCGTTCTCCGTGACAGTAGACGCGCGGATCAGCGATGAGGACGCGGACGCCGCGCGCCTGTTCGACACGCGCCCGGTGAGGCCGGACGTCACCGACACGGAACTAGCAGTCGGGCAAGTTCCTTCGAACGGCGTAACCGCGTACTGGTTCGGTCGCACGACCGGCGGAAACCTGCGTGCCGCCGCAGCAGTGCAGCACACACGTATCCGTACCGAAGCCGAGATCGCAGCCGGGATAGGCCCGCGTGGCGACGCACGGGCGTACGTGATCCTCTACGAACGGCCGGGCATTGCGGCAACGAGCGCGCACCCTGGTGAAAGGCGACGGCCACCCGGTGAGCTTCAGGTGGCAAGCGAGCCCGTGTCATCGGCACACGCGCAGGGGCTGACAGATGCCATCAACGGCAAAAATGGAGACGAGACGTATCCGCCTTGGCCCCGCTCGACGGTGACGCTTCCAGACGGCCAGGCGGCGACGGTTGTGCCGAGCCAGTTCGAGGGCGATGGACCCACACGCGACGGCTTCTTCGTCATCACGCCCACGACTCTCGTCTCGGTTTCAGGCGAGTTCGCGGTTGGCGAGATGCCTTCGATAGCGGCAACACTGAGGCCGGTCGCGTAGGCCAGGGAGTGCTCCCGGCCTGACGTAAGGCCGGGCAGCCACCCGAGCTATACCCAAAAGTTGTGGACGGGCGGTGCGAGCAGGAGGGCGGCGTACC
>PSLH01000144.1:0-3608 GCA_040289505.1 Thermoleophilia bacterium | reverse complement strand
TCGCTGCCGTGGCGCGGGAGGAGGCCTCCCGGGCCCAGCCAGCGCCGAGCCCACCGGTCAGCGCGGCTGGGGCACGATCCGCAGGTACGGCCTCGGCGCCTCCCACTCGCCGAACACCTGCCGCGCCTCCTCGTCCGACACCGAGCCGGCGATGATCACGTCCTCGCCCGGCCGCCAGTTGACCGGGGTCGAGACCTTGTGCGTGGCGGTCAGCTGGAGGGAGTCGATGACCCGCAAGACCTCGTCGAAGTTGCGTCCGGTCGTCATCGGGTAGACGAGGATGAGCTTGATCTTCTTGTCGGGCCCGATCACGAACACGTTGCGGACGGTCTGGTTGTCGGCCGGAGTGCGCTGGCGCGGGTCGCCCGACGCGCTTGCCGGAAGCATGCCGTAGAGCTTGGAGACGGCGAGGTCGGCGTCGCCGATGATGGGGTAGTTGGGGGCGTACCCCTGCGTCTCCTCGATGTCGCGAGCCCAGGCCTCGTGGTCGCCGGTGGAGTCGACCGAGAGGCCGATGATCTTCACGCCCCGGCGGTCGAACTCGGGCTTGATCTTGGCCATGTACCCAAGCTCGGTCGTGCACACGGGGGTGAAGTCTTTGGGGTGGGAGAAGAGCACCGCCCACGCGTCGCCGATCCAGTCGTGGAAGCGGATACGACCCTCGGTCGTGTCGGCCTCGAAGTCGGGGGCGGTGTCGCCGATCTGGAGAGCCATCGCTCGCTCCTTTCCTTGGGAGGATCCTGGATGGTAGCTCTCCGGCAGCGCGGGCGCGAGACGCTGCGGTCGTAGGGCTACGCCCGGGAGATGTACCGGCGCTCGCGGGGATCGACCTTGATGCGGTCGCCGACGTTGACGAACAGGGGAACCTGCACCACCGCCCCCGTCTCGAGCTTGGCCGGCTTGGTCACGTTGGTGACGGTGTCGCCGCGCACGCCCGGCTCGGTCTCGACCACGGTCAGCTCGACCGCGGCCGGAAGCTGGATGGCGGAGGGCTTGCCGTCCACGGTGAGGAGCTGCACGGTGGCGTTGGGCTGCATGAACTCGAGCTCGCTCTCTACCTCAGCCCGGGGCAGGGTGATCTGCTCGTAGCTCTCCTCGTCCATGAGCACGACCTCGTCGCCGGCGTCGTAGAGGTACTGGACGTTCTTGACCTCGGTGTGGACGCGGGGGAACTTCTCCCCGGCTCGGAACGTACGGTCGACCACGGCGCCGCTCTCCAGGCTCTTCAGCTTCGTGCGCACGAAGGCCCCGCCCTTGCCGGGCTTGACGTGCTGGAACTCGAGGATGCGCCAGACCTCGCCGTCCACCTCGATGTGCATCCCGTTCTTGAACTGATTGGTACTGATCGTCTCTGCCATCGAGGCGAGTCTAGTGCACCTCGACGAGGTCTCGGGAAAGGGGCGTCACGACCTCGGGGCCCTCCTCGGTCACGAGCACGAGATCCTCCACCCGCGCCCCGCCTCGATCGGGGAGGTAGACCCCTAGCCCCAGGGCGACGACGTTGCCGGGGACGATGGCGCCGTCGGCCTGGTCAGGATGGAGGAAGGGCGCCTCCCGCGGCTCCAGGCCCACCCCGTGCCCGAGGTCGGGGGCGAGGCACGCGTTGACGCCTGCCTCCCTCGCTACCGCTCGGGCGGCCCTGTCGAGGGTCGCCGCCTCCACTCCCGGCCGAAGCTCGGCCAGCGCTCGCTCCAGAGCCTTGACCGCCACCGCGTGAGCCTCCTCGATGTCGCGGGCGACGCGACCGGCGGCGAAGGTGCGCGCGCACTGGGAGCAGTAGCCTCCCACTCGGCAGCCGGCGTCGACGACCACCGCCTCTCCCCGCTCCACCCGTCGGTCGCCGGGGACAGCGTGGGGCGAGGAGGCGGTATCGCCAGCCGCCACCGTCACCGGGAAGGCGGCCTCCTCAGCCCCCAGCTCATGGAAGAGCTCGAGCACGCGCCAAGCGATCGCTCGCTCCGACCACCCAACCAGCCGCTCCTCGGCCAAGACGAGCGAAGGCCTCGCTGGTGATGGCTGCTGCCCGGCGGAGGGTGGCCAGCTCGGCCTCGTCCTTCACCGCCCGCAGGCTCCGTACCAGCCCCTTGCGAGGGACGAGATCGACCCCGCCTGGCGCAGCCTGTGGTAGCGCTCGTAGGTCAGGTGGTCGGCCTCGAAGCCGACACGCCCGGACAGGCTCCGTGCCAGGTGGCGGTCGAGGTCGGGCTCGGTCTCCACCAGCTCCACCCGGCGCAGGCGGCGAGCTCGGTCGGCGTGGCGGAAGTCGACGAAGAGGAGGGCTCGATTGGGCTCCACGAGGAGAGCGGCGACCGCCCCCTGAAGGCCGCTCAAGGAGCGGATGTTGACGGGGCTCGTGACGAGGAGGGGCTCCTCGAGCAGAGCCTGGAGACGCCCGATCCTGCCCCTCATCGCTCCACCTGGGCGAGGTACTCCAGCGCCTGCCGGTAGCCCTCGGCTCCCTTGCCCACGATGCGCAGGGCGGCCAGGTCGGCGATGACCGACACCCTCCGCCACCCCTCACGCTCGTCCACGTTGGAGAGGTGCACCTCCACGACCGGAACGGGCAGCATCTCCACCGCGTCGCGGATGGCGTAGCTGTAGTGCGTCCAGGCACCGGGGTTGAGGACGACTCCGTCGGCCATGTCCACCGCCTCGTGCAGCCACTCCACGTACTCCCCCTCGTGGTTCGTCTGCCGACAGCGAACGCGCACGCCAAGCTCGTTTCCCCAGGCGTACACCCGCGACTCGAGCTCCCGCAGCGTGAGGCGGCCGTAGAGGTCGGGGTCGCGGCGGCCCAGCATGTCCAGGTTGACCCCGTTCAGCACCTCGACCCGCACAGGGTGTGACTTTACTCCCGGGAGATGAGGCATTCGAGGGCGCGGCGAGCATCCTCCTCGGCTACCTCCACCCCGTAGCGGGGCCTCCCCCACGCCTCGAGCAGGACGAGCCGTGGCCTCCCTCCCCGCCCCTTCTTGTCGCGCAGGAGGGCGGCCCAGGCTCGCTCCCGATCGACTGCCACAGGACGGGGCCGCAGGATCTCCTCCACCAGCCTAGCCTCCTCGTCCAGCCCCGACAGGCGGAGGGCGGCGACGAGACCGAGAGCGACCGCCTGGCCGTGGGGGAGGGAATAGCCAGAGGCTGCCTCCAGGGCGTGGGCGAAGGTGTGCCCCAGGTTGAGGATGGCCCGCTCGCCTGACTCCTGGGGATCGCGCAGGCAGACCGCGGCCTTGAACGCGGCGCAGCGACGGACGAGCTCCCGCTGGGGAAGCTCCCACAGCTTCTCGCCGGCGAGGAGGCCCGTCTTCACCACCTCGGCCAGGCCGCCGCGCAGCTCCTTGTCGGGGAGGGTGTCGAGGAGGGCAGGGTCGATGACCGTCCGCAATGGCCAGTGGAAGGAGCCGACCAGGTTCTTCCCCTGAGGGAGGTCGATCCCCGTCTTGCCCCCGATGGCCGCGTCGACCTGGCCGACGAGGGTGGTGGGCACGGCCACCCACGGGATGCCGCGCAGGTAGACGCTGGCCGCGAAGCCGGCGACGTCGGTGACGCAGCCGCCGCCCAAGGCAAGCACGGTCCCTTGGCGGTCGAGGCGGAGCTCCTGCCACAGGCGC
>PSLH01000143.1:1071-3596 GCA_040289505.1 Thermoleophilia bacterium | reverse complement strand
CGACCCTGACTGCGGCTAGCGACATACCCCCTTGGCCCAGTACGGGCTGCTCTTGAGCTGCCACTCCCTCCAGATGACCGTGTAGTGCGACGCCGAAGGAGACCAGTCCGCCGAGCTCGTCGAGCCCGGCATCGTCCTTTTCAGCCAACGCGGCCGCAGCCAACACGACCGCGACGCCCACCGCGGCCAGCATCAGGCGTACGACCCCCAGCCTGCGTATCTCCCCCTCCTCGAGCGGGTTCCAACGCCCTCGCACGAGCTGATCGAGCGCGACGTCCCGCTCGACCTCGACCACGGCGCCTGAGAGCCGAGATGGTGTCCCTCCTAAATGCTCCCGCCCGCTGAGCGAGAGCAGGTGGGCGCCGCGCGCGCCCATTCGGGGGGAGAGGGAAAGAGGGCAGGTCGCGCGACGCCCCTGTGTGACCTTAACGCATGCCTCGGCCGGAGCCAAGAGGGAAGACGGGCAAGCTCTGCCCCTCGCTCCTGGGGCTGGGAACGACCCCCTGACACCACGGGACCTCTCGTCACTCCCTGTGCCTACGCCATAGCCTCTACGCCCTGCGGGCGCGAGGCCCATAGAGCCGCCCAAGGAGAAGTCGAGGAGGAGAACCGCTTCCACGATGGCCTCGGAGACGCCGCGCCTTCCCTGGGATCCCCCGAGACGCCTCGCGTCTTCCCTGGCGTGGTATGGAGCCGACGGGACTCGAACCCGTGACCTTTTGGCTGCCAGCCAAACGCTCTCCCAGCTGAGCTACGGCCCCGTGCGGGACTCAGTCTAGCGTCAGGCGGTAGCAGCCTCGTGCTCGACGGAGGGGACATCCGCCCACAGCTCCTCGAGGCGATAGAAGCGCCGGGTCTCGGGCGTGAAGACGTGGAAGACCACGTCTAGGTAGTCGGCCACGATCCAGGTCGCCTCCCGCTCGCCTTCGACCGAGCGCGGCAGCGCTCGCGCCTCCTTCTTCATCCTGCCCACGACCTCGTCGAAGATCGCCTTCGTCTGGCGCGGGTTCTGGCCGGTGCAGATCACGAAGTAGTCCGTGTAGGCACAGACCGGCCGCATGTCGAGGATGACCACGTCTCTCGCCAGCTTGTCCTTGGCGAGATCGGCGATGCGGCGAGCGTGTTCCAGCGAGCTCAGGTCGGATCTCTCTCCTTGGGGATACTCGTAATCAAGTCTAGCTCGCCCCCTCGTTGTCGCGATAGAGCCCCAAGCGGGCGATCTCTCGGGCCACGGACGCAGGGACGAGCTCCTCGATCGGCTCCCCAGCCGCCACCCGCCGGCGCACCTCGCTGGAGGAGACCGCCACTGGCTCGATCTCGAAGAACACCACTCGCTCCGGGCGACTGAGCTGAGAGAGGACGCGCTCCAGCCGCTCCTTGGGGTAGCCAGGGCGGGTGGCTACGCCCAGGCGGGCAAGCTCCAGCACCGCCTCCGGCTCTTTCCACTCCAGGAAGGAGACGAGCTCGTCAGCGCCGATCAGAAAGAGAGGGTCGGGGTAGCGACCCTCGCGGAGGAGGTCGACCGTACGGGGGTGGAAGTCGAGCTCGACCTCGTAGCCGGGAAACGCAGCTCGGGCGAGAGCGAGGCGCGTCTCGGCCGGCGTCAACGCTTCCTTGTGGCCAGGCGCAGCCACCACCAGGACGACCAGCCTGTCGAAGGAGAAGTGTCGCTCGGCGCCACGGAGGAGGGCGACGTGTCCCAGGTGGGGGGGATCGAAGCGGCCCCCGAAGAGCCCGGTCACGGCCGGTACTCCAGCGCCTCGTCCTCGACCACGACCTTGTCGCCTGCCTTGGCCCCTGCCGCCTTGAGCGCCTGCTCCAGAGCCTCGGAGCTAGGGGGCCTTCCCACCACCCGAAAGCCTCTCTCGGTACGGAGAATGCGAAAGGGGACTCGGCGGGGGCGAGGTCGGTACACGAGGTAGTCGGCCATACCCAGGCGATCGAAAGAAGGCTCGGGGAGGGAGGGGATGAGGCCAAAAAGCGCACGCTTGAGCTCCTCGATACCCTCCCCGGTGAGGCAAGAGACCGGAAAGACGGCCAGGACCTGGCTCCCCTCGAGGACGAGCGAGGGCGGGGCCGGGCAGAGGTCGATCTTGTTGAGGACGACAATCTCGGGGAGCTGCTCCAGCCCGGCCCCGTACTCGGCCAGCTCATGGCGGATCGTGCGGTAGCGCTGGCCAGGATCCTGGGCGGCGGCGTCGATGACGTGGAGAAGGGCTCGGGCCCGCTCTAGGTGGGCCAGGAACTCGTGGCCAAGCCCGGCCCCCCTCGCCGCCCCCTCGATCAGGCCAGGGACGTCGGCCACCACGAGCTGGCGGCCATCGGGCGACTCCACCGTGCCGAGCACTGGCTCCAGGGTCGTGAAGGGGTAGTCAGCCACCTTGGGCCGGGCAGCCGACAGACGACGAAGGAGCGACGACTTTCCCGCGTTGGGCAGGCCCACGAGGGCGGCGTCGACGAGCAGCTTCAGCCTTAGCTCGATCTCCGCTTCCTCGCCGGGGAGGCCGGTCTCGGCCACCCGCGGC
>PSLH01000143.1:630-1018 GCA_040289505.1 Thermoleophilia bacterium | reverse complement strand
GCGCCGCCGCGCGCGACTACCACCCGCGCTCCAGGGTGGGCGAGATCGGCGATCAGCTGCCCGTCTTTGTCCAAGACCTGGGTCCCCACTGGAACCCGCAGGACCAGGTCCTCGCCGTAGGCGCCGTGACGACCGCCGCCACGGCCGTGCCCGCCCCGCCCCGCCCGGAAGACCCGTCGGGTCTGGAACGCGGAGAGGTCGCGGAGGTCAGGGTCGGCGAGGAGCACCACGTCGCCACCCCGACCGCCGTCTCCCCCGTCGGGGCCGCCCCGGGGCACGTGCTTCTCGCGGCGGAAGCTGATCGCGCCGTCGCCGCCCCGTCCCGCCCGCACCAGGATGCGGGCTCGGTCGTGGAACACGATCTAGACGACCGCGACGTACCGGCGGG
>PSLH01000143.1:0-487 GCA_040289505.1 Thermoleophilia bacterium | reverse complement strand
GGGGTTGGAGTCGCGGCCGTTGCGCGACGAGCCAAGTCCCTTCTTGTGCGCCATCTACGCCTCTTTCTCCTTCGCTTGCGTGCTCCTCGGCGCCGCCTTCGTCCGCTCGCCCTCCTTCGCCTTCGTGGCCGCGGCCGGAGCCCGACGCCTCTGCGCCGTCTCGGCCGGAGCCTCGGCGCCGATAGCCGTGATCTCGATCTCGGTCAAGCCGCGGTGGCGGCGGTAGCCGGTCTTGGGCTTGTATTTGCCGATGCGGATCTTGTCCCCGAGCACGTTGCGCACCACCGTCGCCGTGACCTGAGACCCCGAGGGCGAGAGCTCGACCCTCCCCTCGCCGCCCACGAGGAGCACGGGCGGATGGAACGTCGCGCTCTCCGGGTAGGGGAGGCGGTCGACGAGCAAGCGCTGGCCCTGGCGGACGCGGTACTGCTTGCCGGCGACGCTGATGATGGCGTAGGTACTCATACTGGCAGGGGCTGCGAACTGT
>PSLH01000142.1:3323-3630 GCA_040289505.1 Thermoleophilia bacterium | reverse complement strand
CCCCCGCCCGCCGAGGGCGAGCCCGCACCGGCAGACCTGCTCCACACTGGCGAGATCGAGCGCGTGATCGCGCTGCTCCGGGGCGAACACGACGCGCAACGCCGACCGCCCGCGACCGTGCATAGACGGCGACGCGGCATCGAGCGTTGTCGCCGTCTGCCGGCGCGGGGCCGTGCGCGCGCAGGAGCGTCGCGTCGACCTCAGGGTCGTCACTTTGCGGGAAGTAGGAGCGGGCACTGACGACGAAGTTCCAGCCGGCCCGCCGGAGAAGCTGGAAGGTCGCCTCTTGCAGGCTCCCCTTGGGCAG
>PSLH01000142.1:0-3313 GCA_040289505.1 Thermoleophilia bacterium | reverse complement strand
CGCACGATCGACGAGCCGATCAACCTCACCAAGATCGTCACGCGTGCCGGCGACCGAGGCGACACGAGCCTCGCCGACGGAACTCGCGTCGGCAAAGACGATCTGCGCGTCGACGCGTACGGCGAGGTCGACGAGCTCAACGCCGCCAGCGGGCTCGCATTCGCAGTGCTCCCAGCCGGATCGCCGCTACGGCCATGGTTGACACGCATCCAGAACGAGCTCTTCGACCTCGGCGCCGACCTCGCAACACCGCTCGCAGACAACGGCCGCTTGCGTCTGCGGATCGAGCACGGCCAGGTCGAGGCGCTCGACACACTCTGCGCGCAGCTCAACCGCGACCATCCCCCGTTGCGCACCTTCCTGCTGCCCGGTGGCGGCGAAGCCTCGGCGAGACTGCACCTGGCGCGCACCGTCTGCCGCCGCGCCGAACGGCGCACGGTTGCGCTCTCCCGCCGGGAGCACGTCAACCCGTGCGCGATCGCCTACCTCAACCGGCTCGGCGACCTGTTTTTCATCCTCGCCCGCGCCGCCGACGCCGAACAACAGATCCCGCAGCGGCTCTGGCGGCCCGGCGCCAGCACCGAGTCCCGCGCGCGAGAACACATCCTCGCCGAGCCGAACCCCGTCCCGTCCGACGCGGCACTGGATAGCCGGTGGCTAACACCGTAGGACGGTGTATATTCGCTACCGCGCGGCGGAACGTCGTTGTCGGGCAGCGTCGAGCGGAAGGGTAGCCCGCTGGGAGAGTTCGAGGCGTGAGTCTGCACTACGGTGATCCGCGGATCGCGATCGGGATCGTGTTCGTGGTGCTGGCGCTGTTGCTCGCGTGCGCGTTCGTGGTGATCGGCATCCAGGCGGGCACCGAGGTCGACTTCCAGCGGGTGTACAACGTCGCCTACTGGCTGCGCAAACGCTGGCTGGCGCTGCTGCTAGTGATCGGTGTGCTGGTGGTCGGGATCTCCCTCTTCGACCTCCCCTACGCGAGCGGCGGCAGTGCGGGCCGCACGCTGGTGAAGGTGACCGGCGGCCAGTTCTTCTGGTCGCTCGCCCCCGCCCAGGTGCCGGCGGGCACGCGCATCCGCTTCGACGTCACCTCGATCGACGTCAACCACGGCTTCGGCCTCTACGACCCGCACGGGCACCTGATCGGCTCGGTGCAGGCGATGCCCGGCTACCACAACAAGCTCGACCTCACCCTCAGCCAGCCGGGCGTCTACCGGATCCGCTGCCTCGAGCTGTGCGGGCTCAACCACTCGACCATGGAAGGCTCGTTCACGGTGACGCCGCGCTGATGGCAGCCGCAACCGCAACGGCTCCGTCCCAAGTCCTGCATCCGCGCGCGGCCGCGTTCACGATCGAGGCGCGCGGGATCGAGCGGCGCGTCGGCCTGCTCTTCGCCGCCAGCGGCCTCGCGCTCGTGCTGCTGATGGGCGTGCTCGGGCTGGTGATGCGCCTCACGCAGGCGACCGTGATCAGCCTCTCTCCCGGCTGGTTCTACCGGCTCCTGACCCTGCACGGCGTCGGGATGATCACCGGCGTCGTGCTGGTGATGATGGGCGCGCTCTGGTACGTGCTGCACCAGACCGTGCCGCTGCGGCCCGGACGGATGTTCGGCAGCTACGCCCTGATCATGGCCGGCGCACTCTGCGTGCTCGTCGCGACCCTGATCGGCGGCCGGCTGGACGTTCCTGCCGCCGCTTCCCTTCTACCCGGCCGGCCAATGGTCGACTTGGTCGGAGAGCCTCTTCTTCGTCGGCAACCTGCTCGTCGGGGGCGGCTTCTTCGTCTACTGCCTCGACGTGCTCGAGCAAACGACGACCCGCTACGGCGGCCTCGTCCGCACGCTCGGCTGGCACTACCCGCGCGGCCGCGAGGATACGGCGCCGCCGCCGCAGGCGATCGCCGCCACCGTCGTCGCGATCGACGGCCTGCTCTCGATGGCGGCGGGGATGACGATCGTCGTCGGCCTACTCGGGCGCACCTACGACGCCAAGGTCGGCTTCGACGCACTGGTCGCCAAGAACCTCGTCTACTTCTCCGGCCACTCGATCGCCAACCTGGCCATCTACCTCGCCGCCGGCGCCGTGTACGTCCTGATCCCCCGCTACGCCGGCCGCCCCTACCAAACGACCAAGGTGTTCGTCGCCGGCTGGGCCGGCTCGCTGGTCTTCATCGCCACCGCCTACTCGCACCACCTGTACATGGACTTCGTCCAGCCGACCTGGGCACAGATCGGCTCCGAGGTCGCCTCCTACGGGGCGCTGATCCCCGTCGCGGTGATCACGATCTACTCGATGACGATGCTCGTGTGGGGCTCCCGCTACCGCTGGACGCTCGCCTCGCTACTGCTCTACGTCGGCCTCGCCGGCTGGGCGATCGGCGGCGTCGGCGCCGTGATCGACTCGCTCATCCCGATCAACTTCCGCCTCCACAACACCACCTGGGTCGTCGCCCACTTCCACACCTACCTGATCCTCTGCGTCGTGGTGTGGTGCTTCGCATTCCTCGCTCACCTGCTCGAACGCAACGCCGACCGCACGGTCTCGGCCGGCGGCCGCATCTGGACGATCACGCTCATCCTGGTCGGCGGCTACGGGCTCACCGGCACCTGGTTCGTCGAAGGCGCGCTCGGGGTTCCGCGCCGCTACGCGATCCAGCCGTCCGGCACCAGCGGCTACAGCCTCGTCGGCAGCATCTTCGCGCTGCTGCTCGCCCTCGGCTTCCTCTCCCTCTGCCTGCAACTGGTGCCGCTCGCCCGCGCCGCCTGGGAGCGGCGCCACTACACGACGGTCGAGCGCACCGACAGCTGGACCGGAAGCCACTACAAGGCGCGAGTCACGCGCGAACCGGAAACGCCAGCGCCGCTCGAACCGCTCGGCGATGCCGGCGTGCCGCTCGCCAGCCCGGCACAACTCGCCCTCGGAGTTGCCGGCTGCGTCGGCGGGCTCGCCGCCTTCTTCCCCCAGGTCGTCAACGCCTCCGAGGCGAGCGTCCGCTACCACCACCTCGACCACGCCGGCCACTTCTTCCTCGGCGTGATGCTCGGCCTCGTGCTCGGCTCGCTCCCCGCCGTCTCCCAGCGGCTTGGCGAGCGCCCCACACTCGGCCTCTCGGCCGTGATCGCGGCGCCCACCGTGATGATGCTCGTCATGGTGCCCCGCTTCTACGAGCCGCTCGAGCGCCACCCCGCCGAGCACGCCCTCTACCACCTCGCGATGGCCGCACTCGGCCTCATCACCGGCCTCGGCGCAACCCGGCTCGGCCGCGTCACCGGCCGCCTCACCGCCTTCCTCGCCGTCGCCATGGCGGTCAT
>PSLH01000141.1:0-3699 GCA_040289505.1 Thermoleophilia bacterium | reverse complement strand
GGCGATAAGGCTCAAGGGCCGCATCCACGGCGAAGGCAAGCACGGGACCCTCATCGAGCTCTGGGAGCGGGGGTGCTGCGGGTGAGGGCACCAGGTCCCACAGGATGGCCGGCGGCATCAGCCGGAGGTCGGTCGGCGCGTCGGCCGGCTGATAGACGCAGATCAGGCGCTGCCCGGCGATCGCGTTCGTCCCGTCGCGCAGCTCCACCTCGAGGAACCAGAGCAGTCCATCGAGACGGCCATCGGGGTCGGCGAAGACAGCGCCTCGGGCCAGGTCGGGCGCACAGCACGCGAGCAACCGCTCGACCATCGTCTCCAGGAGCGGGTGGCCCGGCGCGACGAACTCGGCGCCCTGCTGCCGCGCCGTCCGCTTGTCGAAGGCGATCTTGAGGTACTGCTCGAAGAGCGGCCCCCAGCCGTGCTCTTTGGCCACCTGCCGCAGCTCGAAAGGCACCCGTTCAAGTCGCCAGAGTCCATCGCGCCGCTGTTCGGCCCGCAGACCAAGGAACGCGCTCGCCCGCGCGAAGAAGCGCTCGATGTACTCCGGCACCAGCCGGCTCTCGCGGGCCCGCCGCTCCTCGCCGAGCACTCCCTGGAGGTCCAGGTGGCGCGTCGCCAGCGCCTCCAGCGAGGCCTCGCGCACCCGCCGGAGGATCTCCTCGTCTGGCACCCGTTCGATCGTCGCGACGATCTCGTCGAGCGTGCGGCGGTTGGCGACAGCGTCCACGATGAGGTCTTTCAGACTCACGCCGGGGAGGACGTCCCCGATCACGTCGAAGACCCGGTCGCTGCCGAGCGCGGCCTGGATGTTTGCGAGCTTGCGGAACAGGGCAGCGAGCACACCGCCCTCGCGCGTATCCTCGGCGACCAGGTTATAGATGTAGACCTCCTTCTCCTGGCCATAGCGGTGGATGCGCCCCATCCGCTGCTCGAGGCGGTTCGGGTTCCAGGGGAGGTCGTAATTGATCATGAGCGCACAGAACTGGAGGTTGATGCCCTCCCCGCCGGCCTCGGTCGAGATCAGCACCTGGGCGCGGTCGCGGAAGGCGTGCTCGGCCGCGATCCGCCGGTCCAGCGGCATCCCCCCGTGGAGCGTCTCGACGCTCAGGCCCCAGTCACGCAGCTTCTCGGCCAGGTACTCCAGGGTATCCCGCGACTCGGTGAAGATCAGCAGCTTCTCCCCGGTCTGGCGGACCTGCTCGGCCTCCATCACCTGCCGGAGCTGGGTCAGCTTCGTCTCGGCCTCGTGCTGCTCGGCCTGGCGGGCCAGGCGGATCAGTTCGCCGAGCTGCTCGATCTCGCGCTGGAGCTCCTCGCGCGTCTCGGCGGCGGTCAGCCGCTCGAGCAGCTCCTCTTCGCGTCTGAGCCGCTCCTCCTCGGGGGCATCCTCCAGCTCGTCCTCGTCCACCTGCCCGCGCTCGGCGTACCAGGTGCCCAGACGCAGCAGCTCTTCGAGTCGCTTCTTGCGCCGCTCGAGCGAGAGGCGTGCTGCCCGGACGCTCGACGCCAGTCGGCGCTGAAGGACGAGCAGGGCAAAGGCGACGTTGCGCTTCTCCGCCGCCAGGGCGCGGTTGTACGATTGCTCGACGTAGGCGGTGACGGCGTTGTAGAGCCGCTTCTCGTCGTCGCTGAGGCGGAACGGCCGGGTGATGACGTGCCGCGGCGGGAAGAGGGGCGTGCCGTCGACCGTCTTGAGGTCCTCTTTCAGGCGCCGCAGGAAGAGCGGATTGTCGTGCTCGGCCACCGACTGCATCAACAGCTCGTGCGAGGCGAAGAGCCCCGGCTCCAGGAGGTCGAGGAACAGCCGAAAATTCTCCGGGTCGCCCCGGTGCGGTGTGGCCGTGAGAAACAGCAGAAACTGGCTGCGGCGGGAGAGCACCTCGCCCAGGCGATAGCGCTCGGTCCTGGACAGCTTCTGGCCGTAGCGATAGGCGGCCATCTTGTGCGCCTCGTCGACGATGACCAGGTCCCAGGCAGCGACCTCGAGCGTCGGCAACACCTCGTCCTGCTTGGCGAAGTCGATGGACGTGATGACCTGGTCGTACTCCTGCCAGACGTTGCGGCCCCAGGTCGCGCTGACGACCGCGCGATCGACGACCGTGAAGGCCTCGGCGAACTTCTCGCGCATCTCGCGCAGCCACTGGTCGCGCAGCTGGCCGGGGACGACGATCAGCGTGCGGCGGACGAGTCCGCGCGCCTTCAGCTCCTTGAGGACCAGCCCGGCCATGATCGTCTTGCCGGCGCCGGGGTCGTCGGCCAGGAGGAAGCGAACGCGTGGGCGGCGCAGGATGTGGTGGTAGACGGCCTCGATCTGGTGCGGCAGAGCCTCGATCTGGGAGACGTTGACCGCATAGAGCGGGTCGAACTGGTAGGCGTGGCGGATGCGCTGCGCCTCGATACCCAGGAAGAACGCCTCGGCGCGGCCGGCCAGGTCGCGTCCGACCGGCGTGGACACCCGGATCCGGTTCAGATCGTCGGGGGCGAAGAGGCGCGAGTAGAACTGGCCGCTCCGTACGCCGACCGCCTCGACCTTCAGCCGCGAGCCCATCGGCTGGGTGCTCACGATCCGCACGGACTCCGGCCAGAAGTCGGCCTCGACCATCGCTCCGACAGCGAGAGGGTTCATTCCCCCGCTCCCGAAGTCTCGCCCTTAGCAGCTACCGGCTCGAGCAACGCCTCCACGTCCTCCCGCTTGATCCGGATCGACCGCTCGCCCGCCACCCGATACGCTCTCAACTTTCCCTCGGCGATATAGCGGTGGATAGTCCGGACGGAGAGGGCGAGCAGCGCGGCGGTTTCCCTGATGGTCAGATAGGGACGGGGCGAGTCCATGCTCCTTGCTTATTCTACTCTATCTGGCAACTCGTGACAATCTGCTTCAAGCTATGGCGCGTTACGTCGGATAATAGGCCCGTCTTGGCGCTGTTCCGCCGGGAGCCAGCAAGCTTGCCCGCAGCGCACGAGGAGGGGTGGTGTGGCTGCCGATCAGGCCGTAGCCGCTTTGGAAATCTGGGGCGACCCTCGGTTTGACCAATTATGAAGATATCGGATTAGCCGGTTGGGAGACGTGAAGCGGAGGGTAGCTGCGGGTACGGGGGAGGCCACTAATGGGACAATCCAGCCCCGCAGGGAAGCTCGCGCCCGAGCGCACGCTCCGGTTCAAGGGTTTCTGCGAGCTTGTGCAGCACCTGGAGCAGACGGGCGAGGATCTCGAGCGACTGGTCTACCCGTCCCTGAGATTCGGCGCCTTCTTCTGGATCCGCATTGCGGATCCAGGATTTGGCCAGGGCGATGCGCACCCGTGGGTCATCACACCCCATCGGTCGGACCGGCCAACTGTCGCAGCGTGCAGGCTATCGTCCAGCTAGATCGCCGGACGGGCCTGCCGGTTCGGGTGATCTACCGGCCCGAGTCGCAACGAGCCCTCCGGTAATCCAGGTGGGGGAATTCCCCACCTGCCTCGAGCCGTGCACGCACCCTTGCCGTCCGCGCCGGTGACAGTGGGAGGTGATGAAAATTCATCACCTGATGCCGAGCCGTGCCTGCCACTTGACTGTCGAGCAAGGAGACGAAACAATGGGTCTGCACATTCCAAAGGATGCCTCGGCAAACGATAATCAGCGCCGGGGGGCCTGGGCCGAGGAGCCGGGTGTCACCCCCGAGGGAGAGGAGGACGCGATGCGCCGGCTGAAGGGGGCC
>PSLH01000140.1:0-3812 GCA_040289505.1 Thermoleophilia bacterium | reverse complement strand
CGACGAGGCCGACCGGATGCTCGACATGGGCTTTCGCCCCCAGGTCGAGCGGATCGTCCGCCGCCTGCCGCGCCAGCGCCAGACCATGCTCTTCTCAGCCACGCTGGACGGCGAGGTAGGCGAGCTGGCCCGGGGCTTCACCCGCAACCCGTCGCGCGTCCAGGCCTCGTCGCCTGCCCTGCTCGACGGGGGCGAGGTCGACCATCGCTTCGTGCGCGTGACGGCGGACGGCAAGGTGGACGCGCTCGTCGCCGAGCTGGAGGCCAAGCGGGGCCTTGCCCTCGTCTTCGTTCGCACCAAGCGAGGAGCGGAGCGGCTAGCCGACCGCCTCGTCCGCAGAGACGTGAGCGCCGCCTGCATGCACGGCGACATGTCGCAGGCCGCCCGGGAGCGAGCCCTCGCCCGGTTCCGATTGGGGAAGGTGACGACGCTCGTCGCCACCGACGTGGCCGCGCGGGGTCTCGACCTCGTCGATATCACCCACGTCATCAACTTCGACCCGCCGGAGGACGAGAAAGGCTACCTCCATCGGGTAGGCCGAACGGGCCGCGCTGGCCGGGGCGGGGCCGGGATCACCCTTGTCCTGCCTGAGCAGGAGACCGACGTGAGTCGGATCGCCGTCCGTCTCGGTCACCGCGACCAGCTCGAGCGCGAGGGAATGCGGGTGGCACCGGCTCGGCGCGTCTACACGGGGCGGCGCGGGCGCGGAAAACGCTGGTAGACCTTAGGCTCGTGAGGGAGCCGATCGACCCACGAGTAGACGTTGGCCACGTCCACCTCAAGGTCGCTGATCTCGAGAGGGCGATCCGCTTCTACCGCGACGTCCTCGGCTTCGAGCTCATGCAGCGCCTCGGGGACGAGGCCGCGTTCCTCTCTGCCGGCGGCTACCACCACCACGTCGGTCTCAACACTTGGGAGAGCCGGGGCGGGACGCCGCCTCCGCCTGGCCACACGGGCCTCTACCACGTCGCCTTCCGCTTTCCCGACCGAAGGTCGCTGGCCCGTGCGGTGAGGCGGGTGCTCGAGGCCGGCATCCGCCTGGAGGGCGCTTCCGACCACGGTGTCAGCGAGGCTGTCTACCTGCGCGACCCGGACGGGAACGGCATCGAGCTCTACCGAGACCGCCCGCGCGAGGAGTGGCCGCGGCCGCCCGACGGCCGAGGCGTTCTCATGTACACGGCCCCGCTCGACCTGGCCAGCCTCCTGGCCGAATCGGGCTGAGCATCTCCTCTCCGAACGGCTGCGGCCCCGGGTCAACGGGGCCGCAGGCATCAACCGGTCGTGGGGCTAGAGCTACTCCTGCCCCTGGAACTGGTGGTCGGCGTTGGGGTTAGCCGGCTCGTCGGCGTGGCCACCGGGCCCGTCGTTCCCTGGGACTTCCGAGGCCAACTCGGCTCCGGCCTCCTCGGCAGCCTCGCCTGCTACCTCTGGCTTCTCGCCAGTCCCAGCCTCGGTCGCGTCGTCGGCCCCGTTCTCCTGCTCGATCGTGTCCGCATCGGCCGTGCTCTTCTGCACCTTGGCCAGGACGGGAGCCTTCGCGCTCGGCGATCCGCCTTGGGTTGCCGAGGCGATGGCGGCGCCGCCGAGCCCGAGGGCGGCGAGCGCCGCGAGACCAGCGGAGATCCTGAGTAGTTGGTTGCGCATCGCGGGTTCCTCCTTTGTCGTGGGACGATGCAGGCCGACGGTAGAGGGCCACCCTGAGACGGAGATGAGAGGGCTGCCCGTCGGGGGTGGCGGGCGGCGACGCTGGCTCGCCCCTCTCATCGTCCTCTCATCGCGCGCTTCTAGGTTCAATGCGTCTCGTGGCATCCCCCCGATCTGTTTCTCTCGCCTGCCCCTTGGCCTGACCGCCGGCCGTGCGCATCCTGATCGTCGAGGACGAGCTCAAGATGGCGGCGCTCCTTCGCCGTGGCCTGGCCGAGGAGGGCCACGCCGTCGATCTCGTCTCGCACGGGCAGGATGCGCTCGTGCGGGCGGGAGCGACCGAGTACGACGCGATCGTGCTCGACGTCATGCTTCCTGACCTGGACGGGTTCGAGGTCTGCCGCAGGCTGCGCCAAGCCGGAGCGTGGGCCCCGGTGCTGATGCTGACCGCCCGTGATGCGGTCGACGACCGAGTGGCGGGCTTGGACGCGGGCGCGGACGACTACCTGACGAAGCCTTTCTCCTTCGCCGAGCTGTTGGCCCGGCTGCGCGCCCTGGCACGCCGTGGAGCGGTCGAGCGACCGGCCGTGCTCGAGGCGGGGTCGCTCAGGCTCGACCCCTCGACCCGCCAGGTCTGGCGAGGAGACAGCGAGATCCACCTTTCCACGAAGGAGTTCGCTCTATTGGAGACGTTCATGCGCCGGCCGGGGCAGGTCCTCTCTCGCTACGACCTGCTCGAGCACGCCTGGCCGTACAGCTACGAGAACCGCTCGAACGTGGTCGATGTCTACGTGCGTTACCTGCGCGAGAAGATCGACCGCCCTTTCGGGCTTCGATCGCTGGAGACGGTGCGCGGCGCCGGCTACCGGCTGCGTAAGGACGGGGGCGGGTAGCTGCCGTGGCGCTCGACACGCGGCGGGCCGCGGTCGGCCTTCTCCTTGTCGGCCAGACGCTGGCAACGGCGCGAGTGACCCTGGCTCAGGCGCCCGCGTGTCCCGATCTCCTCCTCCACCTCGGCGACGTCTACCCGAACGGCACGAGTGCCGACGACCGGCAGCGCTACGCGCCCTTGTACGGCCCCGTCCTTCACGGACGGCGCTCAGGCCCGGACGTCATGAGTGGTCCCGCCGCCGGCAAGGCTACGATCGCTACCAGTCGCGCGTGACTGGCGGGCAGCCTTCGGAGCACTACCCTTTGCGGCTCGCCGGCCGGAAAATTCTCACGCCTGAGGTCGGAGTTACCGTACGCCCCCGGCTCGTCGCAGCTTCGGTGCCTTCGCAGCCGCGTCCGCGCGCGGCCACTTCCGTCGTAGCTTCTGGCAGCGGTCCTGCTTCGGCGCCGGCCTGCATGGCGACCAGGAGGACCTCGAGCTTCTGTGGCGGGCGCTCGGAGGTCGAGCGAAAATCCTCGTCGCCGGCCATGACCACGGCCTACCGCGGCTGGGGAGAAAACAGCGTCTACGGTGCGCTTCGTCTCGACCTTGCGCCCGGACTTGCCCGCTTCCGGCTCGTCGCTGGCGTCGGCCGGGCACTCGACTCCGGTAGGGTGCGGTGCCGCTCCTAGCCCGGTTCCCCATTCGCGTCCGACTGACGCTTGCGTTCGCGGTGGCGATGGCGCTTGTCCTCTCGGCCACCGGTCTTTTTCTCTACCTTCGCCTGGCCTCGGCTCTCGACCAGACGATCGACGACGGCCTTCGCACCCGGGCCGACGACATCGCGGCGCTCGTCCGCCAAGCCGACTCAGGCCTTCGGGAGGGCGGTGGCGCCCGCCTGGCCGAGCGGGGGGAGAGCTTCGCGCAAGTCCTCGATCTCGCTGGAAGAGTGGTGGATACGACGCCCCAGCTCGGCGAGCGGCCGCTGCTCTCCCCGGCGGAGCTGGCTCGGGCTGGGGAACGCCCCCTTCAGCTCGATCGCAGGCTCGTCCCGGGCATCGACGGCGAGTCGCGGCTCCTTGCTGCCCCCGTGCGGGCGCAGGACCGACGACTCGTTGTCGTGGTCGGCTCCTCGCTCGAGGGCCGCGAGGAAGCCCTCTCGGGTCTCCTCGCCCAGATGCTCGTGGGCGGGCCCCTGGCGCTCCTCGCCGCCTCGCTCCTTGCGTACGCGCTCGCTGCCGCCGCCCTTCGGCCGGTCGAGTCGATGCGGCGCGAGGCGGCGGCCATTCAGGCCGCC
>PSLH01000139.1:0-3834 GCA_040289505.1 Thermoleophilia bacterium | reverse complement strand
TGGCGGCCGCGGCCAGGGCGGCCAGACCGACGAGAAGGTAGACGCGCAGGCGGGGGCTCACCCGCTCGACGATACCGACCTCGCTCGGCCGCTCTCCGCCCTTGGCGCCCGCGCGTCTTCCTCCTTCCCCTCCTTGTCGGGGGCCCCCGCGCCCCCTCCGGGGCCGAGGCTAGCGCGGAATTCGCCGTCCATGGGATACGTTCTCAGGCCAAGATCGCGCCAACGCCGCCCGAGCAGAGTCATCCGCGCTGACAGACAGCTACCCTATCGCTATACTTTTGAAACCAATGCCGACCTACCGCGAGCTCCTCCAGCAGGTCAAGGCCCAGATCCAGGAGATCGGCGTCCAGACAGCCGCCAAGCTCCTCGACAACGGCCAGACGCCTGTCTTCTTGGACGTCCGCGAGCGGGAGGAGTGGGACGAGGGCCACCTTCCCGGCGCCATCCACATCCCTCGCGGATCGCTGGAGTCGCGGGTGGAGAGCGCCGTCCCCGACCGCTCCACCCCCATCGTCGTCTACTGCGCCAGCGGCGCCCGCTCTGCTTTCGCCACCAAGACCCTCGAGGAGCTCGGCTACACGAGCGTCGTCAACCTGGCCGGGGGCTTCGTGGAGTGGAAGCGAAGCGGCTTTCCCGTCGTCACCGATCGATCGCTGGGGGCCGAGCAGAGGGCACGCTACAGCCGCCATCTGCTCATCCCGGAGGTGGGCGAGCGAGGCCAGCTCAAGCTCCTCGACTCCCGCATGCTTTTGATCGGGGCCGGCGGCCTCGGCTCCCCCGCCTCGCTCTACCTGGCGGCGGCCGGCGTCGGCACCATCGGCATCGTCGACGACGACGTGGTCGACGCCACCAACCTGCAGCGCCAAATCGTCCACTCAACCGAGCGCTTGGGCGAGCCCAAGGCGGAGTCGGCCAAGCGGACGATCGAGGCCCTCAACCCAGACGTGCAGGTGAAGGTGTTCCGGGAGCGGCTGACCTCGGAGAACGTCGATCGTATCCTGGGCGAGGGCTGGGACGTGATCGTGGACGGGGCGGACAACTTCCCCACCCGCTACCTCCTGAGCGACGCCTCCGTCTGGCACGGCATCCCCGTCGTCCACGGCTCTATCTTCCGCTTCGAGGGCCAGGTGACCGTGTTCAAGCCGGGCGAAGGGCCCTGCTACCGCTGCCTCTTCCCCCAGCCGCCTCCGCCCGAGCTGGCACCGAGCTGCGCCGAGGGTGGAGTTCTGGGCGTTTTGCCCGGCATCATCGGCTCCATCCAGGCCAACGAGGCCCTCAAGCTCGTGCTCGGGATCGGCGAGCCGCTCGTGGGCAGGCTGCTCCTCTTCGACGCGCTCGCTCCCTCCTTCACCGAGGTGGCGCTGCGGCGCGATCCAGCCTGCCCGGTGTGCGGCGAGTCGCCCACCATCACCGAGTACGTGGACTACGTCGAGTTCTGCCAGGGCCGCCCGGCCGGGGTGCACTGACATGCCCAAGGTGCGCATCCCCCCCACCCTGCGCGCCGAGACGGGCGGCGCGCGCGAGGTAGAGGCGGCCGGGCAGACGGTCAGAGACGTGCTCGAGGACCTGACCACCCGCTTTCCCGCCCTTCGCGGCCAGATCCTCGCCGACGGAGCGATCGCCCCCTTCGTCAACGTCTACGTGGAGGGCGAGGACGTGCGCACGCTGGACGGCCTCGACACCCCCGTGGCCGAGCAGGCGACGGTCATTCTCCTTCCCGCCATGGCCGGAGGCCAGCGAACCGGCATCCTCGCCCACTCCCTGCTTGACCTGATCGGGCACACGCCCTTGGTCGAGCTTTCCCGCATCGCCCCCGAGGGGATCCGCCTGTACGCCAAGCTGGAGGGGCAGAACCCGACCGGCTCGATCAAGGATCGGATCGCCAAGACGATGATCGAGGCGGCGGAGGCCTCGGGCGAGCTCGAGCCGGGGCGCGAGCTGCTCGAGCCGACGAGCGGCAACACCGGTATCTCCCTTGCCTTCATCGCCCGCCTCAAGGGCTACAAGCTGACCTGCGTCATGCCGGCCAACGCAACCGAGGAGCGAAAGCGCCTGCTTCGCTTGTTCGGGGCGGACATCATCGAGTCGCCTCCCGAGGAGGGGTCGAACGGGGCGGTGCGCCTGGCCCTGGAGATCGCCCAGCAGGAGCCCAAGTACTACATGCCTTTCCAGTACGCCAACGAGGCTAACCCGCGCGCCCACTACGAGGGCACAGGGGCGGAGATCGCCGAGGCGCTCGACCGGGTCGACTGCCTGGTCGCCGGCCTCGGCACTGGCGGCACGCTCATGGGCACCGGCGAGCGGCTGCGCGAGTCGTTCCCCGACGTCATGGTGGCCGCTGCCGAGCCGCTCCCCGGCGATCTCGTTATGGGCCTGCGCTCCCTCGACGACGGCTACGTACCGCCCATCCTGGACGTATCGAAGCTCGACCGCAAGGTGCTCGTCAGCAACGGCGAGGCAGCGGCTGGGACGAAGCTCCTCCTGCGCAAGGAGGGCATCTTTGCCGGCGTCTCCTCAGGGGCGGTCGTGCACGTAGCCCGCAAGCTGGCCAAGGAGCTCGAGCCGGGGAGCGTGATCGTCTGCATCCTGGCCGACGGGGGCTGGAAGTACCTGTCCGCCGACTTCTGGGACGCCCCCGATCCGGAGGCCGCCATGGAGCGCGGCCACTGGTGGTAGTCCCGGAGGCGATTCGCCGCCAGCTGGAAGCGCACGCCGCCGCCGAGGCGCCGAACGAGGCCTGCGGTCTCGTCGCCTTCCGCGACGGCGTCGCCGTCCGCTACCTGCCCGGCCGAAACCTCGCCCAGAGCCCCTACCGCTTCCAGCTCCAGCCGGGAAGCCCGAACGACTTCTTCCTCGAGGACGAAGGCTACGAGCTGGCCGTCTTCCACTCCCACCCCACCGACTCGGCCCGCCCCTCCCAGACCGACATCGCCAACATCGGCCACTGGGCCGGCCGCCCCTACCTGATCCTGTCGCGGCCCACCGGCGAGCTCGCCGCCTGGCGGATCGTGGACGGCCAGGTCGAGCGGCTGCCGCTCGCCCAGTCGTAGCGCCGACGCGGCCGTAGGAGCCGCAGGCGGGCGGCCCTCCGGAGCCGCCCGCCAACCGCGCCCGGCTACGTGACGGTGAAGCCTCCGTGCATGGTGGAGGAGTGCGGGTCGCAGACGAAGCTGTATTTGCCCTTCTTGAGCGTCAGCGTGACCCTCTTCGTGCCGGTGAAGCCGACGCCCGTGATCACCTTGTTCACCCCCGGGCCGCTCAGGTGGAAGTTGTGGATGGACGACTTGTCGCTGACCACGATCGTGTACGTGCCGGCCTTGAGCGTCCTCACCGGCTTTCCCCTGGCATCTTTGAGCGTGATCGTAAAGCCGGGCCCTACCGTGCCGAAAAGCCTGGGAGGGGCGGCCACGGCCGTCGCGGCCAGCGCGAGGGCAGCCACAAGCCCGACCACGGGGGCGGCGAAAGCAAAAGTTCGGCGCACTATGAGCCTCCTTGGATCGAATGGAAAGTCCGTGCACTCAATACGGGCGAGAGGCTCTCGCCGGATTCGCCGAGCGTGACCCGATGCTCCCTCTCGGCCGAGCGGCAGAGGGATTGGATCGCCGGGCCCCGGCCGAGGCCGTCCTCCCGGCCGAGGAGACGCGAAGCGCGACCGTCGACGGCGTCGGCCACCTTCTCCAGCTCCACGCTCATGTGCTCGGCCGTGAGATCCGAGGCGAGCTCGGCCACGACGCCGCTCGGGAAGCGCAGGAGGGCAGCGAAACGGACGTCCACGCCGGCGGGGCCACCACCTGCTCGCCGTAGACGCGCTCCGGCTCCTCGCCGGCGAGGAGC
>PSLH01000138.1:0-3848 GCA_040289505.1 Thermoleophilia bacterium | reverse complement strand
GCAGAAGTAGAGCGAGAGCCGGTCGTAGAGCTGGAGCAGCCCGTAGTCCACCCAGGATGCCTTCCGCTGCCTGGTACACGTCCAGGCCGAGAGCGTCGCCGATCTTCTTCACCGCCGCCTTGGCCGCCTCCACGTCCAGCTGCATCTCCCAAACCTTCGCTCACCGGCGAGCGCGGGCAGCCTTCCTTCTGTTCGGTGAAGCGCGGAGGGCTCGCCCCAGTTCTCGTACGGTCGCAGGGGCAGCCATTCGATGGTCGACGATCGTCTCCATGCCCTCCCGCCAGACCGGCAGCACGTAGAGCGCCGACGTCGACGATGCCGATCACCTTGTCGCGACCCGCGACCTTCCAGAGGCTCTTCATAGCGCCGGCGGCTATCGCCTCGCGGCTCGCGACGCTCTCGGCGTGGCGCACGCGGTACCACTCGGTGTTGAGATCCCCTCCGGCCGCGTCACGCGCCCGCGGAACATGAACAGCACTGCCCCTCCCTTCAGGATCCCAGCCCGAGCGAGCCCGGGTTGACGAGGCCCTGCGGGTCGACCGCCGCCTTGAAAGCCTTGACGATGCTCCACGTCTCCGGCTCCAGCATGGGCTCGTACTCGTAGTACTTCCCGACCTGGATGTGGCAGCAGCCGACGCCGTCGAATGTCTTCGCGAGCTGTCGGCGAAGCTCGAGCACGACCGACCGCGTCTCCTCGTCCGCCGGGATCTCCTTCCACTCGGTGGCCGCCTCCGGAGAGATCCTCTCGAGCCAAAAGTCGCCGAGCTGGTCGAACCAGTAGAAGCTCGGCTCGAAGACGAAGTCCTTGCCGGACCCAACCGAGAGCACCGACGTCTTGATCCCGTGCGCCTCCATCGTCGAGGCGTGCCGCTCGAAAAAGCGCTCGACCGCCTGGCGGGCCGCCTGCGCCTTCGACCAGGGCAGGAAGGCGTGGATCGGGAGCCAGAGCCCACCGTCGGGGCCGAGCAGGATCGATTGTACGGCGCCGAACGGGTCGTTCTTGAAGACCGAGACGGTGACGGGGTCGATCTCCTCGCCGTACTTAGCGCAGATCCGCTTGCAGTAGTCGAGCTGCGCCTGCCCGATCGCCTCGTCGGGCGCGTCGACTCCGAAGTGCACGGTCCAGTCGTGGTCGGCGAGGAACGTTAGACCTGCCCGTGCGAGCACGCCGTGGTAGAAGGGATCGAGCTCGTACAGCTCGGAGACGATCCCGAGCGGCGAGATCTCCTTCATCGCTTCGATCGCCGCCTCGAACGACGGGACGGCGAACGACGCGCCGAGCGAAACAGCAGGAGCCGGCACGAGACGGATGGCAGCGGCGGCCTTGACTCCCATGGCGCCCGTGTCGCCAGTGAAGATCCCCGACAGGTCGGGGCCGTTGTGACGCAGGAAGGCGTTCGTCGACGGGCGGCCCCACGAGCCGGTGCGGACGACCCGGCCGCCGGCGAGGACGACCTCGAGCCCTAGCACGCAGTCGGCGACCGTCGAGTGCACGCCCGAGCCCCAGAAGAGGCTGTTCTGCGAGAGCGCCCCTCCGACCGTCGCGTAGCGTCCCGAGAGCGGTCCGTAGTACGGCGTCCGAACGCCCTGCTCGCCGAGCTCGTGGTAGAGCTGCTCCCATGTGCAGCCGGCCTCGGCGATCACGTACATGTCGTCGCGGTTGATCTCGCGGATGCGGTTCATCCGCCGCATGTCGAGGAGCACCGTCGACGGACGGCTGGGCGTGAACCCGAGCGTGTACGACATGCCTCCGCCGCGGGCGACCACGGCCATCCCGGCGGCGTTCGCCCGCTCGATGACCGCGGCTAGGAGCGTGGGTCCGTAACGAGAGCGGGGACGCTGATCGCCGCGCACACCCGCCATTTGGCGGCGAGCCAGCCACGCAACGCATTTCCCCGGCCGCAGAGAGCAGCAAGGAGAGGGGCCCGGAGGCCTTTCCTGCTCCCGCTCGGCGCCCCCTCCGCCCCTGCTTCCAGCCCGAGCCGGGCAAGTCCACCGGCGCGGAAGAGCTTGAGCAGGTTGTGGCAGGCGCAGTGGAGGCGCCACTCGGCCCGAGCGGCGGATTTGCCGCGTAAGAGCAGCCTGCGCCCGTTCTGGACGGTCTCGATCTGGCCGAAGACGGGCTCGACGATCGCCTTGCGCCGCGCGTAGGCGGCCCTGCCCTTCTTCGTCCTGAGCTTGCGCGCCATCCGCTCCTTCGGCGTTGCGTCCCTCGGGATGCGCCCCCGCGGGGCGGGCGGGGGGCCTGCGAGTGCTTGAGACGGCCGGTGGCGATGAAGGGGTCGAGGCCGCGCTCCTGGCAGGCCTCGACGTTTGCCTCCGAGTAGAAGCCCGAGTCGGCGAGCAGCTGCGTGCCCTCCAGCTCGAGCGCCGGGGCGGCCGCGGCGATGTTCGCCTCGAGCTGCTCGAGCAGCGGTGGTAGCCCCGGCGCGTCGGCGGCGCAGTCGCTCAGCTCCGCCGCGACGATCACCTGCGCGGCCTCATCGACGACCGCCTGGCCGTTGTAGCACTGGTGGAAGCTCTTGTCCGCCGTCTTCATGATCTTCGAGTCGGGGTCGGTGAAGTTGCGCTGCGCCTTCGGCTTCGGCTTCGGCGGCTCCTCGTCGTCGCGCTGGCGGCGCTTACCCTCCGCCTTCAGCTTCGCCTCGGCCTCCAGCGCCGCCTTCGCCTCCCGGATCCTCTCCAGGCGCCGCTCGCTGCGGGCAAGCTCCTCGGGCAGCTCGTCGCCGCGGCGCTCAGCCCCGTAGCGGGCATCGTCGGCCTCGTCTGCCTGCTCGGCTTGCTCGAGCAGCGCCTTTGCCTGCGCCCGCAGCTCGGCCAGCTCGGCCTCGAGCCTGCGCTCCTCCCTGCCCATCCGCTCGTAGCTCATCGCCTTGTGCCGGGAGGCGTTCGCCCGCAGCTTCGTCCCGTCCAGAGCGACTCGGCCCAGCTTGACCAGCCCCGCCTTGGCGCAGACGGCGAGCGCCTGCGTGAACAGCTCGGCGAGCGCCTCCAGGTGGCGGCGGCGGAAGCGGGCGATCGAACGGTAGTCGGGGTGCTGATCGACGCAGAGGAAGCGCACCGCGACATCGTCGTAGGTGCGCTGCTCCAGCTTGCGCGAGGAGGGAGTGCCGGTCGCATAGCCGTACAGCAAAAGCTTCAGCATCAGGCGCGGGTCGTAGGGCGGGAAGCCCCGCTCCTCCTCGTAGGCGGCGTAGATCGGCGAGAGGTCGAGCCCGTGCTCGACGAGGTCGGAGACGAAGCGGGCGAGATGGCCGTCGGGGACCCAGTCCTGGATCGAAGGGGAAAGCAGCAACAGCTGATCGGGGTCGTAGGGACGGAACGTCTTGTCGACACCAACCCCCTCTCCCTCGCCACGCTCGCCCGCCGGCCGCTCCTCGACCTCGCACAAGCGCTCCTGCGCCTCCGTTGCCTCCATCGCTGCGATCCCCACCGCTTCCCCCTTGACTCGCTTGCAAGGGAGAGGCTAGGACCGCCCCCGGATGGACCCGGTTACTGACCCACGCTCCTAGGTGTGCGAGTGCGGCCGCGAGTCCGTAGTCCTCCAGTGCCTTGGGACTGAGCTCGAGCGCGAGCTGACGGAGTTGCTGGATGGTTGCCTTGATCAGCTCCCTGGCTCGATCCGTCTCGACGTCGGGGTCGCGTTGGCCGGCGCGCAGGGTCAGGAGCGCGCCGGTCGGCGTCTGGGCGCTCTCGTCGTGCAGGGTGAGGGCGAGCGAGCGGCGCCGCTCCTCTTCGGCGTCGACGAGCTGGCGTAGGCTGGCCCGCTGCCGCTCGACTCGGCGGGCGAAGAGGCCGACAGCGGCCACGATCAGCGGCCAGACGACGATTGCTGCGAGCTCGCCCGG